>JBKGYS010000016.1:0-27554 GCA_046545955.1 Spirochaetales bacterium | reverse complement strand
CCCGCCGTCTTCAGATCGCTCGTCTGCCTGGTGGCAATGCTGCCGGTTCCAATGATTCCCCAACCTAGTGATTCGCTCATTTTGGCCTCCCGATGTGTTCGCTCAGTATCGTTGTGGGCGATCCTATCACGGCTGCCGCCGGGTAGGGAGCCCGTGGGCCGTCACGGAGTTCAAGGCGCGTATCGAGTCCGGCTCATGCGACTGCCGGCCCTTCGAATCGGAGCGCGGGCGCGAAGCGACCGCGGTATTTTCGATAAGGCACCCGGTGGGGCTTGCCGACGAACGTTGCCGTGCCCGCAGGCGTGACACGCGGATCTCGCAGGTTCGCGCGACGATCGTGCTGCTTAAATCGTTTTTCGAGCCGTGTTAAACGTAAGACCAGCGCATGGATGCGTCGGCTCAGAGCTGTCTGAGGGCGACACCGCTTTCAGCGAGCAGGTCGGGCACGAGTTCGTCGTTGCGGTAGTTGTAGCGGTAGATGATCTCCTCGATGCCCGCGGCGGTGAGTATCTTGGCGCAATTAATGCAGGGAAAGTGCGTGACGTAGATCTTCGCCCCGTCGAGATTGACGCCCCGCCGTGCAGCGTCGGCGATCGCGTTCTGTTCGGCGTGGACCGTCGCCTGTTCGTGTCCGTCGCGTACCCTGGACCGATGCGGCGTTCCCGGCAGGAATCCGTTGTATCCAGCTGCCACAATCCGGTTGCGGTTCCGGCCGGTGGAAACGATTACGCAGCCAACGTGCAGCCGCTCACAGCTCGACCGGGATGCAAGGAGCATCGCTGTTGCCATAAAGTAGGCGTCCCACGATGGACGCGCGGGAAGCGCTTCGGTGATCCCCGAGACTTGCGAAAGGAGTTTCTCGTCGACTGGGGAGGACTCAGCGGTGGGTTCGATGCCGGCTTGGGTGGCGGAAAGATTACCTGAGGATGTAGCTTCCATATTCACGCAGGTGATCATGCCATAGAGTGCGCGGTCGAGCTACCCCGAACGACAGACTCGAGGTTCTGCCGGAGAAGGCGGCGTACCTCAGAGACCCTTCGTGCCATCGATCTGGTATGACTGTCCCGCGACCGACGAGCAAAAAAAACGGTATGACTGGACGTCAGTTCATACCGTTTAAATGTAAGGTACGTGTCGAAGCGACGCGCACCTATTACCCATTTGTCTATAGTGTCGGGCGATCGTGCCGTGACCTTTAGTACTTTTGCCGGATTTCGGCCGTTACGCGTTCTCGAGGGAATCGAGACTGAGGACTGCGTGGTGATAGCGACAGCTCTCGCTCAATGCTCCGTATATTTCTTCGCTCATCGAGAGGCTGTCGAGATGATAATGCTCCTGGCGTACGCGCTCAGTGGTTTCCTGAAGGAGAAACGCGGCGACATTACGGTACTCGTTATTGAGGATTTTCGTGTCGAGTTCGTTCAGTTCTTGAAGGAGGGACGGATCAACTCGACCGGTTCGATCGTACTGGCTGCGAGCCGTTTGTGACGTGCGGTAAGCGTGTTCGGCGAGATCACCGAGCGAGGCGAGTTCCTCGAGCAGGTTACTGAGGCGGTCGCGGAGAGCCGTGCGGCGGCGCTTATGCTGTTCCTCGGTGCGTCCGGAGGGGCTCAAGCTGCGTCGGATTTCATCGATCCGGCGTCGCCGGGGTGCTTGTGCGAGCGGCTCGTCTATGGATGCATACGGAATTCCTGGAATCGCCGCACCGTCGCGACTCAAGTTTTTGGTGTATGTACGCGGATACCTTCGGGCCTGCGTCTCGAACCACCATACATAAGTGCTCATTCTTCGATCGCTCAATACTGTTTTGCCGTTGTTCGCGTCGATACGTTCACTCTGGCCGCTGTGAAGATACTCAAAAGCCATCGTTTCGACCGGAAAGTACCTGTCGCACAGGGTAAGGGCACGGGCCTCAAAAAAACTCCCGCGAAAGTGGGTGTTGTGACCTGGAAATGCAAGGTCGAGTCCCGCGCAGTAAATCGGACTGCACCCGAGGTGGCGGGCGAAGTCCCATGCAGTGGTACTAACCGAACCGCCGGCTCCAAGGGCGCCGAACGGTTCTTCAGGATCCTCTATATGTGTTCCGAGCGGGAAAAGAGAGCTGCACATTGAGACCGGGCCGTCGAGGACGCGAAAAACCCTCGGATGCGTCGAGCTTTCGGAGATGATCTCGCACGTTGCTCCCGTCGCGGCATCGAGGTGCCGTGTGTTCCAGTACTGAGGATCCACGATTACCGCGTAATCCGGCGTTACACCTGCACGAATAGCCGCAGCGAGACTGGTGTCGACTGCGATTATCACGGCCCGTTGGGATAGTTGTGGTAAGACCGGCAATATTGCATCGAGCGAAGGGCCGCCTGCCAGAAGAACTGCTGGTATCCCTGAATACGCCTCCGCGAGACGCTGGATTCCGGCCGCCCTCGAAACGACATTGAGATTCTTTGCAAGGTTGCGAACCCATAGCTTGCCGAAGCGTACCAATGTATTGTGGTTTACCTCCTGCCGCTGCCGCAGGTGTTCCAGGACTCGCTCCAGCTGCTGGTACGACGCGGAGTTTCGAATGTACAGGGATCTGTTTCTTATGACCGCGAGTTCCGCGTCACGGACACTTCTGAGAAGGGGGATAAGCTCTTCGACATCCGTTCCGGCGAACAGTGAAAAGCGGTCGTTCTGGAGGATATTTCGACAATCTCTGGTGAGAAACGCCGCCTTTATCAGGCCGAGGTCGGGCTCGTACACAATACAGTGATACTGCCTTTCACTTTCGAGAGCATATTCGGTCGCAAAGCCCAATCCGAATCCGAAAAACAGAACTACCCGTGTACGTGGGACACTCAGCGACGCGTTTACAAGGCGCTCAGCTTCGCGATATGGGTTTCGGGAGCTGTGGACCAACGTTCCGTTCACCCTCATCACCGGGGGTTCACGGTTAGCTTCAAAATCGCAGTCCTGCGGCAATTCCGCCCGAGCCACAAGATCTGCGAGCGTCGGGTTGCTCTCGCGCAATACACCCAGATTTGCGCGAAGCAGCGGTGATGCAGCGTGTTCTCCGGCGCCTTGCGCCCGGTCGTGGCGGTTGCAATCGGGAGGATTCATGCGATTGCCTTGATTACTCGAGCTCAACGGTTATCCGCATTCCATCTTCCACCGGCGTTCCCGGTTGTGGATCCTGCCTGACAACCCATCCGCTTCCCTGAATATCGAGGTCGACTTGTTCGTACTCGTGAAGCGACAGGAGCGATCGGCGAGATAGGCCGGAGAGATCCGGGACGCGGTCCGTCATATCGATGGATCGAGCTCCGTCGAGCTCGAGATCGGCCGTTCGGTGAATGACTTCGTCGTCAGCCCTTTCGATGCCCATGTACGGGATAAGGAACTCGGCGGTCTCGCGGACAACGGGCGCTGCCACGCGTTCCCCCCAGATGTACTGCCCGCGAGGATTCTCGACAACCATGTAGATAATAATTTCCGGATCGTCGCTTGGAAGCATCGCCAGGGTTGATCCGACATACTTGTCCTGGGAATATCGGCCGAGTTCGCGATCGAAGAACTCTGCCGTTCCGGTCTTTGCCGAGATCGGAAGTCCTTCCACTCGTGCGAGACGTCCGGTGCCATCCTCGTAGGTGGCCGTGCGCATGTAGTCGAGCATAGTATCTGCAACCGACGGCGAGACCGCTTCCCTGACCGGTGTCCGTTCGCGTTCTTCGATTATTTCGCCCGAGGGAGATACGACCTGTTTGACGAGATTCGGTTGCAGCCGTATTCCATCGTTCGCAAGCGCCGTGGCTGCCGATGCCATCTGTATCGCGGTAACCCCGATCTCCTGTCCCATCGAGATCGTTGGTTTGCTGCGATAGCTCCATTGTTCAGGCGGGGTGAGAACCCCGGATTCTTCTCCGGCGAGACCAACGCCTGTTGGCTCACCGAAACCGAATCGCATCAAGCTATCGTAGAGTTCATTTTCGCTTATGCCCTCGCTCGCATACGATACGCCGACGTTGCTCGAACGCTCTATAACCCGTCGCAGATCCATGGTGCCGTAGTCGGTTATATCGGTAATCGGGCGGACATCCCCCCAGGAATCAGGCCGATACGTTCCGTCGGTCTCGAAAGTATCATCGTCGGATACGGCGCCTGTCTGCATCATCGCGGACACGCTGAAAATCTTGAATACGCTGCCCGGTTCGTAGACCATGCGAATCGGGCGGTTACGCCGCTCCCCGTCGTCGTAACGCTGATAATCATTCGGGTTATAGGTGGGAAGACTCGACCACGACAGCATGTCGCCGTTGTTCGCATCCATAACGAGAATCATGACGCTCTCGGCGTTCTCGCGCTCCATGGTCTCGCGGGCGAGCCTATCGGTTGTAGCTTGAATATTCGAGTCGATGGTGAGAACGAGCTGATTTCCATAGAGTGTGTTCCCCCGGACTCGCCCCTCGTCGGGAGAAAGATACGAATCGTATGCGTATTCGATACCGTCTAATCCCGTATTATCACGGCCGACATGGCCGACCACGTGAGCTGCGAGCTCACTTCCCGGGTACGTTCTCCCATAATCCGGTTCGAGAGAAATCCCTCGGAGATCGCCGCTATCCTTGAGTTCACGGATTTCTTCGCTTACTCGCGGAGAGACTCGACGCGCGAGATACACGTAATTCCTGGGGCCGGTGAGCGCCTGGAGGAGTGACTCCTCGCTCGTATCGAGCAGCGGTGCGAGTAACGAAGCGCTATCCTCCGGATCGGCGACGTCTGGAATCCAGGCGCTTACTGTATCGAGTTCGGTCTGGACCGCCAGCATCTGCCCGGTGCGGTCTACGATCGCACCCCGTTCGACCATTTCGCTCCCGGTGCTGCCCGTTGCTGCTTGACTTTGCTCGAAGAGCATAATACGAGCGTATTGTCCGCTCAGCGCGACGACAGAAATGGACAGTAATACCGCGGCGACCCGAATTCGACGCTTGACGGTAGTATCTTCGTTGCTATCCCTATTCTGCATAGAAGTTTCGACGTCCATTCTGTTTCTATTTTCGGTCGGTAGCCCCGGTTCCGAAACGAGTTTGCCAAAGAGAAATGACGCGTCCGCGAACATCTTCGGTGCGGACCGGACCATAGTCTCTCGAATCGATCGAGGCCTTCCTATTATCTCCGATGAGAAAGATTTCGTCATCCGCGAGACGGTTGCAATCGTCGAGCAGGCGGTTCGCAGAAACCGAAAGCGTCGCGGTGGTTCCATTGAATCGTATCCCGTTTCGGATGAGCTCGAACGGAGCTCCCGGGCCTGCGAGCACGCGCTTAACCGAAAGAGCACCGGTATCCGGCGCTTCGAACACGAGTATTTCCGACTGTCGCGGTTGAGACCAGCGTAAGAGATATCGGTCGCTGAAAGGAAGCTGAACTCCGTAGGCCAGGCGGTTTACGAACAAAGTACTTCCGTCTTTGAGCGTTGGTTCCATGCTGATGCCCTCAACCCTGAACAGTTCGAGAGCAAAACCCCGCAATAACAAGAGCGCGAGGACGAGCGGGACGAATAACACGAGTACCGAAGTCTGCGGTGTTTCGGGAGATCGGCTTCTTAGGTGTAACACTGTGTTTGACCGAGAGACACAGGGACTATAATATGCTCTTCGGTTCTTGTCGATAAAGCCCTATAGAATGGAGTCAGTCATCGGTCGGCAGCATCCCGCGCGGCGGGGCAGGATACGCAGTATACGGTCTCTCGAGATTAGCGGTAGCGGGAAGGCCGGCGTTGTTTCGCGGTCGTCTGGCAACCGAACGAGCGGAATTCTCGCGCGAATAGAGTCCGACCACAACGAGAGAAAACACGGCTCCGACCGTAACTCGTGGTATCGAAAGAGGTTTCGCTCGGTCGTTGCCTCGGTATCCCTCAAGGCCTTTTTCCGCGGTGCGGGAGAAAAAATCTCTATTCCCGCGTTGCCCGCCGGGAGAGTCGGAGTCGGGGATTCGCCCAAAAAGTATCGAAACCCCTCCAAAAACCTGCTTTCAATAAGCTTCTCCCCCCTTGAACAGGGTTTCCTTGCCGGCATGCTCATTTTCTTCTTTCTGTCGATGCTCTTCCTTACCGCGCCGCAGACCGAACGCGCCTTGAAGTACAGCCCGTTCGACACGACTGTCAGTCTTGACGGTGTATCGCCTCCGCAGGCGTTCAGTGAAAAAGAAGAACGCGCAGCTTCGAGTGCAGACGACCGGAATGTATCCGCGGAGGCGGAGGAGCTTGACGTCTCGCGTTTTCAATCCCTGTCGTTTGACACACACGAAGTGGAAGCGGGCGACACCCTTTCGGGAATCGCGCGGCGCTACGACATAACGCTCGATACGCTTGTAAGTTTTAACCAGATTTCCGATAGTCGCGCGGTTCAGATCGGAACCGAGTTTAAGATACCGAGTCGCAGCGGTCTGCGCCATATCGTGGAGCGCGGCGAAAGCGTGTATTCGGTTGCCGAGAAATACTCGGTTTCAAACGAAGATATTCTCGACGTGAACGATCTCGAAACGGCAACGCTTAACGTTGGGGATGAGCTGTTTATTCCAGGTGCGAGAATGCGCTCGACAGAGCTTCGCCTTATTCTCGGTGAGCTTTTTATAAGTCCTACCAGCGGGCGGATGTCGTCCGGATTCGGCACGCGCCCCGACCCGTTTACCGGCCGACGAAGCTTCCACAACGGTGTCGACTGGTCGAACATACCGGGTACCAAGGTGGTTGCTTCAATGGCCGGTCGCGTTGTCGAAGTCGGAACCAACAGGATATACGGCCGCTACGTAATCGTCGAACACCCGGAGGGGTTTCAGTCTATGTACGGGCATCTGGGGTCGGTGGACGTGAGTAAGGGGCAGCGCGTGAGCCAGCGTCAACGTGTCGGCACTATGGGCAATACGGGACGCAGTACCGGCCCGCACCTGCACTTCTCCTTGTTCGAAAACGGCCGCCCGGTGGATCCTCTTCAGCACGTACACTGAACAGTGAAAAACCGGCAGCGGCGCGCCGTTTATGCGCTTTCCGTTCGTCGGACTACCTACGCACCGTGGCAGTGCTTGTACTTCTTGCCACTGCCGCAGGGGCAGGGGTCGTTTCGCCCGACCTTCGGGTAGTTGCGCCGCACCGGCGCCCGGCCTTCATCGTCGCCGGATGCTTTTGCCCCCGCTTGTCGTGTCTTCGGCCTGGTCGCCGTCGCAGTTCCTCCTCCACCTGGGGAGGCTCTGTTTCCGGCAAATCCGGACATTTGTCCGTGGTGCTCCTGGTTCATCGCCTGGGCCGGCGCCCTTCGTTCCACAGGCCGGAAGCCCTCCGGTTGCACAAGCAGGAATTTCCGGGCAATTGATATTCGAATATCCTGCAGTAGCTCGTCAAAAATCTCGAAACCTTCGAGCTTGTACTCGAGCAGCGGGTTCTTCTGGCCGTACTGCCGTAAGTGCACCGCCTCGCGCAGAGCCTCCAGGTTTTCGATATGATCCTGCCATCGGGCATCGATATGTTTGAGGTATTCGTGGCGAACCGAAAGGTTAAAAAGCCTTTTTCCGGCCATTTCTTCACGTTTGCGGTATTCGCTCCTGACCGACTCGATTACCGCCTCGCGGTACTGGTCGGACGGCATCGAAGCGAGCCTTTCGGCGTCCTCGGGATGGAAGTAGAGTCTGTCGGACAGCTTTCGAAGCGCTTCCCTGGCCACCACCCGATGATCGTCGCCGTGCTCTTCGATTGCTTCTTCGATGAAGCTGTCGAGCAGATCAGTAGCGGTCGAAACAAGCCTGTCGAGCAGGTTCTCATCCTGAAGGATCGCGTCGCGCTGGTTATAAATGTACTTCCGCTGTTCGTTTACGACGTCGTCGTACTCCAGCAGATGTTTGCGGATATCGAAGTTGCGTTCTTCGACCTTACTCTGTGCGCGCTCTATGCTCTTGTTTATGAGTTTCGAATTGATCGGTTCGCCGGGCTGCATGCCGACCCTCGACATGACCTTCTTTAGATTTCCCTGGCCACCGCCGAAAAGGCGCATCAGGTCGTCGTCCATACTCAAAAAGAATCGACTGCGGCCCGGGTCACCCTGTCGGCCGCTGCGGCCCCGTAACTGATTATCGATCCGCCTGCTTTCGTGCCTTTCTGTACCGAGAACGTAGAGTCCACCGAGCTCTTTTACTTCCGCGTACTGCGGTAGCCACTTTTCGTACTCCACGGCGAACGCCTTCTCGTAATCTTCGCGGCTCGCGTCCGTGCCGGCGCGGCGTGTAGCGCGGAACTCGGGATTTCCACCGAGCTTGATGTCCGTACCCCGACCGGCCATATTCGTTGCTATGGTTACCGCGTGTTTCGCGCCTGCTTCGGCGATAATCATGGCCTCGCGGGCATGGTTTTTGGCGTTCAACACTTCGTGCTGAACCCCCCGAGCGGTGAGAAGCTTCGACAGCTGTTCGCTTCGTTCGATACTCGCGGTACCGCAGAGAATCGGCTGACCGTGATTGTACACGTGCTCGATTTCATCGCAGATCGCGGTGTATTTGTCGTTTTCACTGAGGTAGATCTCGTCGTCCTCGTCGAGCCGGGCAACAGGGAGGTTCGTTGGAATGACAACGACTTCGAGGCCGTAAATGTTTCCGAATTCCTTTTCTTCGGTTTCCGCGGTACCGGTCATTCCCGAGAGTTTTTCGTACATCCGGAAGAAGTTCTGAAACGTGATAGTCGCGAGCGTCCGGTTGCGCTGCTTTACCCGGATTCCTTCTTTGGCCTCTATGGCCTGGTGAAGGCCGTCGGAGTAGCGTCTGCCGTGAAGTATGCGACCGGTGAACTCGTCTACGATCTCGACCTTGCCGTCCTGTACGACATAGTCGGTGTCACGATGGAAAATTTTGTGGGCTTTCATCGCCTGCGTGGCGTAGTGAATGTACTCGAAGTTCTCGTCGTTGAACAGGCTGCCCGAAATGATCCCCCGGTTCTGAAGCGCCTTCTCGAGATTGTTCAATCCTTCGTCCGTGAAAGAAATGCTCTTGCGTTTTTCTTCGATTTTGAAGTCGCCGACCGGCTCCTCCGGATAATCGCCCGTCTCGGGGTCTATATCGCATTCCCGCAAATCATGAACGACGCCATTCACCTCGATAAACTTCTTTGTGTCATCCTCGGCGGGGCCGCTGATAATCAGCGGAGTGCGCGCTTCGTCGATGAGGATGGAGTCTATCTCGTCGACAATGCAGAAGTTGTGACTTCGCTGTACCTTGTCGGTGATGTCGAGGTTCTTCGTTCGCCCGAGAAGATTGTCGCGCAGATAGTCGAACCCGAACTCATTGTTCGTACCGTAGGTAATATCGCTTCCGTAGGCTTGCTGACGCGTTTCGTCGTCCATTCCGGCGGCGATATGTCCAACGCTTACCCCGAGGTAGTCGTATACCGGCCTCATCCAGGCAGCATCGCGCTCGGCGAGATAGTCGTTGACGGTTATTATGTGAACTCCCTTTCCCGAGAGGCTGTTCAGGTAGGCTGCCGTAACCGAGGACACGGTCTTTCCTTCACCGGTTTTCATCTCCATGATTTTGCCCTGATGGAGCACCATACCGCCGAGCAGCTGAACGTCGAACAATCGTTCCCCGAGTACTCGCCGCGCGGCTTCCCTTACCATGGCGAAGGCTTCGGGCAGGATATCGTCGAGTGTCTTTTCCTGCCTCTGGACAAGGTTTTTCAGCTCCTCGGTCTTCGTAATAAAATCACCGGAGGTAAGGCCCATTGCCCACGGCTCCAACCGGTTGATCTGCTGAAGCAGCGGTGTCAGGGTCTTCAGATCTTTCTCGTGCTTCGATCCAAAGACCGCATCGATAATGCGGTTGAGCATGCGGCAAGCATATAGTTTCGGCGCTTCCGCGGTCAAGATTGACACGAGTGGAGGTGCTCACTACGCTTGCGGGGTATTAGCATGCGAACCACTGTGACTGCGCTTTTCATCTTTGTTCTGCTATTCGCGGGATGCTCCCCCGACGGGGTCGAGCAGCTCGAACGAGAGAAACTCTTCGAGCTCGAAATTGGAAAACTCGACGACCAGATAGATCTGTTTCAGCTCGAAGAGTCCAATTCCCGTTTTCGGAATCGAATCGCCTCGCGCGACGGTCGAGTGTACATATCCAACGGGAACGCTTCGAAGGTAATGGAGTTCACCGGGTACGGCGACCTGCTGACGCTGTTATACGACCCGGTTGTCAATCCCCAACCGATCCTGAGTGAATCAGACGAGTCCGGCACGACGACTCGGCAGGCGGTATCGCATCGGTTTGAAACTGTCGGAGAGATTGCACTCGGGCCCGAACGACGGATTCTCGTCGAGGACCGACTTCAGGACGAAGGCGACTACGATGAAGACCTCGGTGTTCGTCTGCGTAGTCGTATTCTCAGATTCGACGGCGGGGAGTACGTCGACTACCTTGGTCAGGAAGGCGTCGGTGGCTCACCGTTTCCGTACATCGAAACGATCGAGGTCACCGATAACGAGGAAATCGTGGTTGTCACGAGGACCACCGCGGGTAGACGCGTGTTCTGGTATTCGCCGGAGGGGGAACTGCGCTGGGAAGTGCCGGTGGCCGACGATCGCCTCCCCGTTCCCGACAACGGGACGGAGGTGGTTCCTTCGCTTGATGCGATATATCCGGATCTCGAAGAGCGTCAGCTTTACGTAAAAGTCGATTACTATGAGCGACTTCCGATGGAGGGCGGGCAGCAGGATATCGGAGATACCTATAGCCGGGTCTTCGTTGTTGACCTTGAGGAAAGTAGCTACAGTAACGCGGTCGACGTCCCCGAGCATACGGTCGAGGATCGTCTTCCTCCCGACTTCGAGCCGGAAGAGGTTTCCTATCTTTATCGATTTATCGGTGTCGGTCCCGGTGGACATCTCTACTTTGTAGCACGCGATTCAGAAGAGTCGCAGGAATTGCTCATTATGCATGAAAGTGGCCGAGTCGTCGGCCGTCGGAGTATTGCCATAGAAGACGAACCGCTGTATGAGCTAGATCTCAGCGTTAGCGCCGAAGGTATACTCGTGGGTCTTCTCGGTCGGGAGGATAGCGCTTTGGTTGCATGGTGGCGCACTGATCGCCTCATCGATTGAATAAGGGGGTGCGAATGAACGCCGTCCTCTCAGCCGCTCAGATGAGTGAGCTGGACGCCCGCGCACAAAGAGACTTTGGAATCCCGGGGCTTGTACTCATGGAACACGCCGGTTCCGCGTTGAGCGAAGCGCTTAAACGGCATATGTCCGAGTGCCGATGCACGCGCGCAGGTTCTTCGTGCATTTACGTCGTTGCCGGCCGTGGTAATAACGGTGGGGATGGTCTCGTTGTCGCGCGGCTTGCAGCGATCGAAAGGCAATACCGGGTGGTGATTGTCGACGCGGGGTGCACCGAGGCGGCGCCGTCGTCGCAAACCGCGGTTCATCTGGCGTCGTGCCGTGCTCTTGGTGTTCCTGTGGTGAGCGAGAACGAGCTTGCCGGCGTCGTCAGTCCGGGGGACTGGATTGTCGACGCGATATCGGGGACCGGAATCAAGGGACCGCTTACGAGCGAAAAACAGAGACTCGTGGAGCAATTGAATGCGATCGTCTCGATGGGAGCCCGCCGGTCCGAGGACGGAGAGCGGTCCGGTCGACCGGAGGTGCCCGTTGCTTCGTGTAGCCGTCCCTTCGTGTTTGCGGTCGATGTTCCGAGCGGACTCGGGGACGAGTTCGAGCAGACGTTTCCCGTTCTGAGCGCCGACGTTACCGCCACCGTAGGCTGGTACAAGCGATGCCTGCTTACTCCGGCAGGCCGCAGGCATTGCGGCTCGATCGAGCTTCTCGACATTTTTTTCCCGCGGGAGCTCGATTCGGATACACCGGAGATCGCGTATATCGAGGAACAGGATATCGGCAGTGTGCTTCCACTGGTTCCGGAAACCGCGCATAAAGGAACCCGCGGACACCTCGCGGTGGTCGCCGGAGCACAGGGAAGCGCCCGCGCGGCGCTTCTCTGCTCCGCTGCTGCGTCGAATGCAAGAGCAGGGCTCGTGAGTTTATTCACTGATACCGCGGTTGCCTCGAGGATCGAGGGGCTCAGACCCCAGCTCATGGTTCGTGGAACATCCGACCCGGTAGCGGATATGCGAGCCTCCGGCAGAAGAATCGATGCGCTCCTGGTAGGACCCGGTTGGGGGCACGGTCGGGAGCGCAGAAACCTGCTGCCCGATCTGCTGGCGATGAGCAATCGAGGTGTTATTGACGCAGACGCACTGACGTTGCTTGCCCACATGGAGCCTGACGAGTTTTCCTTGCTCACCGGGGGCGACTGGCTTCTCACCCCGCATCCGGCCGAATGTGCCCGACTCGCAGGGCGACCGGTTTCGGACGTACTCGAGCGTCCGGATCTCGTCGCGGCCGAAGTGGCCGACAAATATGGTGCCACCGTACTGCTCAAGGCGTCGACCAGCTGGATCGCCGATCCGCACGGGCTGTTGCGAGTATTCGATGGGACACATCGGGCTGCAGGAACCGGCGGGTCCGGTGACGTGCTCGCCGGTGTGTGCGGCGCGCTCATGGCCTCCGGATTGGGCTCGTTTGCGGCGGCTACGGCTGCAGCGGTAATTCACGCTCGCGCCGTTCAGCAGGCATTCGCCGCGAGTGGATGGTTCAATGCCGACACGCTTGCCGCTTCGATCGGGGCTGCTATTGTCGAACTGGAACAAACAGGCGGGAATTATAGGTGAGCGATTATCACTATCATTACAACCGTGAGGAACGAACCGCCCTGAAACACCAACCGGCCAGGGAACCGGTCTCGGGAAATATTTTTCGGCGGAATCGTTCGCTTGCGATCGTCGTTCTGGACGTGATGATCCTGCTTCTGGTGTTCGGAATCTGGTGGGCCTTTATGCGTACTCCGAGCGACTCGGTGACGGTGAACGATTATCGATTCGAGTTGACCGGCGGTATTAGTGAAGGCGACACCTACGCGGTGCTTACGGTTCGCAATGACGGCGAGGACCGGAGCGCGGCGCTGTTCGATGCGCGATTTGAATCCGCACCCGACGCGGAAGCGGCAGCCGAGCGGAGCGAGATTCTACCGATGCCCGGTGACGTCGAGGTAGTGCGCGTACGTTGGCAGGGAAGCTACGAGGAGCTTCGTGCGACGGTTCGGTGGCGCGATGGGTCAGCCGAAATTCAGGCCACGGTTCGTTGACGGCCTCAGTGCCAGGCGTTTACGCTTCGAGAATAGAGGGTAGACTTCGAATGTATCAGTTCTACGTGCTGGCAATTGTTTTCAATATTCTCGGCGGACTTACGCTGGCCTTTGATTTCCTCAGTGAACATATCGGGCTCGATTATTTGCTCAACGACGAGGGTTTTACCGACGATACGGTACGTCTGGTTGTAGGATTGGGAACGCTGGTTGTCGGCTTGGTAAAGCTTTTCGTGGTTACCGGCGACAACTGGATTATTCTCGGGGATTTCGTTCCAGCGCTGACCGCTGTGGTGACTGGGTTTACCCTCCTGCTCGAGCGATTTCGGGAAGCACTTGGGGCCAAGCTGCACAGCGAGCGGGGAGTTCTCCTTCTCTCACGGCTCGATGGCGTGTTTATACAGCCACGCAATGTATACGGAATCCTTTCGATTATCGCAGGGCTCGCGCACCTGTTTCTCTATAGTTTTGAATTCCTTTAAAAGGGGCGACCATGTCAGATTTTCAGCCGGTAATTCCTGATGACTCCGACGAGTTTATTGAAACGAGCTCTCCGACCGCCACACCCGATGAACCGTTACAGGAAACAATGAGCGTTGCCGGTGTTGCCCGTCGCGGTAACACATACCTCATGGCCCACCGAGCACCGGAGAACGGTGGAGATCTTGCCGACAAATGGGAGTTTATAGGCGGCAAAGTCAGCAATCACGAGGCGCCTGCGGCGGCGTTGAAGCGCGAATTTCTCGAGGAGCTCGGGGTGAACATACGGGTCGGCCCGCTTTTCTATCGTGGTAGTTTCCAGCACAAGGAAGTGCACTTCACGCTTCAGGCGTATCTTGTCGGCCTGGTGTCCGACGATTTTACCCTCGACGAACACGACAACGTAGCGTGGGTCACCATTGAGGAAATGGCGGACCTCGATATGGCGTCGAGCGATTACGGGATTTTCGAGTACCTTCTCTATCACCTCGACGGTCCTGACGACTTCACATCCTGACGACGTCAGGTGAACCGCTTCGGCAGCCGCGGCGACCTTTTCACATCCTGACGACGTCCGGTGAACCGCTTCGGCGGCCGCGGCGACCTTCGCCGGCTCCCGGGCTCGTCGGGACCCGCGGCGCGATGGAAGACATCGATCTGGAAGACATCGATCTGAAGAAGCTCGATTTCAAGCGATCCTAAATTTCGTAGTCGGCCGGAATCGTACCGTTCTTGGGGATCATGATGATTCCGTCGCGAACATGATAGTTTTCGTAGTCGCCGTCTTCGTAATGATCCTTGGCATAGCCGATTCGGGCTCCCGACCCGATTCGGGCGTTCTTGTCGATAATGGCGTTGCGAACCATGGCACCCGGACCGATGGCAATGTCCGGCCTGCCCGCTTGGCGGTTCGCGCGTTTGTGGTCTTGCGTTTCGTAGAAGTCGGCGCCCATGCAGACCACCCCGTCGAGCGTTGCTCCGGTTTCCACGTAGGTTCGAATACCGACAATCGATCTTCGGACCGTGGCGTCGGTCAGGACACAGCCGTCGCCGGCTACGCTTTCGCTTATGGTGCACGAGTTGAACTTACTCGCGGGCAAATCGCGACGATGGGTGTAAATGGGCATATCCTCGTCGTAGAAGTTGAAGTCCGGGTTTATGCTTGCGAGGTTTATGTTTGTGTCGTAGAAGCTCTGAATGGTTCCGATATCTTCCCAGAATCCATTGAACAGGTAGGCGTGGACGCCTCCGCGCTCTATTTCGGCGGGAATAATTTCATGGCCGAAATCGGTCCTGTCATTGTCGAGGGCTTCCTCGAGCGCGCGAGCGTTGAACACGTATATGCCCATGCTTCCCAGGTATTCCTTAGGTTCTCCGTGAGCGTCGAGGCGGTACTCGCCGCCTTGCAGTGAGCGAGGAACCCTCATATGCGAAATATCGGTCGATAGGGGAGGCTTTTCGGTAAACGACTCGATTCTGCCGGCGGCATCCGCGCTGAGTACACCGAATCCCTGCGCCGCCTTTCGTGTGACCGGAGTAGTCGCCACGGTGACCCGAGCACCTCGCTCGATGTGATCTCTTACCATGTCGGCTATGTTCATTCGGTAAAGCTGATCGCCTGATAGTATGACGTAGTGGGTAGGTTCCTGGGGTCTGAAATGGACCAGGTTCTTCCGCACTGCGTCGGCGGTCCCTTCGTACCATCCGGAGTCGTTGAAGTTCTGTTCGGCGGCAAGAATCTCTACGAACCCGCGCGAAAAACTGTCAAATATGTAGGTATTGGCCAGATGAATATGCAGACTTGCCGAGTTGAACTGTGTGAGCACGTACATTCGGCGAAAGCCTGAGTTAATGCTATTGGAAATGGGCACATCGACAAGCCGATATTTTCCGCCGAACGGAACGGCCGGCTTGGCCCGTTCTTTTGTAAGCGGATATAGGCGTTTGCCCTTACCGCCGCCCAGGATTATCGATAGCACTTCGTTCATAGAGCTTTCAGTGTGTGCCGCCTTTGGGCTTCGGTCAAGGAAAACCGACTGAGCGGGCTCGAGGCTTGTACGCCGATAGCGGCGAGGTGACCGTCTGTGCTACGATTCGGGTGCACAGGAGACTATTTTGAGCGAGCTGGCGGCACTCCTCGAGGAACTGAAACAGGACAGCGGTTTTACCGATTGTGTTACCCGGTGGGAGCATATCCCGGAGCGTGCGGGCGAGTATCGCGATTTTCCCGAATCGCTTCGTCCGGACCTGGCAGACGCGCTTCGAGCGCGGGGAATACACGCGCTGTATTCTCACCAGGCCGAGGCATGGGACCATGTCATTTCCTCGCGGCATACGACTATTGTAACGCCTACGGCGAGCGGGAAAACGCTCTGTTACAATCTGCCGATTCTTCAGACTATTCTCGACGACCCGGCAGCTCGAGCGCTTTATATGTTCCCGACGAAGGCACTCAGTCAGGACCAGCAGGCCGAGCTCAACGGCAGCGTTAATTACGGTCAACTGCCGGTTAAAATCGCCACGTACGACGGCGATACACCGACCAGCGTGAGAGCGGCGGCGCGAACCACCGGTCAGATTATCATCTCGAATCCAGACATGCTGCACTCCGGCGTGCTGCCGAATCATCCAAAGTGGATTACGTTTTTGAAAAATTTACGCTTTGTCGTAATCGACGAGGTGCACACGTACCGCGGCGTGTTCGGAAGCCACCTTACGAACCTGATCCGGCGCCTGAAGCGTATCTGCCGCTTTTACGGTGCAGATCCGGTGTTTGTGTGTTGCTCGGCGACGATCGGTAATCCACGAGAGCTCGCTTCCAAGGTTGTCGAGGAGGATATGGAGCTTGTCGACCACAGCGGTGCGCCGCGCGGCGAGAAGCATATCATCCTGTACAATCCACCGCTCGTTGACCGCGTTCAGGGGATCCGCCGCGGTGTGGTCCTCGAGGCTCAGCGTCTGGCGCTGCAGTTTCTCCGCCGGCGTATCAAAACCATTGTCTTCGCCAAAAGCAGAACGCGCACCGAACTCATTGCGAGCTATATAAACAAGTCACTCGAGAATACCTATACGGAGAACTCTCGTATACGGGTCGAAAGCTATCGTGGCGGGTACTTGCCCGGCGAGCGCCGGAGCATCGAGAAAGGTCTTCGCGACGGTGACGTCCACGGCGTGGTCTCGACGAACGCGCTTGAACTCGGTATTGATATCGGAGGGCTCGATGTAGCCATTTCGGCAGGACTTCCCGGAGCCATTTCAAGCGCATGGCAGCAAGCCGGCCGGGCGGGCAGACGAAATGCGTTGAGCGTTGCGCTGCTTATTGCGAGCAGCCATCCACTCGACCAGTATATGATAAAGAACCCGGACTACTTTTTTGGCAGGAGTCCGGAGAACGGGTTTATCGACCCGGAGAATGTGTACGTACTCACCGATCATCTGAAGTGCGCGACGTTCGAGCTTCCCTTTCGGCAAACCGATCCGTTTCCGGGGTTCGTCGGAGACTATCTGCACACGCTCGAGGAAACAGGAGTGGTACGGTATACCAACAATACCTTCTACTGGTCGGATCGCAGCTACCCGGCCGAGCACGTTTCCCTTCGAAGCGCGACGAACGAAAATGTCGTTATCGTCGATACGACCGGTGGTCGTCACGAAGTCATCGGTGAAATCGACCGACCGAGCGCCAAGGAGGAGGTATACGAGAACGCGGTCTATATTCACCGCGGCAGGCAGTACTTTGTCACCGATCTGGATATTGAGAATCGGCGCTGCTATGTGGAAGAGACGGATGTGAACTATTATACCGACGCGATAGTCAAGCGCGATATTAAGGTCCTATACGAGGACGATCGGCGCGAACGCGCGGACTGTGTCACGATTATCGGTGACATACTTGTGCGCACGCAGGTGGCAAAGTTCAAGAAGATTCGATACAAGACCCACGAAAATATCGGATACGGCGAGATCAGTCTTCCGGAAGAACAAATGCACACTCGATGCCTCGCCGTCGCCTTTCCGGCGGGGACGACCGCCGGAGACGCGCTCGCTGCGCTTCCCGCGGAGGCGCAGCCGGTGGTCGTAGCGCGACTCGGGGCTCTGCTTAAGAATATTGCTCCCGTGTTCCTGCTTTGCG
The DNA here is from genome assembly GCA_046545955.1 of Spirochaetales bacterium. Lineage (GTDB taxonomy): Bacteria > Spirochaetota > Spirochaetia > DSM-27196 > SKKC01 > SLAN01. Next base: position 9,739 of record JBKGYS010000016.1, on the reverse strand, counting down.
AGCCGCGCGATATAGGTGTGGCGGAACGCATCCGCGATCCTCACTTTGAAGCCCCGGCACTGTATCTTTACGACAACTATCCGGGAGGGATTGGGCTGTCGGAGATGCTCGACCGCAGACTCTTTCGCGTTCTCGAAGCTGCGCGAGCTCTTCTCGATGAGTGCGAGTGCAGCGAAGGCTGCCCGAACTGCATAGGTCCGCGCGATTCGAGAACGGAAATCGACAGCAATCCGAAGCGGGCAGTTGGGACGCTTTTGAACGGCTGGTTGTCCTCCGTGGAGGCGCGCGCATGAGCGAGGCGTTGTACGAACGGCTCCAGCGCCTCAAACGGCATGGGCAGAGCCGTACGCAGAGCGATGATGGCGGCCACGAGCGGTCTTCCGAGCCGGATGAAACACAAGCAAATCCTGCCGTGTCGGAGTGCCGGCGGTCGCTCGAGCGGATAGGCTTCACCGAGCGCGCCGACGGCACGCTGGTTCGCTCGGTCGAGCGAGACGTTGGACTCGTCGCGGATCGAATCTCGAGAATGCGGACGGAAGGCAGCGTGTTGCTGCCTGATAGAGCCGCGGAACCGGTCTTTTTCGATGTTGAAAGTACCGGGCTTGGCGCCGGGGCCGGAAACGTGGCGTTTCTCGTTGGAGCGGCCATGCTCGTGGATACAACACGGGTGCGAATAGAGCAGGTGCTGTTGCCCGACTATCCGAACGAACCTCAATTTCTTAAGCGAACGGCGCGCTTGCTCCGCGACGATTGTCTGCTTGTCAGTTACAACGGAAAGGGCTTCGATACGAACCTTTTACGCTCGCGGTTCCTCATGAACGGGATTCGCTGGCATGAACCCGAGCAGCTCGATCTCCTGTATCCGGTGCGACGGCTCTGGGGGCGTGTTTTCCCCGATTGCAGGCTCTCGACGGTGGAGCACAATCTGCTCGGGGTCGAACGGGGTTCGGACGTTGCGGGAGCCGAGGTTCCCGGCCGGTACTTCGCATTTCTTGAAACCGGAGCAGGTGAGGTGCTGCGCGAGGTGGTGGCCCACCACGAGCAGGACATGCTGTCGCTCGTAGTTCTGCTCGATACGATAGAGTCGACCCTATCAAAGGCGAAAACGCTATCCGATCGTCCTTTGGCCGCTCTCGGAGACCGCGGGCGGGCGAGCGCCGAGTTCACGCGTGCTCGGGTCGGTCGGCGCGGGGAGGGTAGCTCGGCTTCATCGTCACGAGCGGTCGAGCGCCCGGATACGCCGTGCGGGTCGTGTGCGGCGGATCCCGTCGGCGTTGCTCGTGAGCTTCTGCGTACATCGGGTATCGATTCGGCGGTTGAATGGCTGCGCTATGTCTGTGACCGAAAGCGACCGACCGGCAGTGTCCGCAGGGCCATGGTGCTGCTTGCGGGCCTTCTCAAAAGGAACGCGCAGTTCGAAGAAGCTTCGCGACTCTGGTCGAAATTATTTCACGAAGGACAGAGTGTGCTCGCGGGGATCGAGCTGGCTAAGCACCTCGAACACCGTTGCAAGAACATTCCTGCAGCCCTCGCGGTGTGTGAAAAGCTGTTGTACCATCACGGTACTGCGAGGGAGAATATCGAACATCGTTACGAGCGTCTCAGACGCAAAGCATCGCGATAGAGTTTTACGTATTCGCCGGCCATATCGCTCAGGTCGAAGCGCATACCCATCCCGCGTCGCCGCACCGTATCGAGAACCGCTGGGCCTCGCTGCCAGAGCGCCAGCGCGCGTTCGACGCCGTCGCGAATATCCTCGGGACCGCTTCCGCTCATTACAATTCCGGTTCCCTGCGCACCGTCGACCGGAGTGTCGACAACCGTGTCGCGAAGCCCTCCGGTGGGCGATACAATCGGGATCGCGCCATAGCGAAGGCTGAACATCTGGTTCAGTCCACACGGTTCGAAACGACTGGGCATAAGAAAAAAGTCACTGCCTGCTTCCACGCGGTGTGCGAGACATTCCTCGAAGCGAATCGCAACGCTCAGATTCTTGTAGCGTGCTGAAAGTGCTCGCAAGCGTTGCTCGTACTCGAGTCTGCCCGTTCCCACGACAATCATGAGAAACCGGTTTTCGCGCAGAAGCGGTTCGAGAATACCCGCTTCGGTGTCCAACAGGGTGTCGAATCCTTTCTGACTGTCGAGTCGTCCTACCATCGCTATAACCGGCCGCGTCTCATCTATGGGAAGGCCGAACTCCTCGAGCAGAGCCTGCCGCATGGTACGCTTTGATTCGAGACTGTCACGGTCGAACGCAACGGGAAGACACGGATCGTTACCCGGATTCCACAAAGAGTAATCGATACCGTTAAGAATGCTTGTACTTGCCGTACGCCGACGGGCGAGCAGCTCGGAGACCCCCCAGTTCGTCGCGCCGCTTTGAACTTCCGCGAAAAACGACGGCGATACGAAGGCGATACGGTCGGCGAACGCAAGCCCCTGTCCGAGCGCGCTTGCCGGCGCTGCAGTCGACGGTGTGACATCGGGGTCGTTTTCGACCGGCCGGTTTGCCGGAGCGTGTTCGAGGTACTCGGATTCGGCCACTTCCGGTCCTTCGTGGGCTATGTTGTGAACCGTTAACACGGTAGCTGTTTCGGCGAGGCCGGTCAGCCGTCCTTTTCGGGCGACCATCGAAACGGCGGGCGCCGACGGCCAGTCGTGCGCATGAACGATATGTGGAGTCCATCCAAGCTCGCGCGAGACCGCCGGCGCAGCGCTGGAGAGCAGTCCGAATCGGGACTGATTGTCACTGTACGCATCGCCGTTCTCTCCGTAGAGGCCCGCACGGTCGAACATGTCGAGCCGGTCGACGAGGTATACCCTCACTCGCGGCTCGACCGGCAACGACGACTCGTACACGGCGGTCCACCATTCTTCGAGCCGGTAGTCGCACGCCACCGGGCGCGGGATGCGGTACATGCCGGTAACGTTTATCCAGCCGTATCTCGGCATAACCACCCGGGTGTCCACCCCGAGGCGTGCGAGGCCGGTTGCAAGCGCGGAAACCACGTCGCCGAGCCCGCCGGCCTTGGCGTACGGCGGAAGTTCGCTGGTGACCAACATGACCCGTAGAGGCGAGTGCACGTCGGCTTTCGCGTCAGATTGAACGGTAGTATGCAATTGTGAACTCATCCTGCGTACTGTAGCCGAGGCCTCGATACATGCGAAGGGCGGTGTGGTTATTCTGTTTCACGAAAAGACTACTGTTGCGGTTCGCGCTTTCGATTTCACGCAGCAACTTGTACATGACCGCACCGCCGATGCCGCGCGATCGGTGAGATCGATCGGTGAAAACCCCGCCAATCTGATCCCAATAGAAGCCTCGTGCGTTTGTCTGTGCTTTCGCGATCGGTCGTCGTTCGTGTTCGACTATGTATACGAGCTGCTGCTTGAGGCTCGAGCGTAATTGATACATGCATCCGGTTGGATCGAATCGATCGGGACTGAGCAGCACCTCCTCGATCTCGTATGCGCGTTGTATGGGGTACAGCGCTTGTGCATCGGCCGGACCGGCTTTTCGGACTGTCATCGAATCGGGAAGCGGATGCTGCTCGAGCGGGGCGCCACAGCTTCGGCTCATGTGGTAATAGTGGATTTCCTCGGTGGGCTTTTCCGGGAACAATTGCTGTAGCGATTCCACATCACGGCGAAGCCCCATAATACAGAAAAGCCGTGTTGCCGCTCCGCGAAGCTTTCGCGCGAGACTCGCCGGCGCGGGTAGTCCATCCTCCGGCAGCACCGGAAAAACGAATCCGTTTGCGGTATGAAGAATGCAGCCGGCTACCGCTCCCCGATTCGTGAAAACGGTGAATCGACTGTTTTTTCGTCCATGCCCCGGCGCGTCGGGCATGGCTTCAGTCACGGTGACACAGGTCGATTCCCTCGGGAGTAGAAAGCGTTTTATCGATTCGAAATGCGAACGGCGCGCGTGTATCCAGGACCCGTCCGTTTCGGTCGCGGCAGAACTCATCCGTACATTCACCCGTTTCTTTTCGAACAACCGTTGCATCCGCAAAACGAGAACTGCAACCGGTTGGCGCCCGGTCCTCTCCGGGTACTCCTATAACTCATTCGCTCGACACTCCCTGCAGCGGAACCTGCCCCTGCGCGCTACGTCGGCCGATAAGCACCTCGAAGCCTGCCTCGAAGCTTGCACCCATAGTACTATAAACGGCGATCGCGTCCTCGACAAACGGGGCTTCGTCGAGTAGCAGGGGGGAAAGCGTCGAGATAACGACGATACGATCCGAATAATCCCTGAGTTGTTGCAGTACTTCGAGGCTATTGCGGTTCGACAGCCCAAAGACGATGAGCTCAGCCCCCTTCGCGTGTTCGACCACGGCTTCACGGTCTTCGGCACGGCTTTGCAGCGTAGGCGAGTAGGGAAAGCGGAAAACGCGTGCCTCCGGAAATACCGATTTGCCTGCCTCGAAAAACGCGCCGACGTTGCCGGCCAGAAGCACGTTATCGGCGTCGTACTCGGCGGCGCCGCCCCGGGAATCTTCGTCCCGGGAATCTTCGTCCCGGGAACTCGCCGAACCGTCCGCAGAGCTTCCTTCGCCCGGTTCACCGCGTGAGCCCGCGCTGTCGCCTGTCTCCTGTTGCGGCTCGGTTTCCAGGGGTATGCGCTTCGATCGGACAACCGATACCGCTCGGCGCGCGAGATCCTCGAAAAAGCCTTCGGCCTCGGCGCTCGATAAGGTGTCGGCAAGCCGCTCGTTGTCGGACACCGGCAGCACTTCCGAGCCATCGTCGAGGTATCGAAGTTTCAAGCGCAGATTTCGCATAACGGCATCTTCAACACGGTCGCTGAACCCGGGTCGGTTCTCGTAGGCATCGAGCAGAGTGTTCCATACGTTTCCGTCGAGATCGGGGGTTTGCGAGAGCATAATGAGATCGTTGCCGGCTTCGATCGCTCGAACGACCAGATCCCCGAGATCCCATCCGCGCTCCTCGCCGTACGCGATCGCGCCCTGCATATGCATATCGTCGGTAATGGCGATTCCTTCGAATCCCAGGTCGTCTCTGAGAATTCCGGTCATAATCTCCGGCGAGAGCGAGGCGGGCCTGCGGTCACCTGTAATCTCGGGAAACGCCAGATGACCGCTGAGCACCGCGGGGAGTCCTTCGCGAATCATCATGCGGAAAGGAACAAGGTCGATGCTGTCAAGCTCCTCCCGCGATTCGGAAAGCACCGGAAGCAGGAGATGGCTGTCTCCATCCGTATTCCCATGGCCGGGAAAATGCTTAGCCGTGGAGATCACTCCGACCTGTTCCTGCCCGCGCAGGTATGCCACCCCGAGCAGGCCGCTTCGGGCAGGATCATCTCCAAACGCCCGTGAGCCGATAACGTCCGCCGCCGCGTTTCTATAGACGTCCACGACCGGAGCGAGATTCACGTTGATACCCAACGCCTTCATCTCGCGTGCGATATGCCGGGCCGCCTCGAAGGCGTCGGAGGGACGATCCGTCGCGCCGATGGCCATATTACCGGGACTCTCGCTTGTGGCACCCCGTACATGGCGCACCCATCCACCCTCCTGGTCCGTTACAGTGAAAAGTGGAAGCGTCTCCCCGTGACCCGTTTCTCTTTCGATCGCTGCCTCCTGCAGCTGCGACAGCGTAGCGGCGAGTCGTTGCGTATTTCGACCGTTCCATCCGAACACTTTCACCCCGCCGATACCTCGCTCCTCGACCCACCGCATGAGCTTTTCGCTGGGATCCTGACCGGGCCAGCCCAAAAGGAGCAGTTGGGCGATTCGCTCCTCCACACTCATTTCCGCGTACACCGCATCGATTCGCCTTTGAAGTTGTTCTTCTCGATGGTTGGCTGTGTTCTCGCCCTGGCGGTCTGAATCGTTGCCGTTACTTGCGGGTTGTCCGTGGCCCTCTGGGTCACCGTTACCGTCCAACGCGACTCGGTCGGTATCCTCGTCAACGGAGCGCGACTCGGACAACAGCGGTGCGGCTATTGCACCGGCCACAATCAGAGTAAGCACGAGCAGAATCACTGACAGGCGCCGATTTGTTCGGGGTTTCATGATTACCGCGCATCGTAGCGCAGAAACCGGTAACACGAGAAGCACGATCAAGTGCTTATGCGCAACCTGGCGTATGCCGATAATCAAGCCTGAGGAGGTCGCATAATGCCCGAGATCGCAGAGAAACAGCCCCTCGATCGGCTTGAAGAGGTGCTCGATAGCCAGGTTTCGCTTTTGAACACCGCGGCGGAAGAGCATTCCGTGCTTCAGAATGCGGTAATCGCGCGAGATTGGGGAAGCCTCGAACAGGCGCTACAGAGACTGCAGGTGCGATCGGCCGAGCTCGAAGCCTTGGAAGGCGCGCGTCGCGACGCCTACCGTCGGCTGCGCGAGAGCTGTGGACTAAATGACGGTGATACGTTTTACGAACTGCTCACACGCCTCGATAACGCGCCACGGTCGCGCCTTGCCGACAAGTACCGGTCGCTCAAAGTTGCTGTTATGCGTCTATCGGGCCGCAATTCTACGCTTGCGGATTACGTTTCTTCGAGCAGGGACTCGCTTGAAGAGGTGCTTTCAGAGCTTTTCCCACAGCGAAAAGGAACGATCTATCGGCAATCCGGCGCAGCGGCGGCACGCGAGGGTAGCGCGTTCGTGGTCAACCAGACATTGTAGGAATTGGCGATGCAGTCAAGTTTTGCGGGAATTGAATTAGGAAAACGCGGACTTATCGCGCACAATCGCGCGCTTTCCACGACCGGGCATAACGTAACAAACGCCTCCACCGAAGGGTACAGCCGACAGCGCGCCGAACTCTCTACGGTCAATCCGCTGACCCGGCCGGGGCTTACCCGCCCCGAGCGTGCCGGCCAACTCGGTCAAGGGGTCGAAGTTTCCCGGATCGAACGCGTTCGCGACGAGATTCTCGAGGGTCGAATCGTAAGCCAGGCAAACACCGAAACCTACTGGGAAGAGCGAGACAAATACGTGCTCATGCTCGAGCAGATCTACAATGAACCGACCGAGGAATCGATCCGGGGTGATCTCGACCGTTTCTGGGACTCCTGGCAGGAGCTGTCCATGCACCCCGCGCAACAAAGCTCACGCGAGGCGGTGCTCGAGCGGGGCAAAACGCTCGTGGACAACATCAACGGTCGTTACAACGATTTAGACCGGATACGCCGGATGCTCGAGGATGAAATCCAGGGTGCGGTTACCGAGGTGAACGATCTCGGACGCGAGGTCGCGGAACTGAACCGCGAAATACGTTCGGCGGAAGCAGCCGGAGATGACCCCAACGACCTCTACGACCGACGCGATCTACTCGTAGAGCGGCTCGGGCAGTTCGCGAATGTGAGTACCGATCGCAGGGACCCTGACGAGTTTCGGGTTACCATCGATGGACATCATCTTATCCAGGGAACCGTATTCAAGGATATGCGCACGGAAGGGGACTCGAACAATTCGGGCTATTCGAGAGTTGTCTGGGAGCACTCGGGGGAGGAAATTGAGTTTTCCGGTGGAAGGCTCGGCGCGTTCCTCGAACTTCGCGATGACGACGTACGAGGTGAAATACAGAATCTTGACAACATGGCGGTGAATTTCAGCGACCTCGTAAACGAGATTCACAGAGAAGGGTACGGAAGCAACGGCCGTACCGACAGGGATTTTTTCGTCCAGGAGCCGTTCGTCGAGAACACGCTCGGGAACGTGGACACAGACGGCGACGGAGCGGTCGACTCGAGTTACCTTTTTCGCATGAGCGGCACCAACGAGGTCGACCCTAACGAACAAATCGGTCTCGAGGGCACTATTACGCTGTCCGGGCCGGACGGACCGGTCGACGTTGAGTACAATTCCTCCGATACGGTAGAACAGGTAATCTCGAGGATAAACAACGCCGGGGCTGAGGTAGTTGCCCGGATTAATCGGAACAATCAGATCACCCTGAAAGGAACTCCCGCCGAGAACGTGGACAATCCGGACTTTGTAGTCCGTGATGTTGCCGACAGCGGCGAGTTCCTCGTGGGATATGCCGGTATTCTCGGCGAAAGTGGTGAAAACGGAGCGTATAGCTGGCAAACGCCCGACGCGGTAGCTTCCTTGCGTGAGGACACGGACTTTGCGGTCGCTCCCGAGCGCAATCCTTCGGCCTGGCTCGGCATAAATCCGGAAATCGAGCAGGAGCCGGCTACCATTGCCGCCGGACTTTCGCGGCAGGGACGCGACGGCGAAGTCGGTGACGGTGGAGCCGCCGAGGCGATCGCCCAGCTCAGGCAAGAACCGGTAATGGTCGGCCAGATTTCCACCTTCGATGATTACTTTGCCGATACCGCTGCGCGTATCGGGCTCAAGGGTGAGCAGGCTCGCGAGCAGTTCGATACGGCCGAGCTCACGATGAAGGAGCTCCGCGACTGGCGGGATTCAATCTCAGGCGTGAATATCGACGAAGAGCTCTCGCAGATGATCAAGTTTCAGCACGGGTACAACGCAGCTGCCCGCTTCGTCACGCAGGTCGATCGTATGCTTGAAACCATAATAATGGGTATGGGTGCGTAATGAACCGAATAAGCACGAATCTACCGAACGATAACACCCGCTTCTTTATGCAGAGGCAGGAGACCGAACGACGACACGTACAGAATCAGATCTCAAGCCAGGAACGCATTCAGAACCTGCGGGATGACCCGGTTGGTGCGGCCAACGCCACGCGTTTCGACAGTTACTCATTTCGACTCGAGCGGTACTCGAGCAACATCGAGCACGCTCGCGACACGAACCGGGTAACCGAAGGCTATATGCAGCAATCGGTAGATATCATGCAACGGGTTCGGGAGATCGCTATTCAGGGGGCCAATGGAACGTACACCGATGAGGAGATGCGGCATATGGCGTCGGAAGTCGACGAGCTGCTGCAGGAGCTCGTCGAAATCGGGAACGCGAAAAACGGAACCGGGGATTCGCTGTTCGGCGGTGCCCGGTCGCGGAGTGAGGCCTTTCAAACCCTGACCGGGACGGTCGAAGGACTCGACGGAAATCGCATAACCGACGTGATGTACAACGGTGACATTACGCAGAATATGACCGAGATCGGTGAGGGGTCGCTCGTCGGACTGAACGTTCCCGGCAATTCGTTTTTTTGGGCGGAACAACAGCAAGTCTATTCGGACGTTGACGCCACAGACTATGTTGCAGGCGAGGACTCGAACTTCTATATCGATGGAGAGAGGGTCGATGTCAACGAAGGCGATTCGGTCTTCGCCGTCATCGACCGCATAAATACAAGCGACGCGGCCGTTCAGGCGCGTCTCGACCCCGTCCAGGACGGACTCGTAATCGAGAGTACCTCCCCGCATCAGCTCTGGCTTGAAGACGGGGAGGGGTCGGTGCTTGCCGACCTTGGAATCATCGATGCACAGGCTTCACGAGCCCCTGACAATACGGCACAAGGCGCGCAGAAGTTCGGTGGCAGCGCGTTCGATATGGTCATTAACCTTCGCGACCGTCTGCTCTCCGGAGATCAGAGCGACGTGGGAGGGGCCTCGCTCGGCGGCATCGATCAAGCGCTCGATAATATGGTCGGAAGACTCGCAGAGCTCGGTGCGCAGGACAGCCGGCTCGAGCTCAGCTACGATCGCACCACGCGGGTGAAGGGAGAAATCGACAATCAGCTTTCACGCGAAGTCGACGTCGATATGGCCGAGGCTCTGACCGATATGAGAATGATGGAATACACACAAGAGGCGGCACTCGGTGTA
>JBKGYS010000015.1:0-27640 GCA_046545955.1 Spirochaetales bacterium | reverse complement strand
AAGCGCTATCGGATGTCGAAGCGCTATCGGATGTCGAAGCGCTATCGGACGGCGCCCTTGAACGACGCGCGAGCGCATGCCGACTTCGAGCTACGGTAAACGGACGTCCGGTATCCGGATGGCGAACGACATCGCAGGCAATTCCGAAGACACTGTGCAACAGCTTCGAGGTGAGGACAACGTCGGTAGGACCCTGGCCTGCGATTCGTCCGTCGCGCATGGCCACAACGTGCTCGCTTACCTGTAGCGCGTTGTTCATGTCGTGCACTACCATGACGATGGTCCTGCCCTCCTCAGCGTTGAGCCTCTGTACAAGCGAGAGTATTTCCTGCTGGTTCGAAAGATCGAGATACGTGGTCGGCTCATCGAGAAGCAGAATCGGGGTTTCCTGTGCGAGCGCCATGGCGATCCACGCGCGCTGACGCTGACCGCCGGACATTTCGTCGATGGGACGGTCCCGCAGCTCCTTCATATCGGTAAGCGCGAGCGCGCGTTCTACGGCTTTCTGATCGTCAGCCGTAGGAGGTTGGAAAAAATGCTGATGCGGATAGCGTCCCCGCCGACATAGATCTGCCACGGTAATCGCCTCAGGCGCGTTTGCCTGCTGAGACAACAACCCGACCTGCCTCGCGATGTGGCGGCTCGGAAGCGTCTGTATCGATCGCCCGTCGAGCAGCACCGAGCCCGCAGCAGGCGGAAGAAGTCGCGCGAATGCGCGAAGCAGAGTGCTTTTGCCGCAGCCGTTCGGGCCGATAATCGACGTAATTTTACCACGTGGAATCTCCAGATCGAGACCCTCGACGACCGGCTTATCGCGATCGTAGGCAAGGGTGACTGAGTCCGCTTGTAGTGAGCTCATATACCATCCCTCAGATTCGGGCACTGGTTCGGTACAGCAAGTACAAAAAATACGGTGCCCCGATCGCGCTGGTCACCACACCGACCGGCAGGCTTACCGGTAGCACGTGTTGTGCGACAATATCGGCTGAAAGCAATAGTACCGATCCAAGTACCGAGGTGAGAAGCAGTACCCCACCGGACATGGCTCCGCCGAGAATTCGGGCAATGTGCGGAACCACGAGCGCTACGAACCCGATTGGTCCGGCCATCGTAACGGCCACGGCGCTCATGGCGCATCCGGCAAGAAGCAACGAAAGACGGACCAACTCGACGCGCATTCCTGCGCTGATCGCGGTTATGTCTCCCATTTGCAGTACCCGCAATGACCACATGAGAACCACCGAACAAGGAAGCAAGAGAAACGCAGACGCTGCGAGCAGGCCAACATCCGACCACTCGCTCGCGTAGAGACTGCCGGTTACCCAGACGGTAGCCTGCTGAGCGGAGGAGAGATCGGCTCGTACGATGAAAAGAGTCGTAGCCGCCGAGAGCATGGCGTTCACCCCTATGCCAACGAGTACCAGGCGTCCAGGGTCGACATGGCCCCGCCTGCTTAGAAGGTAGACCGCTGTGGCCGCGGTAAACGCACCGGCGAAAGCCGCGAGGGGGAGAAACGCCGAAGCAGCGCCGGTCACGATCCAGAACACGGCGGCGGCGGCCGCACCGGCGTTTACCCCGATAATATCGGGCGAGACCAGCGGGTTGCGCACAAGCCCCTGAAATATCGCACCCGAAGCGGCGAGCAGAGGCCCTATGAAAACGGCTGCAAGCACGCGGGGCAGGCGAAGTGTCCGGACAACGAAGAGAGCCTGCCGCTCACCGGCGCCCAACAGTGCACGGACGACTTCGCCCACTCCAAGTTCGTAGGAGCCGCGGGTCAGTGCCACACCGACGGTGGCGAGAAGGACGAGTGCGGTACTGACGGTCAACGCCAGGACGCGCAGATTTATCCGAAAACCGAACCGCCCGCGTTCAAGGTGTACAAAGCGATCGATACTCATAACTGCGCTGCACGCCTCCGCCGAGCGAGAACGATCAGGAACGGCGCTCCCACAAGAGCGGTAATAATGCCGACCTGAATCTCCGACGGTCGAGCGATAACACGGCCAATTATATCGGTACCGAGCAGAAGCGTGGGACCGACAACAAGCGATACCGGCATGACCCACCGGTAATCGGGCCCCGCCAGTTTCCGAACCATGTGCGGGACTGCGAGCCCGACAAAGCCGATTGGCCCCGTTGCTGCAACCGAAGCTCCCGCGAGGACGACCACGATAAGCGAAATAATGGCGCGGACTCGCGTGGTGTTCATCCCGAGGGCACGAGCGGTCTCCTCGTCGAGCGAAAGAATATTCAGTTGATGACTGAGAAGCAGCATAGCTGCGATTCCGGTCCCAAGAAACGGTGTTACGGTCATGAATACGTCGAAGCTTCTGCCGGTCAGCGACCCGGCGTTCCAGAAACGCATAACGTCAAGCGTCTGTTCATCGAGCAGCACAAGGGCGTTCGTCCACGAGCTCAACAGTGAGGAGACCACAACACCGGCGAGCGCAAGCTTCACCGGGGAAGCTCCGCCCGGACCGACTGAACCGATCGCGTAGACTACCGTAGACGCAATGAGGCCGCCGGCAAAGGCGAACCAGACAAACCCCCACGTCTGCGTGATGCCCAGAAAGAAGACCGCGGTCACCACACCGAACGCGGCCCCGCTGTTCACACCGAGGATCGCGGGACCGGCGAGCGGATTACGTGTGGAGGCCTGCATGGCCGCGCCGGCGCTCGCGAGCGCCGCCCCCACGCCGATTCCTATGACCGTCCTTGGAACGCGTAAGCCCCGGATCACAGTCTGCTCGTACGATCCGGGGTCGTACGCGAGAAGCGACGCAAGGACGTCTTCAAATGATACCGGAATCGAGCCGATCCTCAAGCTCAAGACCACGACGGTAGCAAAGGTGGCAAAAAGCCCGGAAAAAACCATAACGCTGTGGCGACCAATGTTCGGTCGCTCGACCGGCCGTGGTGAATTCATGTTGCCGCGCAGTTCCCCCTACTGCAGTCCTTCAGGCACTTCGGTACCGGGATCTCCATCAACCGCGGCAGCAAGCGCCGGAACAAGCTCGTCGAGCAGATACGGTATACTCAATGGACTGGCGAATGAAAACGCCCCGCCGAGCACCGTGCCTGCGAAAATCTCACGGCCCTCGTCGACGGCCGCGAGCTGGTCTCTCAGCGAAAGCTCCCGAATACGCTCGATGTCGGCATCCGAGGCACCGATCCAGAGGATAAGATCCCTGTCGGGCAGCTGTATCTCCTCTTCGCTGAACGAAGCAAAGAAACTGTCTCCCGCAAGCTCGTCGTATCGCTCGGGAATCTCGAATCCGAGCTGCTCCATGAGGCGACTTCTAACGTCGCGGGAGGCGTACGCGCCGACATCGCCATCGAAATTAAACGCAACCGCGATCTCCGCGTCGCTGAACTCGGGGTTCTCCTGCCGAACTTGCTCGAGTCGCGACTCGATCTCGGAGATGACCTCGGCGCCCTGCTCGGATTGCCCGACCGCTTCGGCGATAAGCTCGGTTTTCGCATCCCAGGGCGTGCCGAACTCGGGATAGTCGCGCGAAGGCCCTAAGGTGGGTGCGATCTGCGAAAGCAAGTCAAACTCGGACTCGCTCATCGCGGTATTTACCCCGACAATCAGGTCCGGATCGAGCGCGGCGATTTGCTCGAGATCCAGCTCCGCGTCGCCGACGATCTCCGGCTCGGCGTCCCCGAGAGCGTCCTGCGCCCACGGCCATGTAGCGAATGGGTAGCCACCGTACCACTCGCGAACGCCGACCGGTTCGATGCCCAACGACAGCAGTACGTCGTGGTCGCTGTATCCGACCGACACGATTCGTTGCGGTTCCTCGTCGAGCTCGAGCGTTCCGTGCTCGTGTTCTACCTCGATACGCGGGTCGTTGCCCTCCGTCGTCTCGGACTCGTTTGATTCAACGGTTCCAGCGCCGAACGCATAGTTCGCCGCGAGCAGCCCGCTTATCAAAGCGAGTGCCAGGGGTCGAAATGTTCCCATCCATAATTCTCCGGTTTGTTAGTGTAATCTAACTTATATTGTAATACAAATACAGTTTCAAGGGGGCTCTATTATTGTGGACACCCGGGTCTTCGCCGGCCTCTATAGAGTTTCACGTTCGACCGGTTTTCGTGTCATCGATACCTCCTGCGGTTATGCTTGATTGAATCAAGTGATCGAAAATCGAAAACGCGTGGCAAACAATTGATGTGACCCACACTGTTTAACACAACCGGGGTATTTCTTATCTTCGGGCCTGTCGTTGCGTGTCGCGCGCGAGCTCACGATGACGTATACTCCCCCGCGCAGGAGCGTCCGATGAATACAGATCAAGTGCGGCTGCGCGACAGCCTTATCCGTGCCGGCCTGACCCCGTTTCACCCGCCGGTCCCCGACGACCTCGCACACGCTCGGGCCAAAGAAATCGTCGCGACCATGAGCGACGCCGAGCAGCTTGACCTTGTAGTCGGCGATGGGTTCGTCGTCCGTGCGATTGAGCGCGTGGGCCTTCCCGAGATTAGGCTCTTCGACGCGACCCAGGGAGTACACCTTCGTGAGACATTCGACCCGACAAGCGGCACGGGTATCCGCACCGGCATAGTCGCCGGACACCTGCACCGCACCGTCTCGTTTCCCGGTTTTCTGAACCTTGTCTCCTCGTGGAACCGCTCGCTCGCCGCGCAGTATGCCCACGCGATCGGGGAGGAATGCCGGGCCGGCGGCATTCACGTGCTCCTCGGACCCGGGGTAAATATCTACCGGATCGCGCAGAACGGACGAAACTTCGAGTACGCGGGCGAAGACCCGTTTCTCGCCGCCGATATGGCGCGAATCTATGTGACCGCCGTTCAGCAGACCGGTACCATGGCCACGGTCAAGCATTTTATCGCGAACAATTCCGACTGGTGCCGTCGTCTGAGTAACTCGGTAGTCGACCGTCGAGCGCTCGAGGAGATTTACCTGCCGGCCTTTCGCGCGGCGGTAGAGGCCGGTGTCGGCGCGGTCATGACAAGCTACAATCAGTTAAACGGCGAGTATTGCGGTGAAAGCAAGAACGTCATCGAAGGGCTTTTGCGAACCGAGCTCGGCTTCGACGGCCTGGTTATGACCGACTGGACCTCGGTAACCGACGGCGAGCGTGTCGCATCCTCGGGGCAGGACCTCGAGATGCCTTACGGCGAAATGCTCGACGCGAAACGCGATACACTCACCGGCGACCCGCGCATCCGCACCATGGCCGAACACGTGGTCGCCGCGTGCGTGCGCATGGGCTTTTACGAAGACTCGTTCCGCGAAATGCCCGAGCTCCTCGAACGCCTTCCCGAGCACGAGACGCTCGCCTACCGGGTTGCCGCCGAGGGCATAGTACTATTAAAGAATAAGGCTGATGTTCTCCCGGCCGACTTCGACGAGGGACAGACAATCCTCGTCACCGGCAACTGGGGCGTGCGCACGCCGATATGCGGCAAGGGCTCGGGCTATGTCGAGGGGTACAATCAGACATCGTTCTTCGAAGCGGTTAACACGGCCGCCGACGGGGTGAACGTTATCTACCGTGCCGACCCGACCGACGAGGAACTCGAGCAGGCAATATACGTGCTCGTGTTCACCGGCTTCGAGTTCGAAGGGGAAGGCGCCGACCGCGATTTCTCGCTCCCCGAGGACCAGAACGCGCTCATTTCCCGCGCGGCGGCCGCAAATCCACGAACGGTCGTCTCGGTTGTCTCAGGCGGTGGCATAGCAATGCCGTGGCACGACGCGGTGCCGGCGATCCTCTACACCTTTTTCTGCGGGCAGGAAGGAGCCACGGCGGCCGCCGACATTATCTTCGGGAATACCAATCCGTCTGCGAAGCTGCCGTTTACCATTGAACGCGACTTTGCCGACTCCCCCGGCGCCGGCTACCTGCCCGAAGGCGCACGGCCCGAACAGCGCCAGCCCGACGGCGAGCATCCGCTCGGTCCCGGGCCCGAGGGGGTGAATGTCGAGTGGCCGAACGAGGTCGTTTACAGCGAAGGGGTGTATGTCGGCTACCGGTGGTACGCGGCAAAAGAAAAACCGGTGCGCTACTGGTTCGGGCACGGGCTATCGTATACACGTTTCGACTACGCCGATCTTCGCGTCGCCGCGTCGAACAACCTTCGCGTGACGTTCACCGTCACCAACAGCGGCCATAGCCCGGGCGCCGAGGTTTCGCAGCTCTACGTCGCGCCGCCCGCCGACTCCGATCGGCCCGAACGCGAACTGAAAGGTTACGAGAAAGTCTTTCTCATGCCCGGTGAAACACGGACTGTGTCGCTGTGTCTGACCGACAGCGATTTCTCGCACTACGACGAGTCGCTCGGCCGATGGGTCACCGCGCCGGGTGAGTACGCGGTGCTTGTCGGCGCCTCGTATAACGACATTAGATTAAGGGGGTCGGTTACGCGGTAGCCGGCTTACGGGAGGTATACATGGAACGTCAAGAACTTGGAGATTCAGGAATAGCGGTAAATCGTCTCGGTATCGGGCTCTGGGCGATCGGCGGCGGCGTATGGGGTCCCGCCGACGACAGAGAATCGCTGGACACGATCGACGCGGCGCTCGACCACGGTGTTGAGTTTTTTGACACTGCGGATGTCTACGGCGACGGTCATAGCGAGAAGATCCTCGGGCAAGCGATGAGCGGCCGCCGCGATCGGTTCGTTGGTACCAAGCTCGGATGGAAAGGGTTCGACGGTGATGCGGGCCATTCGGCGTACACGACCGCGGAAAAGGTCGTCGAAGGCGTTGAGGAGAATCTGCGCCGCCTCGGGACCGATTACATCGACCTTATCCAGTGCCATATAAACTTTCGCGAACCGACAATGGAGCGTTTCCTCGAAGGGTTCGAGCGACTGCGCGAAGCGGGAAAGGTCCGTGCGTACGGCGTAAGTACGAGTGATGTTCCCTACATGCGCGAGTTCTTCAGTCAAAGCAACGCCTCGACGTTGCAAGTCGACTACAGCATTCTCAACCGTACGCCTGAAGCGGAAATCTTTCCCTACTGCCGCAAAGAGGGAATCACGACCATTATCCGTGGCGCCTTAGCCATGGGTATTCTTGCCGGTAAGTTCACAGCCGACACAAAGTTCGGCAACGACGACTTCCGCCGCGCGTGGATCGACGACCCCGAACAGCGGAACGTGTTCCTGCGTGACCTCGAAACCGTGGACAAGCTACGCCCGATCGCGGAGGCCGAGGGGCGAACCCTCGCTCAGCTCGCGCTCGGTTTCGTCCTTTCAAACGACGACGCCTCTATTTTGATCCCGGGAGCGAGGAATGTCGCGCAGCTGGAGGCCAACGCCGAGGCGGTTGAACTCGGCCCTCTAAGCGACGACGCGCTCTCGCGTATCGAAGGGATTGTTGCTCGCGGCGATGGGCGGAAGATCTGGCCGGCGTGAGCACCGGCGCGAGTGAACGCCCCGGTGCCCCGACTGATCGCGTTCACCGCTCAGCCGGGACCGGGGCTGCGTATTACTCGACGACAGGAGGTGCAGCAACGATTTTGGTTTCGTTCGCCATATTGTCGCTGACGGGACAGCGCGATTTTATGAAGTCCATGAACTTCTGGACATCCTCGGGTGAAGAGCTCGTTTTAACGTGCGGCGTGAAACGGACTTCATTGAAGCCCCTTCGAACCCCCTCTGCGCCCTGGAGGAACCCACTGGGGTCGAGATCGCCTTCGAGCTCAACCCAGAAGTCCTGTAAATCGATTCCCTCCTGTTTTGCAAATGCTCCGGCAACGATCGTGAGGCACGATCCTAATGCGGCGAGCATTGCCTCCACCGGATTAATGCCGGTATCTGTTCCGCCGAGATCTTCGGGCTCGTCCATTCGGAGCGTGAACTGACGCACCGTATTTTCGACCTGAAGCCCCTCGATTAGCTTTGTTGTTGCTTTAAATGTCGCGTTAGGCATTTTATACTCCTTAAAAGTTATTTTGATGTTCTGTACATCACAAGAAAACTACCAATATATCGCTCTGGCGTCAAACCGAGCCGGGCCCGCAGCGGCGAACGTCGAGAAGCCGGCCTGCAACCTTCACCCCCGTAGGCGAAAAGCCGGGGGCGAGGAAACATCGACCTAAATTCCCTTCTGAACGATTTCGCTGTTAGGAAAGCCGGATGCGCGGGTTAAGGAACGCGAAGAGCAGATCGGCTATGAGATTGGCAAAGGCGTAAAAGAACACGATGAGCACCGAGATCGCCTGAAGCACCGGGAGGTTTTTCTGGGTTACCGCGGTTACAAGCAACGAGCCGACGCCTGGGAAATTAAAGACGTTTTCGATAACCACAAGCCCGCCCATAAGCCAGCCGACAGAAAGCGCTATTACGGCAATGGTGGGAAGAAGCGCATTTCGAAGCGCGTGCGAAAAAATCACGCGCCGGTAGGGAATCCCCTTCAAGGTCGCGGTTCGTACGTACGGTTTTTTCAGCTCCTCGAGCATACTCGCGCGGGTCATTCGAGTCACGTACCCGGTAATAGCGAGGCTCGCGGTGACCGCCGGGAGAATAAGCAGGCGTATCCACTCGCCGAACGACATAGCACTCGAGATGTAGGTACTGGCCGGAAGCCATCCGAGTTGCACGGCGAAGATATTGATAAGCACGATTCCAGTAACAAACTCAGGAAGCCCGACCACCGACAGCGACGCAACCGAGATTATGCTGTCGGTCCAGCTGCCCTCGCGAAGCGAGGCGAGAACGCCGAGCAGGATCGACAAGGGAACCACAATGAGTAACGTCGTTCCGGCGAGGCGCATCGAGTTTCCGAGTCGGTTGAGCACCAGCGCGCGAACCGGCGGACTTCCCGCGGTGTAGGATCGGCCCCAGTCTGCGGTTACAAAGCCGCCGAGCCACCGCGTATACTGGGTTAGCGCCGGGCGGTCGAGTCCGAAGCGTTGTTCAAAGTTTTCTATTGCCGTTTGTGAGGCGTCACGGCCAAGAACAAGCCGCGCGACATCGCCGGGCAATAGATTCGTAAGCGCGAAAATAATGAACGAGGTTAGAAGCAACGTCAGGGTAAGCGTGAAAAACCTGCGAATAAGATAGTGCGTCATGGCTGATCCGCCTTTTTCGGCCCGCGATTGTAACGCCAGGGCGCCGCAGTGGCGTTTTGTGTCGGCGTGGCTAAGGGCGTGGGTGTAATTATCTGCGCAGTTGGGGGTTCGCCCGGTGGACCGTGTCGCTGCATCCTCTCGAGTTCGTCGAGCGTGTAGTGGCAGCGGACTTCGTGGCCGCTGTCGGTCGTACGTACCGGCGGCGCCTTTGTTTCACAAATGGCCCCGATTTTTCTGGGGCAGCGGGTATGAAAGGGGCACCCGGACGGTCTGTTCCTCGGCGAAGGCACCTCGCCTCGGAGTGCTATAGGTCGATGTCGGACCGCCGGATCAGGCGTGGGCGCGGCCGAGAGAAGCGCTTCGGTGTACGGATGGGACGGGAAGTCAAGCACATCGCGGCTCGCTCCCTGCTCGACAATTTCGCCGAGATACATAACCGCTATACGATCCGACAGATATCCGACGACCTCGAGATCGTGTGAAATCACGATGTAGGAGGCCCCCTCTGCGGCGCGCAGGTCCTTGAGCAGATTGAGAATAACTGCCTGTACCGATACGTCGAGAGACGACGTAGGTTCATCGGCAATAACAAGGGCGGGGGAGGGGGCAAACGCCCGGGCGATAGCCACGCGCTGTTTCTCTCCTCCGCTTAAGAATGCCGGTTTACGGTGATAGTAGTCTTCGGTCAGACCGACGGCTCGAAGCAGCGTTCTGACTTTTTGACGAGCGGCTTTTGCGTTGAGTGGCTCGGGGGAGAGCTTTCGCAGCGTGCGTGAGATCGTCTGCCCGACGGTCCGGTAGGGATTAAGCGAATCGTCGGGGTTCTGGAACACAGTTCGGAGATTCTGAAGGGTAGCGCGATCGCGGCCTTTGAGGTTCAGACTGATCGGCTTGCCGCGCAACTCAATGGAGCCGGTATCCGCCTCGATAAGCGCGAGCAGCGAACGCGCGAGCGAGCTCTTACCGCTTCCGCTTTCGCCTACCAAGCCAAATGTGGAGCGCGTGTCGACTGTAAGCGATACGTCTTTGACCGCTTGCACGCCGCTTCGCTGCCCCCCGCGCAGGCTACGCAGAAAGCGAGAGTCGTCGAAGCGTTTGCCCATTCCGCGAGCGTTCATGACCTGCGACTGACGCGTTTCCTCGCCCGCGGTATCTTCGCGCGCGCCGGGTTCGAACGGAGTAAGCTCGCCGGCGGTTACTTCGCGCCAGCGCCAGCAGCGAACCGAGCGCCCATCCCCGGTGTCTTCGAGAGGTGGCTTGCTCGTGCGGCACCGATCGGTAGCGAGCGGACAGCGGTCGGCGAATACGCACGACGAGCTGCGGGACCCGAGGGCCGGGGCGACTCCGCTTATCGTCGTCAGCCGGGATTCGGTCTTATCGACCGACGACGGCAGACACGCGAGGAGTCCGATAGTGTAGGGGTGTCGCGGGTCGGAAAATATCTCGCCGACGGGAGCGCTTTCCATGACCTCGCCTGCGTAAAGGACGGTCACGTAATCGCATAACTGCGCGACGGTTCCGAGATCGTGGGAGACGTAGAGTGCGGCCCCTTGCTCGTCTTTTATGAGGTTCCGAAGTAGATCGAGAATGACCGCCTGTGTTGTCACGTCAAGCGCAGTGGTCGGCTCGTCCAGTACTACCAGGCGTGGAAGGGTACTTAACGCCATGGCGATCATGACCCGCTGCATCATGCCGCCGGATAGCTGGTGCGGATAGCGGGAAAGGACCTGCTCGGGATCTGCGATCTGTACGCTTCGGAGTGCCTCCCCGGCGTGCTCGAGGGCTTCGGTCGCGGAGATCCCGGAATGACGCCGCGTGATTTCGGTCATTTGTTTCGAGATCCGCATCGAAGGGTTCAGGGAATCCATTGTATTCTGCGGAACGAGCGTGATTTGATTACCCCAAATGTCTTCGATTTCGCTTTGACGGAGCCCGCGCAAGTCCCGATCTCCGAAAATGACGCTCCCGGCGGATATCCGTGCGTTACGAGCGAGATTGCGGATCATGGCCATCGCAATGGTGGACTTCCCGCTGCCGCTTTCTCCGACAAGTCCGTGTATCTGCAGCGGAGCAATGCTCAGGTTCACGTTCTGTATCGCCTGCATCCATTCGTTGCCTATGCGGTAGTCAATAGACAGCTCGTTTGCACTAATGACAGGGTCTGGCACGCTCGTCACTCCTCATTCCGAAGCAGCCTTCGTATGCCGTCGGACATAAGATTAAAACTGATGATAAGAATCGCTATTCCGAGCACCGGAAACCAGAGTTGCCAGGGGGCTTCTCCGATTTGCGTCCGCGCGTCGAGGACCATCCGTCCCCACTCAGGAGAAGGCGGCTGGACTCCCAGTCCCAGAAAGCCGAGCGAAGTCACGAGGATAATAGCGTAGGAGAGCCGAAGCGATGCCTCCACCACCAGAGCCGGTAGTACATTCGGTAGTATCTGTCGAAAAAGTATATGTCCGGTGCCTTCCCCGCGAAGTCTCGCTTCCTCGATGTATCCGCGATCACGAACCGATAGACTGGCGCTTCTGGCAACGCGCGAAATAATCGGTACGTAAATGAGGACGATGACCGCGGTCAGACTGATATTGCTGGGTCCGAGGTATTCGATAATAGCGCTCTCGGCGGATGCGAGCAGCGGAACAATGGTCGAAATCATGACGAGCGCGAGAACCATCGCCGGAATTGAAATGAGGCTGTCGAGGACTCGAGAGATAATGTCGTCGATCAATCCACCGACGTAGCCGATAAACATGCCGAGCGACGAACCAATGACAACCGAGATAGCCGTGGCTGCCAGCGGTAAGCCGATAGTCTCGCGTGCTCCCCACAGCATGCGGCTGAGAATATCGCGTCCGCGCTGGTCGGTGCCGAATGGGAATGCGGCCGAAGGCGGCTCGCTCACGAGCGCTCGGCGGCTTTCGAGCCCGATATCCGTTCCCCGAATTACCTGATCGTAGGGATGCGGGGCGATAAGCGGGCCTAAAACGGTAATAATCAGAAATAGTACGACCCCCGCGGTGCCGACCACCGCGAGCGGGCTATTGCCGATCGCGGCGCGGAACCGTGAGCGAGGGTTTCGCGCCGGCGGCTGAACCGGCGGGCTCGGGGTCAGAGACTCCTCGCCCTCCGGTGTTCGCTGTTCTTGTTCGGACATTGCCAACCTATTCGATATCGACCTCACTAAGATCCGTGCGGCCGGGAAACGGGTGCAATTCGATACCGACAATTCGGTCGTTATGCGCGGCTACCACCGGACGAAAATACGGAACGATAATGGGTCCGGACTCCAGGAACACTTTGCTGATCTCATCGTAGAGTGCCGCGCGGTCATCGATATCGGCGGTCCGAGCGGCTTCCGCGGCGAGCTCCTCGAGTTCGTCGTTCACCCAGCGGGCTTCGTTGAACGCCGCGCCGTCGGTGTACGCAACGCTGAGATACTCCTGCGGCGTCGGTCGATCGCCCCAGGCGGTCATCCCGAGCTGTGCGTCGAGCCAGTTGTTGTCACCGTCGCCGTAATACACGTTCTCGGGAACCACGTTCAGCTCGACGTCTATGTTGGACTCCCGCCACTGCTGCTGGAGGAACTCCGCGACTCGGGGATATTCGAAGGTGTCGCCCACGTAGAACTCAACCCGAAGCCGAGGTTCTCCATCCACTTCTTCGATGTAGCCGTTGCCGTTTTCCTCCTCGTACACTTCCGCGATAAGTTCTCTTGCCCGCTCGGGGTCGTGCTCGCGATTGTCCTGAGCATTATATAGCTCACCGTAGGTCGGGCCGACCGGGTCATTATTGGCAACTGTTCCCTCACCATCGAGGGCGTCGAGGTTGAGCAGTTCTCGGTCGGTAGCAAACTTCAGCGCCTGCCGGATTCGCACATCCTCGCCGATTGACCCTTCGTCGGTTCGCACGCGGACCACCGGGTGCGTGTTAGTCGGGCGGCTGAGCACGGTTGCATTCGGCACCTGCTCGAGCGCCGAGGTTAGTTCGTCGGGCACCTTGATAATGAAGTCGAGCGAACCACCGCGAAACGCGTCGAGTTGGGACTGATCGTCGTCAAAGAACCGAAGCTCAATGCCGTCGAGCGCCGGAGCGCCATCCCAATAGTTCTCGTTTGCCACGAATCGGGCCACCTGGTCGGTTTCGTACTCCTCGAGGATAAACGCTCCGGTACCATTGAACCCGGCGTAGGCGTCGTCACCGTCACCGAGTTCGTTCACATTCTCGGTTTCACTCGAGAGGATCATGGCAAAGCGAGAGGCGACTCCATAGATGAAGTCCGCGTTTGGTTCGTCGAGAGTGAATACGGCGGTCAAATCGTCTTCGGCCTCGACGCTCCACGTCGGGTTATCATCTTCATCCTGGCCCATGAGGCCAACGATGGAAGAACCCTCGGATACAAGTCGCTCGAAAGTGAATACGACGTCCTCCGCTCCAAAGCTGCTGCCGTCTTCGAACTCCACGCCCTCGCGTAGCTCGAACGTATAGGTCAAGCCGTCGTCGCTTGTCTCCCAGTCAGTCGCGAGGCTCGGCTCAAGCGTGCCGTCGGGCCGTATATCGACGAGATGATCGTACTGCAACTGATTGAACATGACTTCCGGGTCATTCGCGCCGAGCGCTGGATCAATGGTGCTTAGCTTTCGAAGCCCCATGCTGAGTACTTTCTCTTGTCGTTCGCCTTCTTCACTCTCGCCGTTTCCGCCTGCAAACGCGGCAATGGGCAAACATAGAAGCAATCCTACTCCGATCGCCCTCGGTATTAATCGTAAAAACACAGTATCCTCCAATCCTCCGGTGAACTACACTAGCCTTTTCTGATCATAAGTTTTCAGCCGAAGCTACTACGATCGCAATAGAACATAACCTTTACGGGGGGTGTCGGCAACTGCCGACGCGTATCGGATTGCGAAACTATACGCGAGCGGTAGGAACACTATCCCCACCCCGGTGAAACCTGATGTCCACCCAACCCGTGCGGCTGCTCGTCTCCGATACGCATTGCCGCGAGCTTGCCGCTTATCATGCTCATAGTTGTACCCGTGCCGGGGACGGTATAGTGGCCGGCGTAGTAGAGGTTGGAGAGTTTCTTCGATTTGTTCATCGGACGGAACCACGCGGTCTGGAACAGCGTCTGTCCGAGGCCGAACGCGGTACCTTCGTGTGCGTTGTAGTCGGACTTGAACTCACGGATCGACATAGTCTCGCGGAATACAATCGAGTCGCGAAGCGATTCTCCGGTCAACTTCTCCATTCTTTCGAGGACAATGTTGAAGTAGCGCTCGCGCAGCTCGTCGGAATCGTCGAGGCCGAGCGCGCACGGGATAAGAATAAACATTGCCTCGTGTCCATCCGGCGCGCAACTCGGGTCGGTAATGGACGGTATATGCACGTAAAAGAGCGGGTCTTTCGGCCAGCGTCTGTCGCCGTACACCGCGTCGAAGTGGTCATCCCAGTCGGCGTCGAAGAAGAAGGTGTGGTGCGCGAGCGAGGGAAGTTTGCGATTAAAGCCGACATAATAGTTAAGCACCGCGGGAGCGAATGTCTTTTTGCTCCACGACTTTATTGGAAGCGACCGGCTGCCCGATTCGAGCAGATAGTTTTCCACGAAGGGATAGTCCGCGTTCGCTACCACCGCGTCAGCGTGGACATCATCCTCGTCGCAGTCGCCGCGCACCGATAGCGTAGAGGCGCGACCTCCCGCACTGTTGATTGCGGTAACCTCGGTGTTGAACACAAACTTCGCACCGTGGCTTTCGGCCACCTTTTGCATTGATTCGACAACTTTTCCAAATCCGCCCTCTGGATACCAGGTTCCGAGGCCGAAGTCGATATAGTTCATAAGGGTATATACAGCCGGTGTTTTGGCGGCGAAGCTCCCGAGAAACACAACAGGAAACTCGAGTATTTTTTTGAGATATGGATGAGTAAAATAGCGTTCGATCAAGCCTCGGTACGTAGTAAACAGGTTCAGTCGGCGCAGGTTCTTCACGACCGCACCGTTGGCCATATCCAACAGCGAGTCAAAGTTCCGGTAAATAAACCCCGACATCGCGAACTCGTACTTGCGCTTCGCCTGTTCGATAAACGCCTCGAGTTTATCGCCTGCTCCCCGCTCGTACGATTCGAATACCGCCTTCGCTGCCTCGAAGTCAGCCGGGATCGTCACTTCGTTGCGTTTTTCGCTCGGAAGGCTTTCACCGTAGTACACCTTATAGCTCGGGTCGACGCGGTGAATGGCGTAGTAGTCCTCGCGCCTGGCTCCCATGTCGGAAAACCAGCGGTCGTGCTCGTCGGGCATCCAGTACCAGCTCGGGCCCATATCGAAGCGGAATCCGTCGCGGTCGAGCACACGCGCACGGCCTCCAACCCAGTTATTTTTCTCGTACACGGTCACATCATATCCGGCCTGCGCCAGGTACGCCGCGGCGGAGATACCGCCGAACCCGGCGCCTATTACCACGACCCGCTTTCGCGACGAGTTAAGTTCTGAATTTCCGACTTGTGACAAAGGTAACCTCTCTTTTGCTTGAAGAATCCACCGGAATATTACGCATTGGATTCGCGGGGGTCAATTTTGCCAAAGGTATGAATCTCGCATCGTATAATGATTCACACGGTAAGTTATTACTGATATCTTCTTCTCGTGCGTATCTCGCGAAGGATACGAAAGCTATGCGTTCGCGCCCTTTCCGAGAGCTTCAATGTTCGGACCATGAATCATGTCGCGAGGGATGTCCTGCGCGGCTACGATATTTACGAACGAACCGGGTTCCCGTACAGCATGACTATTCCGGGTCGCGATGCCGCCTCGCAAGTGGTAGATGATTTCCTCGAGCTTGATCGATTCGTCGATCTTGTCCAGGCGCTCGCGAGGATTTCCTACCGTGGTATTTCCGGTCGTTCATACCGGATCACCGGGCTGAGCGAGCTTATTAGTGCAGTCGAATCGCACGGATATCGCTTCGACCGGGAAACATTGACGTTTCGTGAAGATACGATGGTGCAAAAGACGAAAAACTGGGGAGTACTCGAGGAAGGGGAAACCTATGTTTTTTCGCTCGTTCGTGTAGATGTGGTAGATAACTCGCGACTGGTTCGAAGCTACCCCGAGGACGTTATCGAGCGCACTTACGCGGATTTACGACGGATCTTTCAGGAAGTTATCGAGTTTCGCGATGGGCGAGTATGGAATTGGGAGGGAGACGGAGCGACCGCTGCGTTCCGCGGCGCGGCAACGCAGCTGCCGGCCACGCTCTCGGCGATCTCCCTGTTACACGAGCTCTTCTTCTACAATACGCTTTCGCGAAGCCTTGCCGAGGATTTGCGGATTCGCGTAGCTGTTCACAACGGCTGGCTTCAATACGCGAACCGGTTCGAGAGCATAAGCGGCTCCGACCTGGACAAGCTGGTCGAGATCGAATCGAAGCACTGCGAACCGCAGTCAGTGTTCGTGAGCGAGACTGTCTACAATGGGTTGACCAATGAAGTTGCCGAGTGGCTTTCTCCCACGGGTAACCCGGCGATTCCGTTGTACAGATACCGACTGGAGTTCGAGGGAGGCAGGTAATGCTCGTCGTTCTCGCAAGCGAAAGTAAGTCAACCGCTTCGTATTTTCGTCCCCTCGATCGAAGTTCCGAAGTCGAGTTTCTACACTTATCTCGCGACGAGGTGCGAAAATGGGTTCGCGAGCGGATAAAACGCGGCGAACGGCGCAGTGAGTGTCTTGTATATGTCGATGTTGTCGGTCTTGACGCCGCCGAGCGTAAAAGGCTCATCCGTTATCTTCTGAAGTACAATGTCGCTCTTATCGGAATCTGCGATCCGGTGCAGGATGTCGAAGACCCCGCGCTGTGGTTCCACGCCGGCGTGTTGGACTATCTTCCGGCGCCCGTTCTCGAGGATGGCGTGAAGCCGTCACGGGTGAAGACCGTCGCCGGGATCGCCCAAAGCTCCCGCGCTTTTTCGGCTCGCGAAGATACCATGCCGTCTTCCCGCGAAGACGCATCGGAGATGCCGGCGACCGACGAACGGCGGATTCCGAGCGAAGCTCCCGCCGACCTCGTCGTCAAGGAATCCCCGAACGACTGGAGTTATGTGGAGATAGGCAGCGAGTATACATTCGGTATCCTTCATGTGGCTCTGGATATAGCCCCGACTACGCTGCGTGACGCAAGCGCCGATCTCATTACCTACTCGATCGGAGCGTTTCAGGATGCGCTCATGGAGGTGATTGGCCCCTATGGTGGCCGACTCTGGTTCTGGAAGGAGTACTCCGGCGTTATCCTTTTTCCGTACAATGGAGTTCGTTGCGAAGCGATTACTGCGGGCATGCGGATCATGCTGCGACGGATATTCTGGCAGGCCGAACGAAAAACGAACGCGATTACCAAGCATTTCCGAATGTCGCTGCACGTTGGAAACCTTGTGTACCGGGAAGGAGGTGATCGTGAGACGCTTGTATCGGACCTTGTGAACTATCTCTTTCACCTCGGAACCAAGTTTACGAATCCCGGTGAGTTTGTGTTTACCGCCGATATCGGTCACTGCTGCCCGGCCGGCTTACGCCCATACTTCGTGTACCAGGGCAGCTACCGGTCTCACGAGATTTGGCGAATGAAGCGGCTTAGGACGCCGCGAGAAGTCTCGGCTGCGGCTGCGACGGCGTCTACCTTAGCGCCGTAAGGGGTTGGCCTGCCCTGATCGATGCGTGTACGAATGAAATGAACCCTCCACGCCCGGGCCTTCGACGTTCTGAATTTCGAGTGTGACATGCGCTGCCATGCTGCTTCGAGCAGCAGAAAGCGCGCCGTGGTGGTTCAAGCCCTCCGACTTAACCAGCCGAAATGTATCGAATCTCGGTATTCTCCCTTCCTGATGCATATACGAGGGAACAGGAGCGCAAACGTTCTCGCGCGTACAACACCAAACGCTTCCGCCCGGTAAGCCGCGGCGGCCCTAAATGCGATAGCTCCGGCTTGTAGTTCGTTGACACTCCGTTTCGAGCGTCGCACACTACCAGCCATGCCGCGAACCGTTCTTTCGATGCTTTCGGATGCCGCCGCGTCCTTTCCCGAGCGTCCGTATGCGCTGCGAAAAACCGACGACGGGTGGTATGCCCGCACGTTTAAGCAAGTCCGCGACGACGCGGTTACTCTTTGCGCGGGCCTGAAAAAGGAAGGAATCGGAGCGGGGAGTAAGGCTACGATTCTCGCCGAAGGCAGCCCCGAATGGATTATCGCAGAGTTCGCCGTGCTCTACGCCGGCGGCACGAGCGTTCCGCTTTCCATACGGCTTCTCGCCGAAGAAGTCCCGTTCCGTGTTAACCACTCCGAATCCTCGGCGCTTTTTCTTTCGGCGAATACCGTCGATTCGGTCAAGAGCATAATCAAAGATCTCCGTGCAGACGAGCTTCTGTTCGTTGTGCTCGACGACGATACGTCGGCTAAGGCGCGCATCGACGAGGCTATCGCCGATCGAAACGGGTATCGCTGCCGTCTGTTCTCTTCGCTTATGCAAGCAGGTGCGGCCGAAGGATCGGCCGGGCAGGCGGAAATCACCGCTCGCGAACAGAACGCCGGTGAGAACGAGGTGGTTACCATAAGCTATACCTCCGGTACCACCGGAAATCCGAAGGGGATTATGCTGACGAACGCGAATTACTACGCGAACTGCCGCGATTCCATCGACATGTTCGACGTCCCCTACGATTTCAAGACCCTCCTTATCCTTCCCTGCGACCACAGCTTTGCACATACGGTGGGCCTGTACGCGGCGCTTCTCAGGGGAATCTCGCTGTATTTTGTCGATGCCCGCGGTGGCCCTATGGCGATTCTCCGTAACATCCCGACCAACCTCAAAGAAGCGAACCCCAAGTTTCTTCTCACGGTCCCGGCGCTCAGCGGTAACTTCATGAAAAAGATGCGACGCGGCGTGGAGCAACAAGGAGCTTTTGTAACCCGTCTTTTCGAAAAAGGACTTGCTGCCGGCATTAGACTGTACGGCGACGGCTACCGCAGGCCCCCTCTATTCAAGCGAATCGGCGCCCTGCCGGCGTATCTGACGGCGAAGATGCTTATCTTCAAGAAGCTCAAGTCGGTGTTCGGCGAAGAAATCCTGTACTGTGTCGGCGGTGGAGCGCTACTTGAACGTCATCAACAGGAGTTCTTTAACGCTATCGGAGTGCCCGTTTATCAGGGTTACGGGCTTACCGAGGCAGCACCGGTCATTTCTTCGAATACACCGGCGATTCATAAGTTCGGCAGCTCCGGCAGGGTTGCTCCCTCGGTATCGTGTCGAATTATTCGCGACGACGGCAGCGAAGCGGCGCCCGGTGAAAAGGGCGAGATCGTGGTCAAAGGCGAGAACGTCATGGCCGGTTACTTCAAGAATGAGGAGGCGACCAAGGAGACCATTCGCGACGGCTGGCTGCATACCGGAGACCTTGGCTACATCGATGAAGACCGTTTTCTGTTCGTAGTCGGCAGAAAAAAGGCGCTCCTTATATCCAGTGACGGCGAGAAGTACTCTCCCGAAGAGATCGAGGAAGCGATTGCCGCCAGTTCTCCCTACATCGAACAGATTATGCTCTACAACGACCATCGCCCGTATACAACCGCGGTCATCGTCCCGAATCGTGACGCGGTCAAAGCCTTCCTTAAAGACAACCCGAATGCATCCGAATCGGATGTGTTGAACGTCTACCGAGCGGCGTTCCAGGCATTCCGTAACGACCGAGAGACAAAGCTTCGGTTTCCATCGCAATGGGTGCCGAAAACGTTCCAGATCCTCACCGAACCGTTCACCGTTGAAAACCGCATGCTTAATTCAACCATGAAAACCGTGCGGTACAAAATAGTCGAGCACTATCAGGATATTCTCGAGTATATGTACACCGACGCCGGATCCGATTCCGATAATCCGAAAAACCATGAGGCGATTCGTACGCTCTTCTTTGTCGAGAGCACTGAAGGCTGAACGCCGCAAGGTTACCGAATCCCAGCGCTCACCCGGTGAACCTGCCTCGTACGACGGCGTGCACCCGTGGGCAGGCTCGCTATACGACAGGTATTATGAACTATCCCTCGATTGTGACCCCGGCACGGGCGAAGCGATTCGCCGCATTTCGCGGATTTTCCCTCCTTCGCCTGTCGTGCTCCGGTGCGATCGCCCGTGCCGCGGTCGCACTCACGCATTCATGGAAGCGGTGGGCCTCGACCGACCGGTCGCGGTGAGCTCGCCGGGAAAGTGGCATGCTACCGAATGCCCTGCCTCGTCGGTAACAAGCGGCGGGGCTTCGACTCTGCATCGGTCGCGGGCAATCGGGCAGCGTGTGTGAAACGGGCACCCGCCGGGGGGATTGGCCGGGTTCGGCATTTCTCCCGGGAGCATAATTCGGGACCTGATCCCGCGGTTTTCCGCACGCGCCACGGGCTCGGGAATCGCCGAAAGCAGTGCGACGGTGTAGGGGTGTTTTGGAACGGCGAATAGATTGTCCCGGGGCGCCATCTCGACGATTCGGCCGAGGTACATGACCGCCACCGTATCGGCGATGTACCTGACTACGCCGAGATCGTGTGAGATAAACAGGTACGATAGCTTCAGACGCGCCTGAAGGTCCCGCATGAGACGAAGAATCTGCGCCTGCACCGAAACGTCGAGCGCGCTCACAGGCTCATCCGCCACAATGAGCTGCGGCTCGAGCGCCAACGCCCGAGCAATGCCTATTCTCTGCTTCTGCCCGCCTGAAAACTCGTGAGGAAATCGGTCGAGCATCGACGCATCAAGGCCGACCTGTTCGAGAAGCGCCTCACAGTGCCGGCGCCGCTTTTGCGGAGCGACGGTTGCGTGCACTTTTAGAGGTTGGCTCAGAATCTCGCCTACGCGCTTTCGTGGATTGAGCGAATGATCGGGGTCCTGAAATATCATCTGCATGCGCCTGCGAGGACCTCTACGCAATTCGCGCTCGGAAAGCGAGGTTATGTCGGTGCCCGCGAGATACACACTTCCCGATTCCGGCTTGTGCAGCCGAAGGACGGCACGAGCGAGCGTACTCTTGCCGCAACCGGATTCGCCCACAAGTCCGAGCGTGGTCGCGGGAGGAATCGAGAAACTCACTCCATCGACCGCGCGGACAGTCCTTTGAGTGCCGATTCGGCCGGCGCCACGCTGCCTGAAATAGCATTTCAGTTCACGAACTGCGAGCGTATCGGTCGAACTCATGAGTGTGCCCTCTCCGCCGTTCCGGATGGCTGCGGGGCATGAAGAAAGCAGCGGGCGGTCTGTTCCCGGCTGATCGCGTACACCGCCGGATGTTCTCTCCGGCAGCGCTCGAAGGCACGGGGGCATCGGGGTGCGAAGCGGCACCCGCGCATCGCCTGGGGCTGTTTCGGCACGGTCCCGGGAATGGCATCGAGCTGTCTGAGTGGTCCGTGAACCGTCGGCACCGAGCGAATAAGCGCGGCGGTATACGGGTGCTCGGGGCTGGAAAGAAGCTTGTCCGTCCGAGCTGTCTCCGCGAGTTCGCCGGCGTAGAGGACAACGACGCGATCGGCCATTTCCGAGACCACGCCGAGGTCGTGGGTAATAAGCAGAAGGCTCATATCGAGCGTCTTTCGGAGATTCGAGAGCAGATCGAGTATCTGCGCCTGGAGTGTCACGTCAAGCGAGGTGGTCGGCTCATCCGCTATCAGCAGCGACGGCTCGCAGGAGATGGCAATCGCGATCATGACCCGCTGGCGCATGCCTCCCGATAACTGGTGAGGAAATTGCCGCGCCACGCGCGCCGGCTCACCGAAACCGACAAGATCGAGTAATTCGAGCGTTCGCCGCCGAGCGGCTGAACGCGACGCCGCGCGATGGAGCAGAAGTGACTCGGCGATCTGGTCTCCAACCCGATGCGAGGGATTAAGAGAGCTCATCGGGTGCTGGAAGATCATCGAGATTTCGCTTCCTCTTAGTTTTGACCATTCATTTTCTGCGAGCGTGAGGAGCTCTCGGTTGCGAAGACGAATACTCCCCGCCTCGACTCGTCCACCGCTGATCTCAAGGAGACCGGCTACCGCGAGCGCGGTCGTGCTTTTTCCGCAACCGGACTCGCCCACGAGCGCGAGCGTCTCCCCGGCGCCTACGTCAAACGACAGGCGATCGACCGCGACCGTACTGCCGGCGCTCGATCTGGATAGACCGGACGATCGAAGCGGATACGAGACAGTAAGCCCTTCAACCGAAAGCAACGCTCCACCTCGGGCCTCGGGACGTTCGAGTTCACTCATCTGCTTCCCGAGATAAGCACAATCGCGCCGCTAGCTCAACGAGATATCGACCCTCTAACCAATATTTAAAACCCGCGCAATCAAGATCTAACATTCCGAGCGGTATCCTCGCGGTTATGAATCATGAAACCATTGTCACGCCGGGTTCCCGCAGGCGCCGGAACCGGATAGCGTTTGCCGCGCTGTTATTCGCGCTCAGCCCCGTCCTCGTGTACGCCGGAGGACAGCAGGAGCAAGATGATGCGAGCGACTCGCAGCGCGATGCGGCCGAACCCGAACAGACCGATGAGGGACCCTCCCGCATAGTGATCGCGATGAACGACGATCCCGACTCTCTCGATCCGCACCGGTCATCCGCATCGATAACCGAGCAGATGATGCTCAACGTATTCGACGGGCTTATGGTGCCGAATGTCGAGGGTACCGTGGAGCCGGGCATCGCGGAATCATACGAGGTCTCCGATGACGGGCTCGAGTACACCTTTACCCTGCGTGACGATGTATTCTTCCACAACGGCGAACCCGTGTCGGCGGAGGACGTCGTCTATTCCTACGACAGGCTTCGCGGGGCGGGCGACGAGGAAGCGCTTACTTCCGAACTCGACGACGTTGAAAGCATCGACATAATCGATGACCGAACCGTGCGCTTCACGTTGAGTCAGGTCAATTCCTCCTTCCTGGCATTTCTATACCGCGCGGTGTTGCCCGAGGGCTACGACCGTCACGACGAAGAGCCGATCGGAGCAGGGCCTTACCGCTTCGCCTCCTACGAACCGGGGGACCGTGTGGTCCTCGAGCGTTTCGAGGATTATTACGGTGACGGCGGCAGCATCGACGAAGCGGTTTTCCGAATCATGGATGACGGAGAAGCGCAACTGCTCGCGCTTGAGGCCGGCGAAATAGATCTCGCGGGTATTTCGGCCGAGCGAGCCGAAGAGTTTGAAGACGACTTTACGCTCGTAGAAGCGCTTGCAAACTCGGTTTTCATTTTCGGCATGAATAACGATGTAGAACCGTTCGACGACCTGCGCGTGCGCCGCGCGATGAACCACGCGCTCGACGTGGAGGAGATTATGGATTTCGCGCTCTTCGGCTACGGCGAGCCGCTCGGATCGAGTATGAGTCCGGCCATGCCCGAATACTTCGTCGAAGACTTAGTCGAGCGTTACCCGCACGATCCGGAGGGCGCGCAGGAGCTGCTCGAGGAGGCCGGGTACGAAGACGGATTCTCGTTTACGCTTACTATTTCCGGGCACAGCGACCTCTACATCGATACCGCGCAGGTTATGGAGCAGCAGCTCGGCGACATCGGTATCGATGTCGACATTGAGGTTGTCGAGTTCGGAATCTGGCTCGACGATGTGTATACCGATCGCGACTATGAGGCGACGCTTATCGACTTTACCGGCAAGCTCGACCCGTACCCGATTCTCCGGCGCTACGTCTCCGACTACGATCGCAACTTCCTCAACCACGACGACCCGGACTACGACGAGATTATAGAAACCGCGCTGCGCGAGACCGACGAAGCCGACAGGACGGAGCACTACCGCGAGGCACAGCGCCTGGTCACCGAGGAGACCCCGGCGGTGTTCATGTACGACTATCAGAATATCTGGGCGCTGAATCCCGATTTCGAAGGATACACCGCGTATCCGTTCTTCTTTCACGACCTGACGGAAATTACTCGTGCCCGATGAGTATCGCGTATCTGCTTCGCCGGCTGGTAACGGTCGCCACGACGCTCTTCGTCGTCGTGGCGATTACCTTTCTTGTATTCCGTCTGATTCCCGGTGATCCTGTTCAACTCATGATCGGGGCGGATGCCGACCCGGCGCTCGAAGCTCGATTGCGCCGGGAGCTGGGCACCGACTTGCCGGCCCACGTTCAGTTTTTCAACTGGACGCGCGACGCGATCCGCGGCGATTTCGGTACCTCGATTCGCTATTCCCGTCCGGTGGCCGACCTTATCGGTGCGCGCCTGCCGCTTTCGGTAATGGTGGCGGGTGTTTCGATCGTATTCGTCGCTGTGGTCGCGCTGCCACTCGGAATTGCGTTTGCACGGTTTCGCCGGCTGACGGTCGTGCGGGTTCTCGCGACGGTGGTGCAGCTTGGCATGGCGATTCCGTCGTTCTGGATGGGACTTATGCTGATATCGTTCCTGGCGGTGGGTATGAGTTTTTTCCCTACCGGCGGTTTCGTGTCTCCCGAGGAGAGCCTGGTCGGCTCGCTTCAATCGGTGGCCTTGCCGGCGCTCGCGATTTCGCTTCCGCTCATTGCAATCGTGGTGCGTTACGTTCGCAACTCGATACTCGAAGAGTTGAGTCAGGATTATGTGCGGACCGCTCTGAGTAAAGGGGTGCCGGCCAATCGCGTGCTGTTTCGCCACGTTCTGCGGAATTCTCTGTTGCCGGTTATAACCGTGTTCGGGTTGATTTTCGCCGACATCGTTGTCGGGACAATTGTCGTCGAGCAGGTGTTTTCGCTGCCGGGGCTCGGGCGTCTGCTCGTGACGGCTATTGGTTCTCGCGACTTTCCGCTTATTCAGGGCCTGGTGCTTTACATTGGCGTGTTTGTTGTTCTGTTTAACTTCGTTGTTGACCTTCTTTACCGGGTTCTTGATCCCCGAATCGAGCTGAGCTGATGCGAATGAATGGCGAATTGACGGCGGGACTGGTACTTGTTGGTAGTCTTCTCGCGATGACCGCGGTGGGATTTGCCTGGACCCCCCACGGGGTCAATGAAATGGACGCCCAGGCGCGAAGCCGACCGCCTTCCGCCGAACACTGGCTTGGTACCGACAACTTTGGGCGCGATGTCTTCAGCAGAGTCATGTACGGCGGACGAACCGCGTTTATCGTTGGATCGGTCGCGGTGGGAATAGGGTTATCTCTTGGCACGATTGCCGGTGGCATCGCGGGGTATTTCGGAGGCGTACTCGACGAGCTGCTAATGCGCGTCGCCGACGGTATGCTTGCGTTTCCCGGTATTGTCATGGCGCTGATGGTTATCGCGGTAGCCGGACCCGGTACCTACACCACCGCGTTGGCCATCGGGGTTATGACCGCACCGGGCATATCCCGGATCGCCCGAAGCGGATTCCTCCAGTATCGCAATCGAGAGTTCGTCCTCGCCGCACGGATGATCGGCGCGCGCCCGCTTACCATCGTCTTCGGTGAGATTCTTCCCAATGTGCTATCCCCGCTTCTCGTTGCGGCTACGATCGGATTCGGTACGGCGCTTTTGAGTGAGGCCGGCTTGAGTTACCTCGGTCTGGGCATTCAACCACCTGATCCGAGCTGGGGACGAATGCTGCGCGAGTCCCAGGGACAGATTACCCGCGCCCCCTGGCTGGTACTCGGCCCCGGAGCGGCAATAACCACGCTTGTTCTCGGCTTCTATCTGCTCGGAAACGGGATCAGGGATCTGCTCGATCCGAAGGCATCGAAAGGAGTGCGCTGATGCGTCTGGGAATTCTTTCGGACATTCATGTTGATAAAACGCAACGCTCGAACGAGGTCGAAGTTGTGCGCGCGCTCATCGACGCGATCAACGCTGCTTCGATCGAGCACTTTCTCCTCGCGGGAGACGTATCCGACGACTATCGAACCACCTTGCGGGTGTTGCGCGATATCGACCGCGACTGTGACCCGAAAATCTGGTTTGTACCCGGGAACCATGATTTATGGGTACCCGAGGACTTTCCGGGAAACTCCTTCGACATTTACCAGAAACTGCTCGAGTTCGAGGGGAATCTCGCGCGAGGTGCAGCGAGTCTCGGCGACGGCGTCTGGATGGTAGGTGATACCGGTTGGTACGACTATTCGTTCGGTTCACGAGCTTTCGAACCGCAACAGTACGAACTGATGGAGTATTGCGGCCGCGTCTGGTTCGACAGGGACATGGTCAGATTTGAAAGGACAGACCTGGAATTACACCGGTGGTTCCTCTCGCGGTTGAGCGATACCCTTGAACGCCTGCCGGAAGACTCGTTCAAGGTCGCCGTTACGCACACTGTGTCCCACCCACGCTTCAGCGTTGACGTCACCGGGCTCGAACTGCCGGGTTGCGACGACCTCGTCTCGGCAGAGAAACCGCCGGTGGGCATTTGGCGGTATTTCAACGCCTTTCTCGGAAGCGGCGACTACGGAGAGCTTTTCGAGCGCAACGGCGTTGATCTCGCGGTGTGCGGACACGTGCACCATCGCGAAACCGCGCGGCTCGGCAATACACGCTTTGTCTGCCAGTGTCTCGGTCGTGAAGACGAGTGGCCCGAGGGCGGCTCCCCGCGCGAAGCTGTCGCGTCCGCGCTGGCTGTCGTTGATTTGTAACTGAAAACGGAGTTCACCATGGTTTCGAAACCAATAGCGCTCGAGGGCGCAGCGAATATACGCGATTTTGCCGGATACCGCTCAGTCGAAGGCCGGACGGTGGCGCCGGGACAGTTCCTGCGCGGTGATTCGCCCGACAGCTTGTCCACTGAGGACCGACAGCGCTTACTTCGCCACGGAGTGCGGCGCGTTGTCGACTTGCGTGGCAGCGAAGAGGTCACCATGCGGCCGAATCCTTTCGCCGACGAACCTTCGGTACGCTATTTTCATATCGATATGTACGCGGCTGTTCCCGCGAAACTGTTTTTCCGTGTGACCCCACGCAGTCTGTCGGACCTCTATATCGATCTTGCCCGATACGCCGCAGAAGCGGTAGCTGCGGTGTTCCGCGTTATGTCCGATGAACGCGACGGCGCCGTGCTGTTTCACTGTACGGCCGGTAAGGATCGTACCGGCATTATCGCGGCGCTTCTGCTCTCGGTGCTTGATGTAGACCGATCCACAATTGTAGACGACTATTCGGTGAGCCGCGGGTATCTCGACAGCGTACTGTACCGCATCGAATCCACTATGCCGAGCTCCTGGGACCGTGCTACACGCGAATCGATTCTCGCTTCGACGCCCGACTATATCGAGTACTTTCTTGAGTTCATCGACGAAACCTGGAATGGGGCCGAAGCGTATCTGCTGGCTTCCGGACTCGAACCGGCTGCGCTTTCGGCGTTACGTCGGAAGGCGTTCGCGCCTCAGAGATTTTCTTAACGATGTCGCGCTCGACGCGGGCGGTGTCATTGAATGTCTAACCGGATTCTAACTGAATGCTCACACTCATCTAGCACGAAGCGAATACTGTCCCGCCCCGAAAACATAGAACAACTGTAAAAGGAGAGTATTTTGAACGCAAAAATGAGTTTATTTCTTGCGCTTGTTCTTGCCCTTTCCGGCGGCATGCTGTTCGCCTCGGGCGAAGGCGAGGGGGGAGAAGACG
>JBKGYS010000014.1:0-27684 GCA_046545955.1 Spirochaetales bacterium | reverse complement strand
GACCGGATTATCGAGCGGATGCAGCCGAAGGGCTTGTTCGCTCATGGAGAGGTGTTTTTGACTGCTCACGAGTCTGACTACGTTGAGTGGTTGAATACCTTTCAGGAGGAGCACTGGGATGTGTCCATCGGTTCGTACCCATACTGGGATCAGCCCGAGTACAACACCCGCATAACGGTCCGCTCCCGCGATGCGCACGCGGTACGCAGGGCAACGATCGAAATTGTCGAGGTAGCGAAACGGCACGGATGGCTCGTGCGCTGGAATCTGCCCGAAGACAAAGAACATTCGAAGCGCGGGGCGTAGAGGCATGCCGCTTGAGCTTCTCAGAAATGGTCGTGGAACTAAGCCACTTCTTCTGCTGCACGGATTCGGTGCGACGGCAGAGGACCTATATCCGATCGGCGAGCTTCCGCAGGCGGCAGCCTTCTACGGGCTATACCCGCGGGCTCCCAAACAGATTACGGTATCCGGGCAGAATATTGGGCGTGCGTGGTTTCCACGCGAGGATACCGAGCTTTCTCAGGCGTTGTTCGGTTCTTACTTCTCGAGCCTCGAATCGCTCGATCCACCGGGGCTCGTCGAATCCGGCCGCGAGGTGTACGAGTTGCTCGAATCCGAGGCGGTACGCTTCGAGCACCTCGTAGTAGGTGGGTTCAGCCAAGGCGCCATGGTGGCCATAGAGGCCGCGCTTGCGCTCGCCCGAAACAATCGCCCGCCGGCAGCTCTTCTATTGTTTTCCGGTGCACTGATCGCCGGCGAAAGGTGGCGGGGAGAGCTCTCTCTGCTTCGCGGAGTTCCGGTCTTTCAGTCCCATGGGACCGCCGACCCGATACTCGACCCGAAGCAGGGCGCCGCCCTCGGCGAAGCACTCGACGAGGCCGGCTGCCGGCGCGTGTTTTACGAGTTCGACGGAACGCATACCATTCCCCAAACGGCGATCGATCGCGCCTTCAGCATGCTCGTGTAGCACAGGTGTGCGAGAGGCGACCCGAAAGTCGGTGATGTAAAACGCAACCGGCCGGATTTACTGTCGGCGGCTGCGACTGATGGTGGTTTTCTCCAGCTCCTCCTCCTCGTCGGGTTGCAGCGCGGTTTTCGCCGACATATCTGTGACGCGCATTGTGATTCCTTCCGTTCGCTCGGCGTCGTAACTTACACGGTGCCCGGGAAAGCCGGGACGCAGGCTTATCTCGCGGACCCCCGCCTCGAGCGATGTTTCCACCGGCATGAGCTCGAGCTCGCCATTTGCTAAATCGAAAATGGCTCGGCGCTGAACGGGATCGACGTGGTCGTACGGTTCGGCTCGCATGAGCCTTTTATACACCGGAAGGGCAGCATCGAGGTCTTCTACACCGACCTGAACGTGGAAAATACCTTGAATACCGTTTCGGTGCTCGGTGGCAGCCTCGTCGAACGGCAACGGCGCTTCGCTCACTCGAATGAGCGGGAGCTCACGCGGTTGGCGATTCGCGACGACCATGGTTGTTTTGCCGGGTTCTCCGCCGATACGGTAGGTAACATCCGTTGTTATCCAGCCGGCTTCATATCGGTTTTCGTCGTCTCCGGATGAATCGCTCGATTCCGGAGGTATGGAAGCCCGCAGAATAGTATCCACAAGTCCCGGCGAGGGCCGTTCGAGCGAGAGTAAGCTACGGAATCGTAGCGCGTATTTGCCGCAGGCCTCTGTTTTTCGCCGGAAGCGAGTTGAAAAGGTCCGCCGTCTGCGGACGCGCGCGAGCAGGCCGCGTGGTCTTTCGAGGAAGTGAACGGAAGTTCCGTCGGCAAAGGCAACAGCGCACTGTCTTGTCATCGAACCGAGTGCGACAGACGCGTCGGATACAGTAAACCCCAGCTCACCAAATCGTTGCCTTGCTCGGTCGATAGAATCTACAAGCGCGACTACGCTCTCGATTCTCGGTGCTTCCTCATTCATTGAGCGATATCATAGTGTGGTAGTCCGCGCGAGCTCAAGGCCGCTACGGCGAGTGCACGAGTGCATCAGTGTTGGTTTGACCTGCATACAGCACTTAGATATCTTGGAGCGTTAAGATCGCTAATACGGAACACACAACCGGGCGATCGACAAGGAGCGTACGATGAAAACATTTCGATTTGTGTTTCTGTTTGTCCTGTTGCTGTTGCTGTTACCGGGCGCTATCTTCGCCGGAGGTTCAGGTGAAGCGCAGCAGGAGACCAAGGGATCGATTACCGTTGCGTCCAAGATTGACACCGAGGGTGCGTTGCTCGGCAACATGATTGTTCACCTTTTAGAAGACGATGGATTTGAAGTTGTCGATGATACCGAGTTCGGGCCTACCGATGTCATCCGCGAAGCGATCATTTCGGATGAGATCGATATTTATCCCGAATACACAGGAAACGGCGCCTTCTTCTTCGAGGAATCGGACTCCGACGTCTGGAGTGAACCGACGTCGGCCTACGAGCGTGTTCGCGATCTCGATCTCGAGGATAATGACATCGTCTGGCTTTCTCCCGCTCCGGCGAACAACACGTGGGCAATCGCGATCCGCTCGGACCTAGCCGAAGAGCATTCGCTCAGCAGCCTTTCGGATCTTGCCGACTTCATGAACGACTCAGGCAGCGTAAAGCTTGCAGCGAGTGAAGAGTTCGTAACGCGCGAAGACGTGCTGCCTGCGTTCGAGGAAGAATACGGGTTCGAGTTTTCGGACGATGAATTACTCGTATTCTCGGGCGGTAATACCGCGATGACAATTCAGGCGGCATCCCAGGAAACAGATGGAGTCAACGCGGCTATGGCGTACGGAACCGACGGACAGCTCGCGTCATTGGATCTCACCGTGCTCGAGGACACCGAAGGCGTTCAACCCGTGTACGAGCCTGCACCGATTGTCCGCGGCGAGGTTCTCGACGAATATCCCGAGCTCGAGGATATCCTCAATCCTGTGTTTGAACAGCTTACGCTGGAAACACTGCAGGAACTCAATGCGCGCATTGCGGTTGACGGCGAAGCAGCGGACGCTGTGGCGCGCGACTGGCTTGAGTCGAACGGGTTTCTCTAAGCCGTATAACCCTCGATAAGACGCTATGCCGAAATCGGTAACACGATCGGCCGTGGATAAGGTCGTCCTCTTCTCGGTAATCATCGGCGGGGGCGGTCTTTTTTCCCCGTTCTTCGTGGTAAAGGAACATCGACTCGACACCGGGGAGGCAAAGGCTCTGCTCGAGACCGCCCCGTGGGTATTTGTCGCGATGATTGGCATTCTTGCCGGGATCGCCTTGATCGGATTGCGTGCGGACCTGGCTCGAACTGGTGATGCGGTGCTGATTCCGGCCACCGTTCTCTTCGCAGTGCTTTGGCTTTCGGTCGGCATCGCGGCAACCGCGGAGCTTGTGTCGGCCGGGTTCGATCGCGGAAGGGTGAGTCCCACTACGGGATTCTGGATGCTTCTCCTTTCGGCTTTCGTGTTGTTTACGCATGGGCACGCGTCGGCACGAAATACGATAATGCGAAATGGCCTGGTACCGGTTCTCTTGCTGCTCCTCGGCCTTCTGTTCGGGTTGGGCATTCTCGATGATCTCGCGTTTGTCCGCGAATACTACACTCGCGAATCGCGGTTCGCAGAAGAGCTCGTCGCGCATATAGGGCTCGCGGGCGCGGCGGTAGGCGTGGCGGTACTAGTCGGTATTCCGCTGGGCATCCTTGCGTATCGCAGCAAGCGAATGGAAAAGCCTGTATTCGCGATGGTAAGCGGCTTGCAGACCGTACCCAGCCTGGCTTTGTTCGGCCTCATGATCGCGCCGCTTGCGATTCTCTCGCAAAGGTATCCGGTCCTCCGGGCGATGGGGGTGCGAGGTGTAGGCAATACCCCGGCGTTGCTCGCGTTGTTCTTGTACGCACTTCTGCCTGTTGTTCGTAATACCTTCACGAGTCTTCGGGTCATGGATCCGGCAGTCATCCATGCGGGCACCGGCATGGGGATGACCCGTCGTCAGCTGCTGTGGCGGGTGGAGGTTCCGATTGCTCTTCCCATTATTCTCAGCGGAATTCGTGTATCCGCGGTGCAGACCATTGGTAATACCACCGTTGCCGCCCTGATCGGAGCAGGAGGGCTGGGAAACTTTGTCTTCCAGGGCCTTGGACAGGCAGCTCCCGATCTTATCGTGATGGGCGTCATACCTATCGTGATTCTGGCGGTGACCGCGGATAGGCTGTTTCAGTTTCTTGCCGACCACGCGGTGCCCGGCCCTCAACGGAGGCGGATTGCCTATGATTGAGTTCGACCATGTATCGAAAACCTACGGGAACAACGAGGCTCTTCGCGATGTAACCTTCACGGTACCTCAGGGTAAGGTGTACGTCCTCATCGGTCCTTCCGGCTGCGGGAAGTCCACCAGCCTCAAGCTTATAAACCGTCTGCTCGAACCGACCGATGGGTACGTTCGCGTCGATGGTACACCGGTTCGCGAGTTCCCACCTCAAGACCTCAGGCGAGGAATCGGCTATGTGATACAGAGCGTAGGATTGTTGCCGCACATGAGCGTGGAGCAAAACATCGGTATCGTTCCCCGGCTCCTCGGAAAATCCCGCGAAGAGCGCCGCAGGCGCGCAACAGAGCTTCTTGAACTGATCGATCTCGACCCTGACACGTATCGCAGGAAGTACCCCTCCGAGCTCTCCGGCGGAGAAGCGCAGCGAGTCGGAGTGGCGCGCGCGCTTGCCGCCGACCCCCCGATCCTGCTTATGGACGAGCCGTTTGGCGCCGTCGATCCGCTCACACGGGAATCGTTGCAGCAGGAGTTCATTTCTATTCAGCAGAAGCTTCGCAAGACCGTCATCTTTGTCACTCACGATCTCGACGAGGCTGTTCGCGTCGCCGATGTCGTTGTGCTTATGAAAGATGGCGAGGTGGTGCAGCAAGGCGCGCCCGAAGAAATTCTCGGTTCACCGGGAAACGAGTTTGTCCGCGATTTCGTTGGAACCGACCGAGCGCTCAAACGCCTCGGACGCTTCTCCGTTCGTGATTTTATGGTTGACGTGCCGGTCGTTTCGCGGGGTGAGCGGATAGACTGGAAGAAGTTTTCGAAGGTCGATGCTGTGTACGTTGTCGATTCGGCATCGCGTCTTCTCGGAGCAGTACGACGTAGAGGTAAGACCGGCGGTGAGACCGATTCCTCCTCGATGACGTCGATCGACGGGGCGGTGGGCGTGGGGGAGACGCTGAGAAACGCACTCGCGGGAATCCTCAACACCGACCTCACCGAGGTTCCCGTCGTCGAGGAGAACGGGCGTCTCGTAGGCAGGATTACAATGGACCGGATATACGCTGCGGCTCCCCGCGGAGAGACGCTATGAGGCCACCCCCGCGTATCGTTATAAAGGGTGCCGCTTTCGCCCTCATGATTTCGCTGTTTGTGGCGTTTGTATACCGAGTGGACTTTCGCGTTGCCGTGTTGCAGGGGTTATTCCCTGACCAATCCGAGCTCGTCTACGGCCGTGTTTCGCTTCCCATTCTCGTGCTGCAACACGTACATCTTGTCGCGATCTCGAGCCTTGCCGCCACGGTTGCCGGACTGAGCGTTGGGATATTTGTAACACGGGGCATTGGGAAGGATTTTTTGCCGCTCGCACGAGACTTATCGAGCCTTGCGCAGACATTTCCTCCGGCCGCAATACTCGCGCTTGCATTTCCGATCCTCGGTTTTGGATTTCGTCCGACTGTTGCCGCGCTTTTCATCTTTGGATTGCTTCCGGTCGTGAACAACACGATTAGCGGTATCGAAGCAGTCGAT
Organism: Spirochaetales bacterium; assembly: GCA_046545955.1. Lineage (GTDB taxonomy): Bacteria > Spirochaetota > Spirochaetia > DSM-27196 > SKKC01 > SLAN01. The sequence goes on along the minus strand of JBKGYS010000014.1, from coordinate 21,909 downwards.
GCAGGCCTTGTGGAGGCGAGCGTAGGACAGGGGATGCGTCCACGACAGGTATTGTTCCGCACTGAGTTACCGCTTGCCGCGCGCGTTATCGTTGCCGGCATTCGCACCTCGGTGATTATCAATATCGGAACCGCTACAATCGGGGCAACGATCGGAGCCGGTGGTCTCGGAACTATTATTGTCGCCGGGTTGGTTCGCAACAATACGGCGTTTGTTCTTTCCGGCGCGCTTACCGCGGCCGGACTGGCGCTCATCGCCGACTGGCTGTTTGCTCGAATCGAGTCACTGTTTTATGATCCGCGCGAGCGAACAGCGGGGTAATCGACGTGATAGACACCGAATTGAACCGGGGCCACATAGATACTATTCGCGAAGTCTTCGTCTACGCGCAGCGGTTTCGGGATCTGAGCTTCGTCGTGAAGCTCGACAGCGCTCTGTTTTCCGGCGACGCGCTCAATGCGCTCATGGCGGATATTGAAGTTCTGCGGCGTGCAGGCATTAAGGTGCTCATTGTTCCGGGCGCCCGGCGTCGAATCGACGAGGTGCTCAGCCGGTATGGTGTCGATAGCGACCACGTTGCCGGCCTTCGGGTTTCGCATGGCGCGGCAATGCCGCTCATACAAATGGCGGCCTTCGACGTAGCAAACCAGGTTATGACCCTCCTTTCGGCGCGGAATATGTACGGAGTCGTCGGTAACTGGGTTCGAGCGCGCGGAGTAGGCGTGGACGATGGAGTCGACTACGGACATACGGGTGTCGTCGATCGGGTTCACAGGGAGGCGGTCGAGCGCCTGCTCGAAGCGGATTTTGTGCCGGTGTTTCCGTGCATCGGTTGGAGTGCTACCGGAAGTCCGTACAATATCTCCTCTGATGAGCTCGCTGTCGCCTGCGCGCGCTCGATCGGAGCCGAGAAGCTCTTTTTTGTCACGAACGGATACTCGGATATCGAGTCGTCGCTGACCGTTCCGGACGACGTGGTACGCGAAGAAGACGGGCGGATAGGACGCCTCACGGTAGAACAAGCGCAGCGAGTGCGAGATATGTCGCAGGCTGAATCGCAGCAGATTGCCGTGCGGCGGCTCGAGCTTGCGATCAGCGCGTGTCGTTCGGGTGTCAGACGGGTCCATATTGTGGATGGCCGCTCCGATGGTGTGCTTCTGAGTGAGATATTCTCGAACCTCGGTGCGGGCACCATGGTCCACTCCAACGAGTACGAAAGCGTTCGGCCAATGCACTCCGACGATATCGCGGCAGTAATACGTCTCCTGCGACCGTTTGTGGAGAAGGGACAGATACGGTCTCGGTCGGAGAAAGAGATACGCAGCCGGCTGGAGGACTTCGCCGTGAGTGAAGTCGACGGAACCGTGAGGGCGTGTTGTGCGTTGCACGGAATCGGTGAGCGCCAGGGAGAAATCGCAGCACTTGCGGTGGATAAGCGATTCGCAAGCCTCGGAATCGGTGAAAAACTCGTTCAGTATCAGCTTGTGAAGGCGAAGTCACGCGGATTGCGTTCTGTTTTCGCGCTGACCACGCGGGCCTCCGATTGGTTTGAACAGCTTGGGTTTGTACGAGCCGCGGTGGCGGACCTCCCTGAAGAACGACGTTCGAGTTACGACACCGAGCGCAAACCGCGTGTACTCGTCCATACGCTGGAAAACGTGTGAGTGGAAAATGGTGATCTGCAACGTTTTCTGGACCATGCAACAAGCGTATGATAGGTTTCGCATACAGGGGTAGCAAAGTGTCTATACACGTAATCGCCGGCGGTATCGCGGAAAAACGCGAGCTGCTCGCCCATGTCGGTATGTTCTCGGAGCTTGACGCGACCGAGCTTGAGCGTATCGCGCAATACAGTGAGTTCCTCGAACTCGAATCCAACGAGCGTTTGTTCTCGGAGGGAGACCCCGGAAACTCGTTGTATGTTGTCAAGTCCGGAAGTATCGTTATTTCGCAGACGCAGGGCGAAAGCAAACAGGTTGATATCGCCGAGTTCGTCGCAGACGAGTGTTTCGGCGAACTCGATTTGCTGCATGGCGCGGCAAGGACTGCAAACGCCAGATGCGAGGCCCCGAGCGAGTTATTGAGATTTCCAGGACAGGGCACATCGTTCGAGGAGATTCTGAGGGTTGACCCGGCAACCTCCGCCCGGTTGCTTCAGAAGCTTATTATCGCGATCGCGAACCGTATTCGCGAAACGAACAGCCTTATTTCGCAGAAATCCCCGTGGGTTGAACAGCTTCGAACTCAGGTTTTCGGGGACAAACTAACCGGTATGTTTAACCGGTCGTATCTCCATGAGGAGCTGCCACGACTGTTGCGCGACGATACCGCGCCGTTTGCCTTGCTGATGATTAAACCCGACAACTTCAAAATTATCAACGATACATACGGGCACGACGCAGGTGATATGACGTTGCGGTTGATCGCTGCAACCGTTCGCACCTGGGCCGGCGACTTTACCTCGGTACGATTCCGTGGGAACGAGATGGCTGTGCTTCTGCCGTCGACCGATCGAGATCGCGCGCTGCGCTATGCCGAGGAATTACGGCAGCGGTTATGTGATCTCGACCTGGAACCGGCAACCGGAAGCAGCGATGTTGCGTTTCCCTTCAGTGTCGGTGTCGCGCTATACCCGGAGGATGCAGCCGACGCTGAATCCCTTATCGAGCGTTCGAGTCAGACACTGTTTGCAGCACGCGAATCTGGCGCCAATCGGACCCTCAGCGCCAATCAGGCGTGAAAACGGAGTTATTCTTGAGCGAGATGAAAGAGTTTCTTCAAAACGTAGATGTGTTCTCCTCGTTGATTCCGGATGAACAAGCCGTAGTTGCGCAATATCTTTCGTCCGTAGAGGCAGGGCCGGACGAAGTACTGTTCCGACAGGGAGATACCGGCGACAGGTTGTTCATCATCAAGTCCGGTAGCGTGGTGATCACCGTGGAGAGCTCGGAAGGAACCGAACTGGAGGTTGCGTCATTTGGCTCGGGCGAGTGCTTCGGAGAAATGACATTGTTCGATCGTGCGCCCCGATCGGCAACCTGCCGGACACGCGAGTCGACATCATTTTTCTCCTTAAGCGTCGACGACTTCGATGAGCTGATAAAGAGGCAGCCTGCGCTCGCTATCAAGGTCATGTATCGAATGCTCAACATAACAACCGAACGCTTGAACAGTTCGAGCAATTTTCTCTCGGATATGGTGCAGTGGGGAGAGGGTGCACGCAAACGTGCGATGACCGACGAGTTTACAGGACTCTATAACAGGCGATTTCTCGACGAAGCTATCGAAGAACAGATCGCCAACGCTCGGGCATCCAGGACCACGCTTGCATTAATGATGTTCGACCTCGACCATTTTCACGCGATCAACGATGCTTACGGTCAGCAGGTTGGAGATGAGGTCATCAAGGATCTTGTTCCGGTGATTCACGAAGTATTTCGTGAAAGCGACTATCCGGCGCGATACGGTGGCGATGAGTTCACCGTTCTACTGCCGCGCACCGGTGCCGACGAGGCACTGAGTATTGCCCGTGAGCTGGTTAAACGCGTTCAAAGCGTTGATACGCTTAGTCGGCGGGCAGGCCCGATCGATACGGCGACGACGAGCGTCGGCGTAGCGATATTTCCCGACCATGGTGCATCGGGCAAAGAGTTGAGCGACAATGCAGATTATGCGTTGTATCAGGCGAAAGAAGGTGGACGTAATCAGGCTCGTTTATACGATCCCGATACCCGAGGAGCAGATATATGAAAACGTCGTTGGAAACGATTGCCGAACGCAACAGAGTGGTTCAGCGGATTATCAGCGCCCTCGACGAGCGCGACGGCTTTCTCGTTACCGGCCACAAGTCGGTAGACGAAGATTGTCTTGCCGCCATGGTAGCGTTTGCGCTTATTGCAAACAAATTCGCCAAAACGGCAACGATACTCGTTGAAGGCCCGATTCATGAAAATCTGGATTTCCTCGTTCGAATATGTCGCTACAATGCCATAGAGATTGTCGAAAGTCTCGATGAAGCGTACGACTTTGACACGGTTGTCATCTGTGATACCGCCAAGCCCGATCTGCTCGCGCATCGCGGCGCCGTGCTTGGTGTGCTCGCCGACCCGAATATACAAGCTTTTGAAATCGACCACCACCTTGAATCCGACAGCGAATACCTGACCGACCGGGATCACGCGCTTGTCGATCAGGCTACCAGTGCAAGCGAGCTCGTGGGGCTTGTTGCCTACAAACTGTCGACCGATCAGGCGTTTCTCGAAGAGCGTCAGGTGTTCGAGATATTTACGCGTAACGTGGTACTTGCCATTCTTACCGGCGTTATCGGTGATACGCAGATGGGAAAGTTTCTTCATAATCGAAAAGAGCGCCGGATGTACGTCGCGTATACCGAGATTTTCGGCAGTATGTTGTTTGAAAAGACTCAGCAACGCAGTAATAACTTTGCGAGTGTCGAGCGGCTCTTTTCGGAACTGCGAAAGCTCTCCCGACGGGAAGAGGAGTGTTTCGACTATCTATACGCCTTGCGAACGAGGGATGGGGCTGTCTCATATCTCAATATTACCGAGAATCAGTACCGTTCCCTTGTCGAAAACTACGGAAACGAATCGCTTTCTACGGTACTGCGCACGGTCGCCGATTCACTGGCGGAAGACAGCGGCCGGCTGAGCCTTGTGGTGTTCTCAGGTCGTCCGGAGGGTAACGATCTTCTCCAGTGCCGTGCGCGAAGAAGTAAGCATTACAAGAAAGTGGATCTGAGAAAGCTCCTCGAGCGGCTTCAAATCGAAAACGGCGGTGGTCATCAGGGAGCGATCGGATTCAGAATACCGCTCGATTCGGTGCCCCACATTGACTCGTTCGTGGCGATGGTAGTCGAGTCTTTGAATGCGATGGTGCGCGATGCCGACGCCGCGTGACGAGCACGTTGCCATTATCGGAAGTCGATGGGTCGGCCGTGCACGCACTCCCGCTGCCGGTTCCTTGCGTCAGTTGGATTCCGGTTTTATATCGGAAAGGGAAAACGGATATCGACGAGGCCTAACCGTTCCGTAAGGAACATCACCGTCACCGGTGATCGAAGCGACAATTCTCGGGGTATGCTCGTGGGCCGTCGCTACGAACACGTGATAACTGTCCTGATCGCCGGAAACCGCTGTTCCGGCGACATACAGACCCGGAACGCTCGTCTGCATAGTTTCCTCGTGTATCACCGGTACCCTTCCGTCGAACTCGACACCTGCCTGCTCGAGCAACGATATGTCGCCCCGGAATCCGGTGAGCATAAGTACAAAGTCGGCCGGCACTTCGGTAGTTCGGTCGGTACTATTCGTGTCGGCGAGCACGACGCTGTTCGGGCGAATCTCGACCGGGACGGTAGATGGATAGAACGGCACATATCCCTTACCGGTGAGAATCGAAAGCTCGAGATGAAGCCGGGAGTTCGTGCGGTCCCGGTCGAGGGCAGGGCGACGGTAGCTTAGACTTACGTTCGCTCCGGCCCGGAAACAACGCAGCGCCGCCTCGAGCGCGGAATTGCGTCCGCCGACTACGAGTACGCGCTGACGGAAATACGCATGCGGCTCCCCGAACCGGTGGGAAACATGTGGAAGCTCTTCCCCGGGAATACCGAGCTTGTTCGGCCTGTTCATATCGCCAGTGGCGAGGACAACCGATTTCACCTGGTACCGTCGAGTTTCCGTTCGGGTCGCGGTGGTAACCGTAAAACCTTCGTCGGCCCGGCTTAGCGACGTAACCCGCTCGTAGAACTGCACGTCGAGGTTATAGAGCTCGACGACGTTCCGCAGATACGCGAGATAAACCTCGCCGACGAGCTGTTCCTGGTCGACCGTCTGCACCGGAACGCCCGCTATCGCGCATCGCTCGGGAGAACTGAAGAACCTTGCGTGCCTCGGCCACTTCGTGATCGTATCGGCAAGCTGCCCGGCCTCCACATGAATGTATGATACATTTTTCGACTTCAGACCCGCGGCTACTTCTATACCGATAGGGCCCGCTCCGATTACCATTACTTCTGCATCCATAGTGTATACTCGGAAACATACAGTCTCACGGGGATAATGGCAAAGCACTTCATCGCAGGAGGGACCATGAAGACGCTGCAATGGACGGTTCGGCTTGCACCGCGAAACCGGGGTTTTCACCTTGTCACCGACGAAGTCCTCAAACAGACCGAAGGGATTCGCGGTATGCAGGCGGGAATCTGCCATATCCATATAAAACACACGAGCGCGGGGCTCACATTGAACGAGAACGCCGACCCGGATGTGCGAACCGACTTCGAACAGATTTTCAACCGGATCGTCCCGGAGAATCAGCCGTACTATGTGCACACCCTCGAGGGGCCGGACGACATGCCGGCGCACGTGAAGTCGTCGCTTGTGGGCGCATCGGTCAGTGTGCCTGTTTCGAATGGCCGCTTTAATCTCGGAACCTGGCAGGGAATTTATCTGTGTGAATTTCGCAACCGAGCCGGAAGTCGAGCCCTCGTAGTCACCGCTATTGGTGAGTAGATCGGGCACGAGCAAGGCTCCGCCGTGCGCCCCGAGCTTTGAACCGAAGTCGCGTTTATGCTACCCTCCGTCTCATGTCTGAGGTGAACAGCGCAAGTGGCGAGCGTGGTCTTGATTTTATCCGACAGTGGATCGAATCTGACAACGAAAACGGTCGATTCGGCGGATGGGTTCAAACCCGGTTTCCGCCGGAGCCCAATGGATATTTGCATATCGGTCATGCAAAAGCATTTAACCTCGACTTCAGCGTTGCCGGCGAATATGGTGGATACTGTTCGCTGCGGTTCGACGACACGAATCCCGACCGCGAGAACGTAGAGTACGTCGACGCTATCAAAGACGATGTCAAATGGCTCGGATTCGACTGGGGAGAGCACGAGTATTTTGCAAGCGATTATTTCGAAAAGCTGTATGAACTCGCTGAGCAGCTTATTCGCAAAGGCCTCGCGTATGTCGATGAGCTTACCCCCGATCAGATTCGCGAATACCGGGGAACACCCACCGAGCCGGGGAAAAACAGCCCGTACCGCGATCGTCCGGTCGAGGAAAACCTGGATCTCTTTCGTCGCATGCGCGCCGGTGAGTTCGCAGAGGGGTCGTGTGTCCTCAGAGCGAAAATCGATATGGCGCACTCCAATATCAACATGCGCGACCCCACCATGTACCGGATACGCTTTGCCCATCACCATAGAACCGGGGACAAATGGTGTATCTACCCGACGTACGACTGGGCGCACGGGCAGAGCGACTCGATCGAAGGCGTGACCTACTCGCTGTGTACCATCGAGTTTGAGAACCATCGTCCGCTTTACGACTGGTTTCTCGACGCACTCGAGATTCACCATCCCCAGCAGATCGAGTTTGCACCGCTGAATCTGACATACACGGTAATGAGTAAGCGTAAACTGCGGGAGTTGGTCGAGGGAGGATATGTCGATGGGTGGGATGACCCGCGGATGCCGACGCTTTGCGGGCTGCGAAGGCGCGGCTACACGCCGAGCGCGATCCGCGAGTTTCTGCGCCGTATCGGTATTTCAAAAACGGAAAGCACCATCGACCTTAGCCTCCTCGAGTACTGCTTGCGTGAGGAACTGAACAAGACCGCCTATCGGGTGATGGTAGTTCTCGATCCGCTGAAGGTGGTAATCGAGAACTATCCGGAGGACGTAGTCGAGCAGCTCGAGGCCATTAACAATCCCGAGGATGCCTCGGCCGGTACCCGGACGCTGCCGTTCAGCCGTGAGCTCTATATCGAGAGAGGGGATTTTATGGAGGACCCCCCGAAGAAGTTTTTTCGTCTCGCTCCGGGCCGTGAAGTGCGACTTAAGCACGCCTACTACATTACCTGTAACGAGGTTATTCGGGATGATTCCGGCGGAATCGTTGAACTTCGTTGCAGCTACGACCCTGAGAGCCGCGGCGGAGACACGCCCGATAAGCGAAAAGTGAAAGGTACCCTTCATTGGATAAGCGCCGCCCACGCGCTGCCGACCGAGGTGCGCGTGTACGACAATATGTTCAGCGTGATTGACCCGACGGCGATCGACGAAGAGGCCGGCGGTCATTGGTTGGACAACTTCAACCACGACAGTCTGGTTACCTACCACCACGCGAAAGCCGAACCGGGACTCTCGAACGCGGCGCCGGGTTCACGGTTTCAGTTTCTTCGACATGGCTACTATTGCGTGGATTCGGTCGATTCGGCGCCGGGCGCCCCGGTGTTCAATCGGACGGTCGCGCTCAAGGACACCTGGGCAAAACTCGAGCAGAAGGGGAAAACTGGATGAGCGTGTCTCGAGGACAGCCTGATGATAACTTCGATGACCTTGCCGACCGTGAACGCCCCGACGGTGTCTTCGCGCCGCGGTTCGATGAGGCAGGCCTTCTTCCAGTCTTCGTTACCGACTCGGTAACCGGTGAGGCGCTTATGCAGGCATGGATGAATCGCGTCGCGCTCGAGCGAACAATGTCTACCGGTGTGGCGCACTACTTCAGCCGATCCCGCAGCCGGATATGGAAGAAGGGCGAAGAAAGTGGTCACATCCAGCTCGTCCACGAGGTCCGCATCGACTGCGACCAGGATGCTTTGTTGTTGAAAGTCGAGCAGAAAGGTGGCGCCGCCTGTCATACGGGGTTTCGAAGCTGCTTCTACAGGGCATTGCGAATGGACGAGTCCGGCAGAATCGGCTTCACCGAACCTGACAGCTCGCGGGTGTTCGATCCGAGGCAGGTTTATTCGCCGAATGAGCATTCTCGGCGCGATGCCTAACGGCCGGGTCCCGGCGTGCCTTTGTATTGACAGGGCGAAGCATTAAAAGGGCAACAGTGCTATTCGGTATAAACCTTATCGAGCGCCCGTTTGAGAGCCGGCAGGTCGATTGTCTGCACTTGTTTCAGTACCATATTCCGCTCGACGTAGAGCACTATAGCCGGCGGATTGAATACACCGAACCTCGCGGCTGCCGTGGGGTGCTCGTCGAGCAGCAGGGAATAAGAGGTCAGTGGAGGATAGGCGCGAAGCATGCGATCGAGACGCCGGATAAGTTCCGGGCACTCTTCGCACTCTTCCCGCCACACGAACATGAGCACGGGAATACCTGAATCCAACGCCTCGGCAAGGTCATTCATATCATCGAGCGCAATCATTGGCACGATCACGAGAGTAGCCCGGCGGTTGCTCGGGACGCAAGCCACCTTCGTTGTAGGACCATTGGCCGCACAAAATAGGTCAGGCGGTCCGGCGCATCCCGGCCGGGCAGCGGCAAAAGGCTGCCGGGCGCATAGCCTCCAGGCAGCGCTACAAGGCGGTCCGCCGCATCCCGGCCAGGCAGCGGCAAGTGACTGTCTCGCGATGCGTTTGCCGTTCAAGCCTTCTGTTTGTACGAAATCCGGCGAGTCGTGGATATGAGCTCGCTTACCTATCGGCTTACTACCAACCCCGGCCTCGAGGATATCGTTGAAATGGAGCTCAGGGAGCGTCTCGCAACGGTGGCGCCGGAAGCCGTGATTACGGTAAAACCGCAAAACCTCGCCGGTGTTCTGCAGCTCGACCCAGGGCATTGCGACCGAAGCGCGCTCGAGGCGGAGATGTGGAAATTGCGTTCGATATTTCACGTAATTCGTCATCTCCGATCTATCACCCTTTCGGCGCCCGAGAATCTCGATGAGCTCATTGACGGAGTAAGCAAGACTGAATTTCCGAATGTGAGCAAGGCGGATACCTTTCGTGTAACAAGTCGGCGAATAGGCGAACATCCGTTCGGCAGCATGGATATCGAGCGGGCCGCGGGGGCGGTCGTGAATCGGTCGACCGGCATGAGGGTCGATCTTGAAAACTTCACCGTGCACGTTCGTGTAGACCTCACTGATAAGGTCGGTACGATCGGCGTGCAGCTAACGAGGTTCGGACTCGACCGCCGCCATCGCTGGGTCTTTCGTCCAAGGGTCGCGCTGCGTACCACAGTGGCATATGGAATGCTGCGGCTCGCACGACTGTCTCAACCGCCGAAGGCAATAATTGACCCGTTTTGCGGGTCGGCTACGGTGTTACTTGAAGCGGCTGCGCTGTGGCCGCACGCGCGTGGTGTAGGCGTCGACAAGTTCAGCACGTGCGTCGACGGTGCGAATGCGAACGTGAAGGCAGCGGGGCTTTCCGAACGAATCGAGATAGTGCAGGCGGATGCCCGGGATCTCGCAGAGCTTTACGAGGCCGGCGCCTTTGACGCGGTCATCTGCAATCCGCCGTTTGGAGTACGACTCGGGCAGAAGACGGACTTCGAGCATCTCTACCGGCGATTCCTGTACGGTGTGGAGCATATCCTAGCTCCCGGCGGGCGGGTGGTGTTTCTCGGGGGAAAACGCCGCCACCACGTGGCGCATATCGTTTCGCGCATCCCGACGCTTCGAATCGTGCACGTGAGGGTAATCGAAACCAGCGGGGTATATCCCGCCGTTTATGTCCTCGAGCGTATGCCGTAGCGAATCTTTCGAAACAGCCGGAACACTCGGCGCGCCTCCCGCGGGTTGAGCGCTGCCCTGGCGAGCAGATCGCGAACGAAAAGGCGGCTCGTATCGCGGTCGTGCTCACCGGCAAACCCGACCTCTGCGACAATGGCGTTCGCCTCCTCGGCAAGCTCATCGACGGTTTCCGAGGTAATAGGCGTGAATCCACCATGAGGGGTGTTTTCGGCTGCACGGAAAACCTCGTAACAGGCAATCTGCACAGCGTGCGATAGATTCAGGCTCGGATACTCCGGCGCGGTTGGAATTCGACACGCTATGTGACAGGCGTCCATCTGTTCTGCGGTAAGCCCATGTTCTTCGTTTCCGAATACGAGCGCTACGGTGCTTTCGGATAAGGCCGAAATTCGCGAGCCAATCGCCTCGGGAGCGTATGAAACATGTTTGCGGTATTTTCCCTGTCGTCGCGTGTATGCAACCGCGAGGCTGCAATCGTTGACCGCCTGTTCCACCGTCTCGTAAAACCTCGCCGATCGGTATATATCGGCGGCGTGCACTGCGGTCACTGCGACTTGTTGCTCGTCGTAGCCTCGGTCGGGGACCCGAGGGACAATTGCGAGGTCATGTATGCCCGTTGTCTTCATGGCTCGGCATACGGAGCCGATGTTCCTCTCTTCATCGGGCCACGCGAGGACAACGCGTACCGTCGCGCCGGCCGCTTCGCTGTTTCGTCCTTGATTGCTCGGTAGATCCATGGTTCTCGCCCGAGAGTATCTCCGGAATCGAGCACCTGGGGCAAGCTTCCCTTACTGTCCACCACTGTGGTGTTTTTTTCCGGTAATGCCCGGCAATCACCCCGTAGGACTCGCGCGTATGCTTGAGGTGAGACCTTTCGCGGCGCCCGCGGTGTGCGCCTGCGGGATCGCCAGCGAGCCGTTGATGCGCGAGCGGGGCAGACTGCTTCGCCGGCGGGCGTTTTTCTCCCGCTGCCGGCGGCTTTCGCACGCGCAGCGCCGCGACTGGCTGCAGCTGCAGTGGACGCCCGAGCGGGAGAATTACAGAAACCGCCGGGTAACTCCCGACTATACGGCTTGTTAGGTACCGTTTCGCACCACGGTGGTGGACAGTAAAGGAGGACTGCCCCTAACGGGGGTTGCTATCCAGACATATGTCCGGGCACAATCGACTTATGCCTACTTCCGGCGCAACGCGCGAACGCGTCTATCAATACGTTAAACGCCGCATTCTCGAGGGAAGTCCCCCGACCGTGCGGGAGGTTCGGAGCGAGCTCGGGCTTCGCGCGGTGCAGAGCGTGCAGGAACACCTCGACGCGCTTGTCACGGAAGGGCGTCTTGAGAGGCTTAAAGGGGTATCCCGCGGATACCGGCTTCCCGGCGCCGACCGACGTCCCCGGATGGTACCGCTTCTTGGAAATGTCCAGGCCGGCGAACTGACCGAGGCGATTGAGAACCTCGAAGGTTATGTTGGGGTCGATCACGAGGGTAGCGAGGAAGAGCTTTTTGCCCTGCGCGTGCGCGGGCGTAGTATGGAAGGTGCGGGCATCTACGAGGGCGATATAGTAATTGTTCGCAAGCAGGCGAGCGCCGACAATGGGCGGATCGTTGTCGCTCTTGTCGATGACGAGGCGACGGTCAAACGTCTGAAGTACAACGGTGCCCGGGTGGAACTGCACCCCGAGAATTCTGAGTTCAGCGTCATTGTCCCCGAGGGAGACGTGCAGCTACTTGGTGTAGTTGTAGAAGTCAGACGGTACCTGGAAATACGGCCGGGATAAGGTTTCGTATTACCTCATGTGGCGGTCCGCAGGTCTGCGGTAAAGGCCGCCGCGAAAACAAGTGAACCTGTCTTGATTACCAGACATTTGTCTGGTAATCTATCGGCATGATGGATACTCGACCCGCAACCCTGGTACGTGCCTCAGATCTGCTTTCCCGCGACGTATCTGTATCCTCTGATGAGGAGCCGTCCCCGTCTCGTTGGCGTCTTACCAATCTGGCAGGTCGTCTCACCGAAATCACCGGTAGCGCCCGGCTTTCCTCGCTCGCGGGTATTATGCGGGAGGCGCAGGTGCACGGTGGTGGTGCTGCGTGGATCTGTGTGACAGGATCGCTCTTTTTTCCGCCGGATTTCGAGCAGCGGGGTATTCGGGTGAGCGATATTCCTATTGTTATGCTTACCGCGCAGTCGGGAAGCGGCGAAGTGAATCCCGGCGATAAGGCGGCAAAAGCGGGAGAAATCCTTCTCAAAAGCAATGCGTTTTCGCTTGTTGTTATGGACCTTGGATCGCATCGTCCGGGTATCGCGGCACTTGGGCGTATGCTTCGAATCGCTGGAGTTCATGGCTGTGCGGTGGTCGCGTTAACGGATGGCGAGCCTGCACTCGGATCGCTGACGGGTCTTCGGGTTGTTGCCGAGCATGTCCGAACCGAATGCGAAACCGGAGCAATCACGCTCTCGATTACCGCGGTCAAAGATAAACAGGCAGGGCCGTTCTGGCGGGAAACGGAGGTGTGTCGTGCGCCGCATGGCCTGTGTTGAGCTTCCGCGGTTTCGCCTGCAGCTGTTGCTGCGTACTCACAAGCAATGGCGCGACATGCCTGTTGCGCTTGTCTCCGAAGACAGGCCGCTGGCCCCGGTGCTCGAAGTAAACAGCGCTGCCGATAGCGCAGGGGTGGAGCCGGGTATGAAATATGCTACAGCGCTGACTGTTGTTCCCGACTTGCAGGCGGATGTCATACGCGAGGACACGGTCGAAGAAGCGGTCAATGAGCTTTATGCGCTGTTTCAGAAGTTTTCTCCGGCGGTGGAACAATGGGATATAACCGAAGGCGTGTTCTGGCTCGACTGCGAAGGGCTTTTGCGGCTGTGGAGGAGTCTGTATTCCTGGTCCGGCGAGGTACGGGCGGCGGTTGCAGAGTACCAATTGTACAGCCGGGTTGCAGTCGGCTTTTCTCGTTTTGCGACGTTTGTGACGGCAGTTCGGGGCGGGACAGATGCGATTGTCATCCACGATTCGCCGGATTCAGAACACGAGCAGGCACTCGCTATGCCGCTTCGAAGGCTTCCGCTCGACGCTACAGGCATAGCGCGACTCGAGCGGCTCGGCATTCGTACCATACGAGGATTTCAGGGCCTCGACGGCGGAAGCATCGCCTCGCGCTTTGGTGCTCGGGCCGAGACGCTTCACGGGTTTGTCACAGGCAAAAGTAAGCTTCCGATTCACGGTCGTAGCGAAGCCCCATCCTACCACGCTGAGCAGGAAATGCCGGGACTCCGCAACAGGGAAGCGATTGCCTCGCAGCTCGTACCTGCTCTGCAGCATCTGTGTTCCCAGCTTCGTTTACGCGGCAGACGCGCGGCGGAATTAACTGTTTATCTTCGCGATGAGCGTGGAGGCGAATACACCGAGGTTATTTCTCCGGCCGAGCCGAGTGGAGACGCACTGTTCCTAAACAAGCTTCTGCTTTTGAGACTATATACGCTTCAAATCGGTGCGCGCGTGGTTCATGCGGCGCTCTCCATGTCGCCGGCGCATGAGGAGAGGGGGCAGGCGCTGCTTTTCACCCAGTACGACGAGCACGGCGCTTCGTGGGCTCGCGCGCGTTCTCTGCTGCAGGCGGAGTTCGGCAACGAAGCGCTTGTCCGCGTTATCCTGTGTGACGCCCACCATCCCGCCGAACGCTTCAGGCTGGTGGCCGAGGGGGCTGCGGAGTTTGACGCGGCCGAGGAGCTCTCTGCGGGCACAGGGGATATACAAGGGGCGTCCCGGCGCCGCTCGCCTGCGCGATTGCGTCCTCGCGGTGCGGGCACAGGGGATATACAAGGGGCGTCCCGGCGCACTGCGAAGGAAAACGCCGATTACCCGGTGCTCGTGCGTCGTGTCCTGTTCGAGCCACTGCAGTGCAAGGGTATTCCCGCCGGCGTACGATTCGGCCCGTTTCGTGTGTCCGGACGCTGGTGGAGACGCGAAAGCGGGCTCAGCTATTACTACCTGTGGCGCAAGCGCGGTGCCGCGTTGTGGCTGTACCGCCAGGGCGAGCGAACAATGCTTCAGGGCTACGTGGAATGAGCTCGCGCGAGAGTGTTCGTCTCACACGCGGCGGCCGGTACGCGCGAGAAGAGGCCCAAATGGGGCGCATACCCAGCAAGTCGGTCCCGCTTTGGTGTTCATCGACCTATTCGTTTCTCGAAGGCGCGAGCGACCCGGCCGAGCTTGTGAGCCATGCGGGAGCCCTCGGCTATTCAGCCGTCGGTATAACCGACCGCAACGGGCTTTACGGCGCGGTTCAGGCGTTTGCCGCCTGGCGCGACGCTCTGAGCAACGGGGCCGCTGCCGCGGCGGGCAAACCCGGCGCGGGGAACCATCAACCTCAAATCAGACATGGAGCCGCACCCCGAAATAATGTCGATGAACAGCTCGTGAGCTCGTGCGCGAGGCCGCTTGTGGGAGCCTGCGTAACGCTGGCGCCGGAAGAGACTACCGGTAGCGTACTCGTGTTCGCCCGCGACCGCGAGGGCTACGGCAACCTGTGCGAAGTGCTCTCGGCGGGACTGCTTCGAAACGCAAAGGGAAGCTGCTTTGTGTATCCTGAAGAGCTTGCCGAACGGTGTGCGGGGCTCGTGCTGGTGTTTGTGCCGGATCCGGACTATCCGGGCAGTGTGGCGGTTGAGCCTTTGCGCGAAGCGTTTGCCGGGCGGGTGTACTGCGGTATCGCGCGGCACAGCAGGGCTGAGGACAGAGTGCTCGAGCAGTCTGGACGTGCGCTTTCGGAGAGGTGGGATATTCCGCGCGTTGCGACTCCGCATGTGCTGTATCATGAGAAGGATCGTCGGGCGCTCCAGGATGTGCTGACCTGTATTCGACACGGGTGTACGCTCGAAGAAGCGGGCAGCAGACTTCTCCCCAACGCGGAATTCGCGTTGAAAAGCCCGCACGCTATCGATCGTCTCTACGAAGACGACCCGGAACTGCTTCGCAATACGCTTGAGATCGCAGAGTCGTGCGATTTTCATCTCGGCTTACTTCACTATCGCTATCCCGACGAGCGACTCGGTGAAGGCTACACGAGTTCGGGGCGGCTGCACGAGTTGACCTGGAGTGGTGCGCGTACCCGCTATCCGAAGGGAATTCCAGGCGATGTGGGAGCGCAGCTCGAACGCGAGCTTTCTGTTATCGACGATCTGGACTACTGCGGATATTTCCTGACTATGTACGAGATTGTTTCGTTCTGCCGGCAGGAGGGCATTCTGTGTCAGGGGCGCGGGTCGGCGGCAAACTCGGCGGTCTGTTACTGCCTCGGTATAACCGCGGTGGACCCGATTCGCATGAAACTGCTTTTTGAACGTTTTATTTCGCGCGAGCGGGCGGAGCCTCCAGACATCGATCTTGATATAGAGCACGACAGGCGCGAAGAGGTTATCGAGTTTATGTATCGCCGCTACGGACGCAGACACGCGGCGATGGTGGCAAACGTCGTTCGATACCGCCCCCGCTCGGCGGTGCGCGAGGTGGGGAAGGTGCTGGGGTTTCCCGAAACGACGGTGGACCGAATCGCACGGCTTACTCCGCATCGTGATTCGACCCTCGGGCACGCGGTGGAGCAGGCGGGGCTCGATCCGGATCGGGGCAGCGCGGCGTTTCTCGTGCGGCTCTGCGAGCAGATCGTGGGGGTTCCGCGCCACCTTTCAATTCACCCCGGAGGGTTTCTGCTCGGAGGCGAGCCGGTTACGCGAATTGTGCCGGTGGAAAACGCGACTATGCCGGGCCGCACCGTTATTCAATGGGATAAGGACGATATCGAAACACTCGACCTGTTCAAGGTAGACCTGCTCGGCCTCGGCGCCTTAAGTCATCTCGATTACTGTTTTCGCTTAATCGAAAAGCACCGCGGCGTGCGGCTCGGCATGGCCGATATCCCGCCGGACGATCCTGGCGTGTATCGCATGATAAGCAGGGGGGATACCATCGGCATATTTCAGCTCGAAAGCCGGGCGCAAATGGCAATGCTTCCGCGTCTGAGGCCCGAGCGCTACTACGACATTGTCATCGAAATAAGCATAGTCCGGCCGGGTCCGATCACAGGCGGCATGGTGCACCCGTATCTTCGGCGAAGGCACGGCGAAGAGCCGGTCGAATATCCGCACCCTTCGCTGAAACCGGTCCTCGAGAAGACCCTCGGCGTACCGCTGTTCCAGGAGCAGGTCATGAAGCTCGCGGTAATTGCCGCCGATTACACGCCCGGGGAAGCCGATCAGCTTCGCCGCGATATGGCCGCGTGGCGCAAAACCGGGCGAATGGAAAAACACCGCGAGGCGCTTATAGAGCGGATGAGCGCCAAAGGAATCGCCCCGCAGTTCGCCGAGCGGGTGTTCGACCAGATTCGCGGATTCGGTGAGTACGGCTTTCCCGAAAGCCACGCCGCAAGCTTTGCGCTTATCGCCTACGCGACCGCGTGGATGCGGTATCATTACCCGGCTGAGTTTTACTGCGGATTGTTGAACGCGTGGCCTATGGGATTTTACGCGCCGTCGACCATAGTCGAGGATGCACGACGGCACGGGGTCGAGGTTCGATCGGCCGATATCTACGCGAGTGAGTGGTTCTGCACGCTCGAGGCAGGGGCAGCCGGCCGTAGTCTGGGCGGCGCTGCAGCGGGTCGGGCAAGGAGGACCGCCTCCCGTGCCGGCTCCTTACCACAGCATGCGGGGCGCGGCGAGATATTTGCGCTTCGCATGGGCCTGCGCTTCGTGCGGGGGCTTGGAGAGTCCGACTACGATCGTATCGCCGCAGAGCGTTCGCGGGCGTTCAGTTCTCTGGAAGATTTTCGTTCCCGCACCGGCATTCATGAAAATGTCGCGGTAGCGCTTGCCGAGTCCGGCGCGCTTCGACCGCTCGCGGTGACGCGGCGGTCTGCGTTGTGGAAATCCTATGGGCACAGGCGGCGTGCGACGGGCGAGGCTGAGAGAGTGGATCGAATGTCGAATAGGCCAAACCACAGCGACCTGGGAAAGCGGCGGGAAGACGGCTCTGCTCCGAGTGAACAGGAACACTCGCCTTATGAACAGCAGTTCGACCGAGATGAACATCAGTTCATCCTAGATAAACCGCAGTTCATCCAGGGTGGATTCGACTTCCGCGAACCCACGCCGAGCCTGCCGCACCTCTCGGCGTGGGAACGCGTTTGCTGGGATTATCAATCTTCCGGCTACAGCAGCGCCGGACATCCGCTTGAACATCTGAGGGAGGAGTTTGCCCGCGAAGGACTTCCCGATTCAGCGGCGCTCGCGCGTAGAGCAGACGGAGCTTCGGTTCGCTATGCGGGGCTTGTTATATGCCGCCAGCGTCCGGATACCGCCGGGGGGACGCTTTTTATGACCCTCGAGGATGAAGGCGGCTTTGTAAATATTATTGTGCGCGAGAGCCTGGTTCGCAAATACCGCGCGCTGGTACTTACAAAGAGCCTTGTTGGTGTGACCGGAGTACTTCAGGCTCATCCGACAAGCCCCTATATACTGGCCGAACAGCTGTGGGAGCCTTCGGTGTCACGCCGCCCGGCATCCCCTGCCAGTCACGATTTCCACTGACGCCACCTCTTCCGGGCTGCAAAGCGCTCTGTCCGGGTCATCGCCCGGAGCCTGCGCTACTTCTCCTCGCCTGCCCGGGGGCTTGGGAGGGCGGACCGTGAGGCGTTTCAATCGCTTCGCGTGTGCCACGCGCACCGCGCGGCAGCTCACGACAGGTGTTTACAAGGCGTAGCGGGTCGTGGTCTACTTTTTACCGTTACATGCCCCTGAAACATGAACTCAAGGAGAATCTATGAATACGGTTAGTAGAGGCATGCTTGCTCTCGCTTTGGCGGCAATCGTGGCGCTTGCCGGCTGCTCAGGAGAAGAGAGTGGAGCTTCCTCCGAAGACGGCGAGGATGTCGTAGCTGTTGTAAACGGCAGTGAAATCTCGCGCAGCACGTTTGAAGAGCAAATGCAGGCTCAAATGCAGCAGTACCAGGCCCAGGGTGGCGAGATCGATGAGGAGCAACGTGGAACCCTCGAAGAGCAGCTGCTTGACCAGCTGATCGCTCGGGAACTGCTGCTTCAGGACGGTGAGGACCGGGGAATCGCGCCGAGCGACGACGAAATATCCACTCAACTCGATCAGATACGGTCACAGTTCCCGAGCGAAGAGGCGTTCGAGGAAGCGCTCGAAGAGCAGAATCTCACGTTGGATGAAATAGAGTCGGATATTGCCGAACAGATAATTATCGAAGAAATACTTCAGGGAGATGTGCTCGCCGATGCCGGAGTCGGCGAAGACGCAGCCCGAGAGTTCTACGACGAGAACCCGGAGCTCTTCGAAACACCGCCACAGATTCGCGCCAGCCACATACTCGTCATGACGCAGGGCATGGATGAGACCGAGCGCGACGAGGCAAGAAGTGAAATCGAAGGCGTGCAGGAGCAGCTCGAAGAAGGCGCCGATTTTGCTGAGCTCGCGCGCGAACACAGTGACGACGGAACGGCCGAGGAGGGAGGTGACTTGGGGTTTTTCTCCGAAGGGCAAATGGTACCCGAGTTCGAAGAGGCAGCCTTCGACCTCGAAACCGGCGAGACCAGCGATATCGTGGAAACCCAGTTTGGATATCACCTTATTCAGAAAACCGACGAGAGCGAAGAGGGAGTTCAGGATTTCGAAGAGGCCTTGCCGCAGATCGAGCAGTTTCTCGGTCAGCAGGAACAACAGGAGCTTTTCGAAGCGTATATTGACGAGCTTCGTGAGGAGGCAGAGGTCGAAACGTTCATGTAGGCCTTTGATAACGCCGCCGCGATGCCCGTGGCGGCGTATCCGGCTCGGTCGCCTGTTTGTTCGGACCACGAAAACTACGGTGGGATAGCCTTCTATGGGTGGTATCGTATTTCTGAAATCAACCGATTTTACGGAGACACTTCGCTTCTACACGACAACCATGGAAATGTCGGTCTGGCTCGAACAACCGGACATTACGATCCTGCAGCATGAAAATCTGCTTGTCGGATTCCAGAACGCGGGCTCAACGCCGGGGCGGGCTGCAGCCGGAAGTGTTGTCTCTGAGGGCAAACCCACCGTGCACCATGATCCGGCGCGCGCTCTGCTGACTTTTTTCTACCCGAGCAGGGAACAAACGGATGCTATGTATCGGGTGCTATCGGATCGGGCACTCGCGCCGCCGAATGAGAATACGCAGTACCGGATTTACAATTTTTATGCGCGCGACCCGGAAAACAGGCTTATCGAATGCCAAACCTTTCTTCACGAGCTTCCGGCATGGTGACTCCCGTCGATCACCGCCGCGTTTGCTCGAGTACTTCGGGGTTCGGCGGTAGAGCCTCGTTCAATGAAGCTTGTCTCCATGTAGAGCGTTGTTTGCTCGAGGGGCTTTCCTGCGAGCAAGTCGAGAACCATCTGTCCGGCCTCAAAACCTTTGGTCATGCCCGGCTGGCTCAGTGTGGAAAGCGCTGGATACACAAGCTTAGCCTCAGGCGTGTCGTCGAAGCCCGCCACCGACAGATCCTCAGGTATACGAATCCCGAGCGTTCTCGTGGCGTTATACACGCCGATTGCCAGAAGATCGCTCATCGCTACTACGGCGGTCGGGCGGTCGTCGCGGTCGAGTAGCTCCATGGCCGCACGGTAAGCACCTTCACGGGTGGCTTCCCGGTACACGACCCGAATACTCGGATTATCGAGCGATAAGCCGTACCTGCGAAGCGCAGCATCGTAGCCGGCTCGGCGTCGCTCGGCGATACCCGAGTAGTGAGAGCCGGATACATCTATTCCTTCTTCGCGCTCATTGATTTCGACCGGTCCCATATCGAGTATGCCGATTTCGCGATGTCCGAGCTCGAGGATACGAGCCATTACGGAAAAGGCGGCTTCGTGGTCCCGGATCGTGACGTTGGGTATATCCCCGTCGACACTGCCGTCGATAGTCACTAATGGGAGGTGCCTATGGCGGATTACCTGCGCGGTATCCGTGGTAGGAAGTAATCCGAGTGTTACAAACCCGTCTACCGCTGCACTTCGCGCGCTCTTGTCGAGCGAACCGGCTATAGGAGGTATCACCGTTATCGAAAGGCCATTTGGCTCGAATGCACGGCCGAGGCCCCGGAGAATCTCGGACATGTAAGTGTTTTCGAACGCACTGGATATGTGTTGCGGCAGAAGAAATCCGATTGCGCCGAGCCGTCGCGAGGACAGCGTCCGGGCGATCGGATCGGGCACATAGCCGCGCTCCTTGGCAATTCGAAAAATGCGATCTCGTGTCGCGGCAGAAATTCTTCCCGGGTCGTTGAAGGCGAACGATACGGTCGTCTTCGAGACGCCGGCGAGTCGTGCTATATCGTTAATCGTTGTTCGCATAGGACTTGTTGGTACCGTAAGCCATCTGTGTTCCGGCTGCAAGTCAAAAGAGCGGGCGGCACGGCGATAAGATTGTCTCGATCCGGATCGCGTGTTTACCGTCAACCGATTGCAGAAACCGAAGGCCCCATCCTCAAACCGAACGACCCTTGAGCGGATGCTGGGAAACGCATATACTACTTCTAATAATTAGAACGCATCATCAGGAGTCGTCGAAACGGTATGGCACGAGAAACACCGGATTCACAAACGCCGAACGCCGAACGCGTATTTAAAGCACTCGGAAACGAAACAAGACTTCGTATTGTTCACATGCTTAGTGTAAGCGGAAAGGCGCTTTGCGTCTGTGAAATGGTCGACGCACTGCAAATGCCGGAATACCAGGTATCCCGTCACCTCGCCGCGCTCAAGAAAGCCGGACTCGTACAGGTGGAAAAACACGGCACGTGGGCCTACCACACACTTGCAGCCGACAGCGCGTTCGATTCACTCTGGACATTCGTGGACGCCGTGCTTCATGGGGCGCCCTTCGATGAGGACGCGCGAATGCTCGAGCGGCGCCTTGAGCTGCGAGCGGGTGATTATTGCGTTGTCGGATTTGTTTCCGGAAACGATCTCAGCCAGTCTCACACGGCTCGCCGCTGACGGTACCTTGCGTGCCACGCTTCGAACCGGCGAATGCCGGTAAACACCGTCCGTGCACGCTTCAGACCGCTGCGTATATCTTGCCATTCCGTCGGCAGCCCGCGTATCCTCCCAATCGGATGTGCCGGACTACGCGCGGGAACAGCTCCGATCCAAGGCCTGCCGCACGAAAAGCGCAACGCCTCCCTAACGGCTCACAAGTCGCCACGGTTGTATTCGCACTGTTAGTGCTCAGTACCCCATCGGCTTTCGCCGAAGGCAACACCGACTCAGCCTCTCTGTACATCGGTGCTATACTCTCAGCACCTCTCGATTGGCAGTACGTGAACAACGCATCCGTGAGTGAGACCTCCCGTAATA
>JBKGYS010000013.1:0-27834 GCA_046545955.1 Spirochaetales bacterium | reverse complement strand
TCAGCTTCGAAAATCCTCGCTCACGGGATGCGTTCATCATGATTCACCGATTTTCCTTAACCAAGAAGACCGCCCCATACGTGTTTCTCGCCCCGATTATGCTCCTGTTCCTGACTTTTATGTTGTACCCGATCGTGCAGTCGTTCATTTACAGCTTTCAGGAGTTCTCCCGCGGCGAGTTTAAATGGATTGGACTCGAAAACTACGTTTCGTTGACAAACGATTCGGTCTTCAGTCTTTCCATGTTCAATACCCTGCTGATCCTGTTTGTGCAGGTGCCGATTCAACTGACCATTGCATTGATTATTGCAAATCTCATGAACTCCAGCGTTCTGAAGTTTCGGGGGCTGTTTCGAGTCAGTTTTTTTCTCCCGGCGCTCACCGCGCTGGTCGCGTACGCGATTGTCTTTCAAGTTATTCTCAACACGAACTACGGAATCATGAACACGCTGTTGCGTTCCCTTGGCCTCGAGCCGATTCCGTGGCTTGCCAGTCGAACGTGGGCGCGTGTTTCGTTGATGGGTGCCATTACCTGGAGATGGACCGGGTACAACATGGTTATCATGCTCGCGGGACTGCAGAATATACCCGACGAACTGTACGAATCCGCGTCCATCGACGGCGCCGGCACCATGCGGAAGTTCTTTTCGATTACGGCACCGATGCTCAAGCCGGTACTTCTTTTCTGTGCGGTACTATCGACAATCGGCACGCTTCAGCTGTTCGACGAGTCGTTCATACTCACCCGCGGTGGTCCGAACAACGCAACCCGAACTATTACCCACTACATGTATCAACAGGGCTTTCAGCGCGCGCGCTTCGGCTACGCCTCGGCGATCAGCTACGTCATGGTCGCCATTATCGCGGGACTTTCGTACCTGCAGTTCAAGTTCGCGGGAGACGACGAAAAATGATTGCGAGAGCACTGGCCCAGTTTCATAGTATGCGGAATAGGCGCGTAGTCACGTCGATCGCGTTGCACATTGTACTGCTTTTCGGCGCGCTCATCAGCTTGTT
The DNA here is from genome assembly GCA_046545955.1 of Spirochaetales bacterium. Taxonomy (GTDB): domain Bacteria; phylum Spirochaetota; class Spirochaetia; order DSM-27196; family SKKC01; genus SLAN01. The sequence continues at coordinate 26,817 of JBKGYS010000013.1, read as the reverse complement.
TCCCTTTTACTGGATGTTTATCGGGGCAACAAAAGTCACTTCGGAAATATTTCGGGTGCCACCGTCGTTCCTGCCGAGTGAACATCTCGTAGCCAATGTTACACGCCTTGTAGAGCGCTTGACGTTTACCCGGGTTGTATGGAACTCGCTTGCCATCGCCGTTGTCTACTCGGTCCTTACGGTGTTCCTCTGTTCGCTTGCCGGGTACGCGTTCGCGAAATACCGCTTCAAAGGCCGAAATGTCATGTTTGCTCTTATTCTGCTTACGCTTATGGTGCCGTACCAGGCCACCCTCATTCCGCTGTTTCGGCTTATGACGACGGTGCTCGGATGGGGAAGTACCTATCGCGCGGTTATTCTCCCGACAACCGCCAACGTGTTCGGTATTTTTCTCATGCGACAGAATATGCTAAGCGTTCCTGACTCCCTGATCGAGTCGGGCCGTATCGATGGAGCGGGCGAGTTCGATATTTTCGCGCGCATAGTATTGCCCACCATGACTCCCGCTCTGAGCGCGTTGACGATATATATGTTTATGTTTCAGTGGAACAATTTTATGTGGCCGCTTATTATTCTCTCGCGCGATTCAATGAAAACAATACCTGTTGCGCTTTCCGGCATGGTCGCGGACGGGCAGGTAATCGAGTATGGCGTTGTTCTCGCCGGCACGAGTATTGCCACCATTCCCATTATCGTGATGTTCCTGTTTTTGCAGCGGCAATTTATCTCCGGGATTCTAGGGGGTGCAGTAAAGGGCTAATAATTCCCCACGCGACAAACACGATATCGCCGGGATACGCAGGCGCTGTAGCGAGCTATCCGACCGGCAGACGCTCGCACAGGTTCGGTATGCTTTTGCTGTTGCTCCTTTGACTCGTGCGTGTCTACCGTCGGCGGTTGCAGGCGCGCCGCTGGTTGCGCGCGTGTCGCAGGCGGGCCGCTGGTTGCACGCGTGTCGCAGGCGGGCCGCTGGTTGGGCGCGTGTCGCAGGCGGGCCGCTGGTTGGGCGCGTGTCGCAGGCGCCGGGTTTTCTATGCTTCTATTCCGGCTGCGCGGTCATGATCGTGTTCTGACTCGATCGGCTATTTCGATCACCTCTTCACGCGTGAACTCGTACGTCGAGTTACAGTTGTGGCACGTGGTTCGAAGCGGGAATGGCCCCGTTTCCTTCATGTCCTCTCGTTCGTGCTCGGGTAATGCAGCGAGAAACCGTGCAAAACGCTCTTTGCTGCAGTGGCAGAAGAACTCGGCGGTTCGCGTTCCGATTATTTCAAGCGAAAGGTCGTCGAAACTGTTGCGGAGAATCTCGCTACCGGTACGACCGTCCGAGAACAAGTTGCCGAGAGACGGCAGTTGCGATATTCGGTCCTCTACCGTGGCGCGCGTATCCTTATCGGCCTCGGGCATCGCCTGAGCAAACAGACCGCCTGCACCGATCACATTGCCGGCACGATCGAACTTCACGCTCAGATTGAATGCTGCCGGTGTCTGCTCCGACTGCAGATAATAATTGGCCAGATCGCGGGCAATTCTTCCGTGTTCAATGAGAACCTGCCCCGTAAACGGATGCTTTCGGCTCTCGAGGTACCGCGTCACCGAGATTCGCCCGACACCAATATAGTCCGACGTATCGAAGCTCTCGGGCTCTTCGGTAATGGGAATACTGGGATTCTGAAGATAGCCACGAATCTCCCCGCGTGCGGTTCCTTCGACGGCTATGCCTTCAACAGGTCCGGAACATTCCATGTTGATGCCGATTCGGCCGTGCTCCTTGAGCGTGGACGCCATAAGCCCAACCGCGCAGTAGGCGTGGCCGAGTATGAGAGTCTCCATAATACCGAGACCATGGTTTGCTCGCATCGCGTTAACGAGTGACGTACCGTGCAGCAGAGCGCCGCGGATACTGTTGTCGATCATGAATAGGTCTATGCCGTCTTCGGCAATTGAGTCGAGATGTCGCTCAATTTGCGGGTTTTCGATTGGATACCGGTGCATTCTTCCTACACGGTGCGTATATCAGCGACCCTCTGTCAATCGGCGGGCGCCTCTGCTACTCTTTCGAACACGGCGCTATGGCGATACATACACATATCTTTAACACTGCGATGCAACCGCTCGAGATATCGGGGTTCCGCGGGCTCAGGCGGTACGTGCTCTCCGACGTCGGTGGCGACGTTCTCGAGGTCGGTGCCGGGAGCGGGCTGAACGCGCCTCATTACCCGACCTCGCGCATATCCAATCTCACGGTAACGGACTCCAACGTCGACCGGCCCGCGCTCGCGCGTGCGTTTGCGCGGAGCCGTGTTTCGGCGCAACGCATAACGATTCTCGATGCGGATCTGATGACGCTGCCGTTCCCCGCGGACACGTTCGATACAATCGTCTGTACTCTTGTACTCTGCTCGGTGCCGAGTGTGCACCGGGCGGCGCTTGAAATGATGCGGGTGCTTCGTCCGGGTGGTGTTGTACGGTTCATGGAGCATATACAGTCTGCAAGACCGCAGGTTAAGCCGCTGTTCAACGCCGTCACACCTGCCTGGCGGCGCCTCGCGGATGGGTGTCATCTTAACCGTGACACGCCCTTGCTTCTCGAGTCGGCGGGATTGCGCGTAGCTGTCGATCGAACCGCTTTCGATGGAATCCTGGTTGCCGGCTATGCGAAAGCTGATTAGCGCCGAGTTACGCCGCGATAGGGTGTCACTCCGTGCTACAGGTATTACTCTAAAAGGCGGGAGCGAGCACTTTTAAGACGTTCGCGCGGGGATGAGCGGCGATATCGAGTGCGCGGGTACTATTCGTCGTTCGACTTTAGCGACAAAGGAGAAGATTGAAGATGACGATTACTCTTGGTGGAGGCTGTTTTTGGTGCCTCGAAGCGGTATTCAAACAGGTGAATGGCGTACGAAGCGTTACCTCCGGCTACGCGGGCGGGCATGTGCCGAATCCGACCTACGAGATGGTATGCACTGGATCCACCGGACACGCCGAAGTGGTTCGGGTGGACTTCGACGATGAGACCGTTTCAGTCGACGATATACTGAATTTGTTCTGGAAGGCCCACGATCCTACGACGAAGGATCGGCAGGGACATGATATCGGTCCGCAGTACCGATCCGCGATATTCTACGAAACCGAGGACCAGCGCCGGATAGCCGAACGGAGCCTGCGCGCGGTCGATGAGATTCTCGATGCGCCGGTCGTTACCGAAATCGCGAAGCTGGACGCCTTTTATCCTGCCGAGGAATATCACCAGGATTACTTTGACAAGAATCCGACGGCGGGCTACTGCCAGGTTGTCATAAAGCCGAAACTCAAGAAACTGGGTATGAGGTAGTATGAAGCTCGCCGGTGTGAACGGTAGTACTTTGATTTGACAGGTCATAGCCTTTCGGTTACTCTTCCATCTTGTACCAGTATGAGGCGGGCGACGACGGAGTCTTGAATGGGGCCAAATGAATCTTCGACACAATCAACGCCGCATCGGAACTCCGTCACTCGCGGAGTAAGTCGTATTCGAGCGGGATTGAACGCCGGCGCGCGGACGGCACGGCGGCTTCTGCGCCGTCGTTTCACGGTTATGATCGTTCCGCACTCGGCAAAAAGCCCGCTGAATTTCACGATCGGGTTCCTTGGGCTTGTGTTTTCGGCGGTGCTTCTCGTGGCAGTCGCCGGTAGCTCGGTCTGGATGATTCGCGACGGCGTCAACAGGCTGCAGGAGCTGAATCAGCGGGAAGACGAACTCTATCGGCTTCAGGCCAGTGTGGATAGCTTGCGCGACGACATCGCCGGCCTCTTTTCGAGCGCCCGGAACTTCGATTCCGCGCTCAAGAGTGTTCTCGGGCATATTCCGGGAAAGGCTGCTGGTTCGGACGAAGCGGTATATGAAGGAGTTCTGGAGAGTGAGTCCGGCGGTCCCGGGGCCGAGGATCTGGATGTCCTTCAGCGCCTCTCATCGCTTTTATCTTCAGCTGGAAAACCGCTCAATGAAGTCGCGCAGGCGGTTGACAGCAAAGAGCAGCTTTTCGACGAAATCCCGATCGATTGGCCGGTTGGGGGTGGTATAGGGGTTGTTACCCACGAATGGGGGCCGAATATCCATCCGTTTTACGGTCGTTGGTACATGCATACCGGTATCGATATTGCCCACCACGGAAGCAGTATTCCTCTTGTTGCAACGGCAGACGGCACTGTTGTGGAGACCGGTAACCGTGAGTTCGGGTACGGACTGTACGTCGACATCGAACATCGCTACGGTATCCGCACAAAACACGCCCATCTGAGTCGGATCGATGTGAGCGAGGGCGATGAAGTCAAGCAGGGCGATACGATAGGCCTACTCGGTAGCACGGGAATGTCGACAGGGCCGCACGTTCACTACGAAATAATCGTCGGTGGTCGGAACGTCGACCCGTCCGGCTATCTTACAATCGACAACGACTTCCGCCGCCGTACGACACGTCGCCTGAGGTAGTCCGGCGGTTGCGAACAACCGTTTTTCTTACTCATATCTCCATGGTACGGAGCCGGCGCGAGAGCTTGCAGGCGCGCGGCGAGCCTTATGCCCGTGCCTTTTCACCGCTTGCGCGAGGGCACGTCGGCCGCACGCGTTATGCGATCGAGACTCGCGATAGCCTCCCGGAGGAGTCGTTTGCCGGAACCTGACACCCCCAAAGCCTCTATGTTCTCCATGCATCCGGCTACTTCACGATCGGTTATCTCGTAGACAAAGCTCTGCATCGCGTCGGGGTCTGCGTGCGAGAGCAACGTACGGCGATAATTGCCCGAGCGCTGTGCGTCCCGTACGTCTATACCGCGTGTTTCGAGTAGAAATGTCGTGAGCAGGTTAAACTCCCATCCGGGGACAGTTGTTTCTCCGGCCTCGACTCGTGCGATGTGTCGTCGGGTATCCGCGGCGTCGTCGCGCATCTGGTAAACGCGTCCGAGGGTGCGTCCGAGCTCGCTGAGCGTCGCCCGGTCCGCTTCCGGTGCTTCGCCGAGGATTGCGCCGATCATCAACGGGGCTACAAATGAATACTGTCCCGTTTTCACGTCGTATAGCGAATACAAGCGTGAGAGAGAAGGGGCGGGTGCCGAGGGGTCGGCGAAAGCGATATCCGAGGCCTGGCCGGCAATAGTCGTGAGCGATACGCTTCGCACTGTTTCGATTATTTCCCGCGAAAGCGAGAACTCGGCGATCGTATCGTGCAGCGAATGGATCGCGATGCTGTGCAGAATGTCGCCACCGAGAAGCTGATAGGCTCTTTCGGGTTTCTCCGGTACGGACCATGCGGAAATCCGCTCCTCGCTATCGAGTCGATCATCGTGCATGAGGGCGAAAACGTGGAGAAGCTCCGTGGCGGCACCGATGCGAAGCACCGCCGCTTCGTCGGTTACGTCGAACGCACGAGCGGTTGTAGCGAGAAGCCAGGGACGAATCCGTTTTGCCGGCCGAGCTATGTAGGCTTCGATATAGTCGATGAGGGGACTACCGATCGCCCGCAGCTCTCGTGTGGAAACCGCGTCACGGAAGAGTCGGAGCATCTCCTGTTCGATCCTGCGCTGCACATCGTGAGTCATGCTTCAGAACATCAACCTAACAGAAATGAGCGAGAGTATAAGGAGCCCACTGAAAAGCGTATGGAGTTTTGCGCACTCCATCGGAAGCGTAACCAGCTCGCTGCTTCTGCTGTGCCGGTACACAGTGCGCAGAAGGCCGGCGGTGGGAACGCCCGCGATAAACGTAAGCAGCGACGCGAGAGGCAGTACGTCGGCGGAAACGAGGACGGCTACGGTGAGAAAGGGCAGGGCCAATAGCAGTGTCAAAACGTGTCGTGCGTATCGCGGGCCGAGCTGTTCAGCGATAGTTCGAACGCCCTCTTTGCGGTCTGAGTCTATATCGCGGAGGTTGTTTCCGTGGAGGATCGCGGTTACAGAGAACGCGATAGGCAGGCTGAACAACACAGCTTCCACGGGAATCGAGCCGGCTAACGCCCATACGCCCATCGCTACCATCGCGGGTCCCATCAAGAGAAATACGATAATATCGCCGAGCGCCACGTACTTAAAGCTGAATCGTAACCCGGTATAAAAATAGGCCAGGATCGCCGCGACTATGCCGGTCACGACGTACGCCGGTCCTCGCCACAAGCCGATCATTGATCCAAGCGCGATACCGAGCGCGAAATAAATATGCCCGGATACAAGCATGAATCGAGGTGTTACGAGCCCTTGCGGCAGCAGGTGCGTCGGATCACGGTCGTCGCTGCCGTCCACGCCGTGGAAGAAATCGTAATAGTCGTTCAGGACATTGGTTCCGGCGTGAAACAAGACGCCGGCGACAGCGTACAGCGGAAACGTGACCCAGAGAAGATCCCCGGGCAACTCCGGCTGCAAGAACACCGCGGCGACCGCTGCAAGCGCGATCGGCATTACCGAGGCGGTGAACGAGAAGGGCCGTAACGAGAGCAGCCACAATTTCGGTCCCGGAACTTTGCGGACGTTCGAGGTGGTGGCGGCTGAATTGCTGTTGTCGGTCATAGCGCGCATTTCTCTATACGGTCGGCGGGTCGGGTCTGCGTCGAAGGACCATGGCGGTCTTCAGGAACTCCCACGCCTGCGGCAGGCCGAAATGCCGGTAGGCCGACATCGCGTAGTGAATGCGCAGTCCCAGCGTGCCACCAATTGGAATGAAGCCCAATATACGGCCGATACTCATTTGGCCCAGCGGGATTATCCACCCGAGATCCGCGGGCCTGAACGGCCTTTGGCGGCGGCCTCGGATTTGCGCCGCACAGTTCCTCCCGGCACGCCGACCTGAATAAAACGCGAAGTTCACGGCCCGCCGCAACACGGTATCACCGTCGGTAAGGGCCGCGTCATCACCGGCAACGTAGACCTCGGGGTATTCGCCGAGCTGAAGGAACTCGTTGGTTCGAAACCGCTTATCGCGAGTCGTCGCTTGTTCGCCGGCGCGGTCGCCGCTCGATGCCTGCATGCCTGCGGTCCAGCACACGATGGGCTCAGTGAGTTCGCTTCCGTCTGATAAAAGCGCCGCCTGATCGGTCAAGCGTTCGAGCGATGCACCGGTTCTAAGCTCGACGTTTATGCTTTTCAGGTATGCCCTGACTTTCATTCGTTCTCGCTCTGTGGCCATGGGAAGAATGTCGTTCTGTTTTTCCAGAACGATAATTGGCAGGGATTCGTCGTGGCCTTCGAATCCGTGGCGTACGCACGCTGCCGCTTCAAGGCCCGTATATCCCCCTCCGACGATAAGGAGTGGCCGCGGCGAGGTTTCGGCTGCCGCCGAGATGAGTTTGTCCCGCAGATCTCGCGCCGCGGGAAAGGAATCGAGCGTGTGCAGAGAGCCGCCCTCCGGACTGAAGCCAAAAAAGTTCGGCTTCGATCCGGCCGCGATTATAAGATAGTCGTAGGAATATTCCGACGATGTTCCTTCGATGGTCCGGCTCGGGAGATCTATCGACCGGCATTCGTCCTCGACGCAGGTAACCTTATCTCCGAAAATGTCCGCGAAGTCGCGGGTTAACGATTGTGTGCGAACCCTGCCCGACAGTACGTCGGGTAGCGCCGGCAGCATTGTCGCGTAGGGGTTCCGGTCGATAAGCGTTATATCAGCGTTGGGTGTGCCCCGCATAATCGCCTTCGTTGCCTGTATTCCCGCGAAACCGCCGCCAATCACAACAATCTTTGGGTTTGCAGCCATAGTACTTCGGAATATACCGGCTCTCGGATGCAACGGCAACGATCAGCTTCGATTCCGGTATGCGCACAGGCGAGGTATTTATGCACGTTTTCGACGAACGGTGAGGGTTGGTTGTCTTGTCGGTTCATTGCTTGAACGGAGGGACTGTTTTCAAGTACGGTCATGGTATATGAATTTCGAATCGTTCAATCTTTCGCAGCCCGTGCTCGACGGCATCCGCGACGCAGGCTTCACCGAGCCGACCAAGGTTCAGGTGGAAAGCCTGAAACACAGTCTCGCAGGTCGCGATGTAACCGTACAGTCACAGACGGGAACCGGAAAGACAGCTGCGTTTCTCATCTCGATTTTCGAGCTTCTTACGAGGAATGAGCGGTTTCAGGGGCGTAAGGCGCTCGTGGTCGCGCCCACGAGAGAACTTGCGGTGCAAATTGAGGATGAGGCAAACCTGCTCGGTAAGCACGTGGGGCTTCGCGCTGCCTGCTTTTACGGGGGCGTCGGATACGGCAAGCAGGAGCAGGCCGTCGCCGACGGCGTTGATCTGATAATCGGCACGCCGGGGCGACTTCTCGACTTCAAACAGTCGGGGAAGCTGGATTTTCGGCAAGTCGGGATCTGCGTAATCGACGAGGCTGACCGTCTCTTCGATATGGGCTTCTATCCGGATATCAAGCGAATTATGAAAGGTCTCGTTGACCGTACCGAGCGCCTGACAATGCTCTACAGCGCGACGTTGAGTATACGCGTGCTCAATATTGCCTGGGAGTACATGAACGATCCGGCGGAGGTCGAAATCGAGCCCGAACACGTGACGGTCGAGGCGGTGGAGCAGAAGGTGCTTCATGTCGGTCGCGAGGAAAAGATGCGGGCTCTTATTGGTATTATCGAGAAGGAGCAGCCGGAGACCTGCCTCGTGTTCAGCAATACCAAGACGGGGGCCGAACAGGTGGCCAAGCGCCTGGAAATGAACGGCTATAGCGCCCGATTCATAATGGGAGACCTGCCTCAGCGAAAGCGGCTTCAGATAATCGAGGGCATGAAGGAAGGCAAAACCCGATTCCTCGTGGCTACGGATGTGGCCGCACGAGGTTTGCACATCAATAATCTGGATCTTGTGGTCAATTATGATGTTCCCGAGGATTCGGAGAGCTATGTGCATCGAATCGGGCGCACCGCGCGCGCCGGTCAAACCGGGCGGGCGTACACGCTTGCCTGCGAACGCTACGTATTCGGTCTCGAACCGATCGAAGAGCTTATCGGCATGAAGATTCCGGTCGAACGCGTGGACGAGTTTGTCGAAGTGGAAGATAAGAGCGAGGGCGTGCATATTCGTACCGGAAGCGCCCGCGTACCGGCATCGAGCGGTCGTTCGGAGCGGGGAGGGAGGTCGAAGTCCCGCCCTGCTCGCGGAGGCAAGGATCGACGGAGTAAGCCCGAGCGAACGCATGGCGTTCGTGCTGCCGAGCCTCACGGGCCATCCGGCGGAAAACGAGGCGGCGAGGATCACCCCGATCACAAGTCGAATCGCAAGCGAAAAGATGCCCCCAGATCGACACGTCCGCATGAAGCAAACCGTACGACGGCCAAAAACGCTACCGGACACGATTATGGAACACCCGGTCGCGATGCTTCGCTCGATGAACGGCTCGAGCACTACCGACGCAAGTACGGCGAGGATTTTGTTCCCAAAGAGACAGCCGGAGAATCGCCCGTCGGTGAAGACCGCGGTTCCCCGGCCGTGGGTACGCGCTCAGACCGGTCTACGCGAAGGACGCGGGGCGGAAAGCGGCGCTCCGGTGGGAAATCGGATAAACTGCCGCAGCAGCGAGAAACCGGCGAAGGCGAGCGTCGCGGCGCAGACGGCAGAGAAAACGGTGCTCGAAACAACAATCGTTCGGCGGAAGCAGCGGATTCGGGCACGGTCGAACAAAGCAAAGAGGGCTCCGATCGGGGCATTGTTTCGAGGTTACGCAGGCTCTTCGGCAGGCGTTGACATCGGCGTCGGGAATTCGATACGCTACCGGCTCACGATCGACAGGAGTTAATGAATACATGGCGAGAAACACGAAAGCGAAAGGCAAAATCGTCCGACGCTTCGGCGTAAACATCTACGGGAACCAGAAATACGACAAGCTCTTGCGGCGCAAGCCCGCGCCCCCCGGCGAGCCCAAGAAAAAGCGGGTTCGGCAGACTGAATATGCACGTCAGCTCGGCGAAAAGCAGAAGCTCAAGTTCGCCTACGGATTGAGTGAGCGCCAGTTCAGCAATCTCTTCTATCATGCGAAGCGCATGAAGGGGGTTACCGGTGACAACATGCTGCAACTGCTCGAGCGACGGCTCGACAATGTAGTATACCGGATCGGAATGGCAGGAAGTCGTTCGCAGGCGCGGCAGCTTGTCAGCCACGGGCATATTCTGCACAACGGTCGGAAGGTAACCATTCCCAGCGCGCTTGTCCGTCCCGGCGATACTATTGGCGTGCGTCAGCGCAAAGTGACTCAGGATCTAGTGCGTCGCCTCATGGCGGACAACAGTGCAACCCCCGTACCCCCTTGGCTTTCGGTAAGCCGTGACGATATGACGGCAAGCGTTACCGTCAATCCGAGTCGCGATATCATTCCGACGATTGCGGACGAGCAGCTCGTCATCGAGTACTACGCGAAGCAGTAACAGTAACCTCCTCCTTTCCCCGTGTACCGGTGCCCGCCGCTCCATCGCCCGAGCGGGTGGACCGGACGCATGGGGATGCCGCTCGAAATCGATTCTCATCGCCGTGTTATCTTCGAGAGTTCGGGCGATTCACGCCCGGAGCTGGCGTCGGCCGCGGTGCCCGATTATAGTTTAGTATATGCGCAGGCTACCCGTACTCTCGAGCGACTCCGGCATTAACAGCCGGATAGAAACTATCTGCAGTCGGTTCAGCGATGTTTTCGTGCCGACGTTTTTCGGCGACACCGACGATTTTCTCGAATTGCTCCGATATGATCTTCCGGAGGTGACGGTAGTCAATTTTTCCGACCCGCTTGTCGACGCGGAGGCTATTCTCTCGACACTTCGTGGCGACCCGTGGCTTCACTACGGAGGTCTCATTGGAGTAGTTGCGAGGGCCGAAATGGCTGCCGTGCAGCAGCTTCTCACCGGATCGAACATCATAAGTCTCATCAGGCGCGGGGAGTTTGTTGCGAGTTTCTCGCGGGTACTGCGGATTCTTATTCAGAACCGCCAGATCCTGTTTCAACGTGACCTGCAGGGCTATCTGCTTCGAAGCATATCAGGATCGTTTGTCATGGATAACGATCCGTACAATGCCCGAACGTATGCAAATCTGATTACGAACTACCTGTTTAACCTGAACTATATCGATAGTGAGGGTCGGGATCAGTTGCACATCGCGCTATTCGAACTTCTAATGAATGCAATCGAGCACGGCAACTGCGCGATATCGTACGAAGAGAAAAACCGCTGGCTGAATCAGGGAGGAGACATTCTCGATCTGGTTCGCGAAAAACGGCGGGACCCCACGGTCCGGTCGCGGCGGGTTCATTTTAGCTACCGAATCGATAAGGACCGAAGCTATTATACGATTCAGGACGAGGGGCCCGGGTTTGACTGGCACGCGCGATTGGGCGATGAGTCACCGAGTCTCGAGAGCCACGGTCATGGGCTTCGTATGACGAAAGCGTACGTGGATAATCTGGCGTACAACGATCGGGGCAACGAGGTGGCGTTCGAGTTTCCCCATTCGCAGAATGAAGCGAACGTGGTGCCGGAGCTTTTCGCCGAGAGTAACGAGCGCGTGTTTCAAGAAGGAGACGTGGTCTTCCGCGAGGGGGAGGAGAGCGATTACCTGTACTACATCGTGTCAGGCCGGCTCGATATCTACTCTTCGAGCCACAAAATCTCCACCCTCACCCCGGATGACATCTTTTTAGGGGAAATGTCCTTCCTGCTCAACAGCCGCCGCAGCGCCGACGTGGTATCTTCCGGGCGCAGCACGCTGGTAATGATTGATAAGCAGAGATTTGTATCGGTGATAAAAGAAAAGCCGCACTATGGCGTATTTCTGGCCCGTCTTATCGCCCAGCGCTTGTCTCGGGTCAATCATCGGCTGGCGCAACTCGAGCAGGAACGGCTTGATGGGACTCGGCAATAGTTACCCGGTCAGGGTCACTGCTTGACCGGCTGACTTATATCCGCGTCCCGGAGCCAGGCCTCATAGCCTATTTTTTGAACCATCCCGATAATTTTATCGAGGCACGTTGTGTCGCCGTTGTACTCGACGTGTATTTCGCTCGCACCGCGGTCCACCTCGACAAACTGGATGCAGTCGAGCCGCTTTGCGAAATGCTCTATTGCAATCGAACAGCTCGTGCAGGTGCCTCCCTGTAAATCGAGAATTGCCTTTTTCGTGTCGGTTTCAGCTGCCATACCAAAAAAGTAACAAAGAGCCCGCTTGTTCGTCCAGAGACGGGGTGTTGGCACTACCGTGCGATGATAAGTGTTGGCCTCCAACGCTCCGGGCGCAAGCGCGAGGGGCAATGCCGCAGGCGCGGTCCGATCGAGGCCGGAGCGCGAGCGGAGCAAACCGCTTCGCCCGCCGGCGCCTTTCACCCGCCGCCGCTGCGCGTTCGCACACGCAGCGGCTCGACCGGCTACAGCTGCGCCTGACGACCGAGTGGGAGAATCGTTGAAAGCGCACAGTAACTCTCGACTGCGCGGCTACTTAGATACCGCTTCACACCAGGGTGGTGGACAGTCGGGGAGGATTGTCGATGGAGCTGGTGACCGCTATCTTCTGAGTCAACTGAGAGGAACTTGCACGAGTAGCGTATGAGCGAATTGCAACAGCGGAAACAGAAAACGGCTTGGGATGACCGCTATGCGGCCCCACACTACATATACGGCACAACGGCTAACGACTGGATCGCCACAGTACTCGACGATAATCCGCATTTGGCCGTCTTACGGCCGGACGGAAGCCGGCCGACTGCATTAGAACTCGCGTGCGGTGAGGGGCGAAACGCAGTGTATCTCGCGAAGCGTGGTTTTTCGGTGACCGCCGTCGATATGTCCGAAGTAGGAATAGAAAAGACACAGCGACTCGCAGCGGATAACGCGGTGCAGATGAATGCGATCTGCGGTGACGCGCTTACGTGGCGCTCGGACCTCGAATTCGACCTTGTTGTTGCGACCTGGTTTCATCTGCCGGCGGACCGAAAGCCGGCGATGTTCCTGGCGATTCGCGACGCGGTAAAGCCCGGAGGAACCCTCATTGCCGAGTGGTTTCATCCCGATCAGCGGCGAAGAGGATACACAAGCGGCGGGCCACCGGCGCCCGAAATGATGTTCACGCTCAGCGAGGTGCGCGAAGGTCTTTCCGGCTTCACGATTGACAGGCTCATACACCGCGAGCGGACAATACGGGAAGGGCCGAAACACGACGGTCCCGCGTCGGTGGTATCTGTTGTGGCGAGACGACGGGACAACTGACGGCTCGCTTCGATCTATCCTGCGGGGGCATGCTTCGTGACGCTCTTCTTGGCTACTGTTCACCAGAGTGGTGAACAGTAAGCGCACTACCCGAGCAGGTCAGGCAGTAGATGGTCCTGACGATTCAGGTATTCGATTCGCACGCCACGCCTGTCGAAGCTGATTCGCGTTAATGCGCAGTTGTTAAGCGTTATCCAGTATCCGTCGCGGTACGGTAGCCCGAGAATCGAACAGATAAAGTAGACGTGGAAATGGGTGTGACTGACCAGCAGAACGCGGTCGTCAGGTCCGTGGGCTTCGAGGAGCTCCTTGCGAACCCGTTTCGCCCGAAGCACCCTCTGCTCTTCAGTTTCCGGAGCGCGACCGTTCCACCACCCCGCCTCTGCCAGATGATCGGGAAACACCAGGCGATCGCACACGCTATTCGCCTCGGCGCGAGAAACCCCACTGGCTCCTCGGTAGACCCCTGCCTCGCGGTCGTGATCCACTGTGCCGCCGGCTTCATGTATATCCTCGTAGACATTCACCGCCATGCGAAGTTGTGCCGCTATGGGCGCGGCGGTGCGAATCGCGCGCAAATGGGGACTCGAGTAGATGTGCGTTATGGCGAAGGCTTCGTCACGATACGGGTTGTAATTCTCGACGGGACGATCCGTCGCCGCTGCCCGGGAAAACAGCTGTGCTGTGCGCTCGGCCTGTTTCACTCCGTGCTCGGTGAGATCCGGCTCGGAACTGCGCGCCGTAGTCCAGTCTTCGGCGCTGTCGAGAACATTGTTCTGGCTTTCGCCGTGGCGTAGGTAATACAGAATCATGGTCTTCGGGAGGCTACAATGTAGCCAATGAACGAATCCTATGCAACGCTCGCCACTCGCGTTGCAAGCGCGGTGCGCGCGCTGTCCTTCTCGCCGGCGGGGCTTCGCGCGGATTTGATAAGGTCGATGTTTATCCGCACGCGCGCGTCGGTTTGTTTCGGCCGATCGTTGTTCTGCGAGAGTAGTGTGGGGTCTGATTTCGTCGCGCGCTCGTGGCGACCGCCTGCTGCCGGCTCTTGAAGCGGTGGCGGCGAACATGAGATTATCAAGCACCTGCCTAAGTTGGCGTGTCGCCGGTGGATGAAACCGCTCGCGACGTCAGGAGGATGTATTGCTCACAGTATCGGATGTCACACTTTCGTTCGGCGGTAGTCCGCTGTTCAAGGACGTAAACCTTAAGTTCCAGCCCGGCAACTGCTACGGCCTTATCGGTGCTAACGGCGCCGGAAAATCGACCTTTTTGCGGATTCTCTCGGGTGACCTCGAACCGGATACCGGAACCGTCCATAAGCCGGCCGAGGAGCGCATGGCGGTGCTGCGACAGGATCAGAACGCGTTCGACCAGTACGAGGTGCTCGAAACCGTGCTCATGGGCCACGAGCGGCTGCACGCGGTTCAGACGGAACGCGACGCCATTTACGCCAAGGAAGATTTCTCCGAAGAGGATGGCCTGCGAGCGAGCGAACTCGAGGGTGAGTTCGCCGAGCTCGGCGGTTGGGAAGCGGAAGCGGAAGCGTCGAGTCTGCTCGACGGACTCGGGCTCGATGAGCGCTTTCATTCGAAACGGATGTCGGAACTCGAGGGACCGCAGAAGGTCCGAGTGCTTCTCGCGCAGGCGCTCTTCGGAAATCCCGACATTCTCTTACTGGACGAGCCGACGAACAATCTGGACCTCGAGAGCATCAGCTGGCTCGAGGATTTTCTGTACCGGTTCGAGAATACGGTTATTGTGGTTTCGCACGACAGGCACTTCCTCAATCGCGTCTGTACTCATATCGCCGACATAGACTTCGGCCGCATCCGGCTGTACGTGGGTAACTACGATTTCTGGTATCAGGCGAGTCAGCTTGCCGCCCGGCAGCGGCGCGACGAGCGCAAGCGCGCCGAAGACAAGGCGGCCGAGCTCAAGGCATTCATCCAGCGCTTCTCGAGTAATGCGTCCAAGGCGAAGCAGGCTACATCCCGAAAGAAGCAGCTCGATCAACTCGAGCTCGACGATCTGCCGCAGAGTTCCCGCCGTTTTCCGTATGTCGCGTTCAAGCCGGAGCGCGAGCCGGGAAAAAATGTGCTTACGATTAACAGTCTCACTGCAACCTTCGAAGGGGAGACACTCCTCGAGGATTTTTCGCTCACGGTTAACCGCGGGGATAAGATAGCGTTCGTCGGCTCGCAGACGTCCCGCGCATCGACGCTGTTTGATGTGATATCGGGTGAGCGGGAGCCCGACGCGGGAACGTATCAGTGGGGCGTTACCATCTCGCCGAGCTATTTCCCCAACGAGGCGGCCCGGGTTGTCCATGGAAAGACGAGTATTGTCGAGTGGCTGCGCGAGTTCGCACCGGAAGGCGATCCGAGCTACGTTCGGGGTTTTCTCGGTCGCATGCTTTTTTCCGGTGACGACGCGCTTAAGCCTATGGATGTCTTGAGCGGCGGGGAGCGAGTACGGGTGCTTCTGGCCAAGATGATGCTCGAGTCGCCGAACGCGCTTGTCATGGACGATCCGACGAACCACCTTGACCTCGAGAGTATCCAGTCGCTTAACAACGGCCTTATCGATTTTGATGGAGTAATTCTGTTTACCTCGCACGACCATCAGTTCGTCGACAGTATCGCCAATCGGATTATTGAGATTACTCCCAACGGTGTCATCGACAGGCTCATGCGCTTCGACGACTACATACAGGACGAATCCGTGCGAGCGACGCGGGACGAACTGTATCGCAGCCACGAGCGAGTGGCGATTTAGACAACGATAGTCGCGGTCGCGGCAGGGCGGATTCGGCATGGGGGGCGACGATGAGCAATAGGAGTGCGCGCGTGTTGATCGTCGACGACGACGAGCTGACCGCCGAAATGTATTCGATACAGATCGAGGAGGCAGGGCTCGGCCGGCCTATTGTCTGCACCGACAGTCGGCAGGCGCTCGACCGTCTCGCCGAGCACTCTGCTTCGGTTGCTCTTCTCGACCTTAACATGCCCCATGTCGGTGGCCTCGAGCTGCTCTCCCGGATTAACGAGCAAGCACCCGAAGTCACCTCCATCGTTATAACCGTAAACGACGACGTGGATACCGCGGTCGAATGCATGAAGCACGGGGCATTCGATTTCCTCTCGAAGCCGGTCGATCAAGCCCGCCTCGTCACAGCTGTCCGTCACGCGCTTCGCATACGCGAACTCGAGGCGGAGGTGAACACGCTTTCGGTCCGCGTCGGTGCGGCCGAGCTTTCCGTACCTGAAGCGTTCTCTGATATTCTTACCTCGGACCCGGCTATGTACCGCATGTTCGCGTATATCGAGGCGATCGCCGCCTCGCCGAAAAGCGTGCTTATAAGCGGCGAGAGCGGAAGCGGCAAAGAGCTTGTCGCGCGCGCAGTGCACCGTGCGAGCGGACGAACGGGACGTTTCGTCCCGGTGAACGTCAGCGGTCTCGATGAGGCGATGGTGAGCGATACGCTTTTCGGCCATACGCGAGGCGCGTACACAGGGGCGGAGAGCGGACGTCACGGGCTTATCGAACAAGCGACCGACGGTACCCTGTTTCTTGACGAAATCGGGGATATGGCGATAAACGCGCAGCTGAAGCTGCTGCGATTGCTTCAGGAACAGGAGTACTATCCGCTCGGCTCAGATGTTCCCCGAAAGGCGCGTGTCCGTATTGTGGCAGCAACCAATGCGGACCTCGAGCAACGACAGCGTGAAGGCAGCTTTCGTCGGGACTTGTACTATCGGCTCCTCGCGCATTCGGTTCGGATACCACCTCTGCGCGAGCGCAAAGGAGATATTCAGCTTCTCGTCGATCACTTTGTCACGCAGGCAGCCGTAGAAATAGGAAGAGCTGTTCCGGTCGTGCCGCAAATGGTATACAGCGCGCTCGCCGATTACGAGTTTCCCGGAAATGTCCGCGAGCTTCAGTCGCTTCTGTACGATGCGGTGAGTCTCACCAACGGGTCTACCCTCGCGATCTCCCCGATTGAGCAACAGATCGGTCGGTCGGTCGGAAACCTGCCCGATCAGAAGCTATTCTCATCGGGTACCGGCGAGTTCGAAAACACGGGCGAATCCGCCGAAGGCGAGCGCCCGGCGGGCGCCGGCACGCGCAAAGATTGTGATCCGATCTGTATTGGACCGCGCTTTCCGACGCTCCGCGAGGTGGAAGATTACCTTGTCGAACAGGCCGTCCGCCGCGCGGAAGGTAATCAAACCGCTGCCGCCAGGCTGCTCGGGGTCTCACAGAGCACCTTGAGTCGACGTTTGCGGAAAACGTAGTCGGCAAAACATCAGCCGATCGGCCTTACATGGCTCACGCGGTGTGCAACTATGCGAAATGCATAGGTTATGCATATTGCATCGCATACTCCCGTCGAAACCACGTGTATATGCATTGTGCATGAGCTGAGTTGCCCTGTTGTAGGTCCATTTTGCGATCCACCGAACTCTCGGTGCTCCTCTAAATCCATTCAGAATAATGAGTTATTTTTTGCCGCCACTGGCTTCAGCAGCTTGGCAGGATTTTTGCTTCTGCAGTGCGTAGATAAAAAGAGCCGGCAAAAGTAAAAAGCAGGTTCATGTAAAAACACATGTAAAAATCCAGGTAAAAACCGGCTGTCCTCACGTGGTTGGGGCTGTCATCTATGGGGCCGTAATCGGCCCCATTTTTGTGCCTCGTGCGGGGGTGTCCGTCAATTCGCTTTCTCCTTACCGGCGCAGAGAGTGCGACCTCCGCGGTGTCCGTTTGCTTGATATTTGAACTCAAAACACGTACCGTTCGGTAGACGCGAGATCGGAGGCATTACATGCAATCTAAGGGTGATTACCCGAACTTCAACACCGGCGAACCGCAAGGCATCAGAGAGGACGGAAGCCCCTATCGGGCTCTGCTTGTAGATGACTCCATGTTCGTTTCCAAGCAATTGTCGCAGATCCTGACCTCGGCGGGTTTCGACGTGGTTGCCACGGCGGCGGACGGACAGGAAGGACTTGAGAAGTACAAAGAGCTGTATCCGAATATCGACGTGGTGACAATGGATATCACCATGCCCAGGATGGACGGTGTGACGGCGCTTCAGCATATCGTAGATTTTGACAAGAACGCGTGTGTTATCATGATCAGCGCGCTCGGCAAGGATGACCTCGTAAAGAAATCTCTTGTGACCGGAGCGAAAAACTACATCGTAAAGCCGCTCGACCGTAAGAAGGTGCTCGAGCGGGTGGTTTCGACTCTGAAAAAGGTGTAGATGGTCCACGAATGATAACTCAACGGAAGGAAAATGCTGGTATGTTTAGAAACTTCATTGTAACAACAATAGTGCTGCTCCTTGTTGCGACGGGCGCAAGCGCGAATCTTGCCGATACGCTCGACGAGGCTGCAGCCGCCTTCGACGAGGGCGACTACGAGCAAGCGATTTCGCTGTACAGCGAAGTCATAGAAGAAGATGAAGAGATTTTTGAGGCATGGTACAACCGCGCCGTGAGCCATATCGAAGTCGAGGAATACGAGAAGGCGGTCGAGGATTTTTCGGCTGCGGCCGAGCTCGACGAGGAAGAACCGGAACTTTACTTCCAGCGAGGAACCGCTTTGCTGAGACTCGAGGAGTTCGAGCGGGCGATCGAGGACTTCGACCGCTTCATCGAGGAAAACAGCGAGGATGAGCAGGCGTTAAACAACCGGGGCGTGGCGTTACTTCGGACCGGCGAGTATGAAGCAGCGATAGATGACTTTTCGGCGGCGGTTGAGATAGATGACCAGTTCGTCGAGGCGTGGTATAACCGTGGTAACGCACGATACGAACTCGAGGAGTACGAAGATGCTGAATCGGACTTCTCACAAACGCTCGATATCGATGAAAATCATATAAATGCCCGCTTTAACCGGGGCAATGCCCGTTACGCGCTCGAGGAATACGATGCCGCAATCGACGATTTTCAGGCACTCGTAGACTCCGAGGATGCGTTTACCGAAGCCTACTACAACCTTGGGCTTGCCTACATACGGCGCGCGGAGCAAATGCAGGAAGATTAACTGAATGGCTGACGCTCAGACTGACATATTTCTCGTAATTAACTGTGGAAGCTCCTCGCTGAAATACGAAGTATACGCTATGCCTCAACGCGAAAGTCTCGGAAAAGGTCAGGTCGAGAGAATCGGCATAGCCGGCGGACGGCTCGAGCAATCCTCGGAGCGAGGCGAATTAAGCTGGGAGCAGGATATTCCGAACCACGAGAGCGCCGCCGCGCTTGTGGGAAAGGCGCTCATCGATCCCGACTCGGGTATACTTTCTGATATCAACGAGATCTCAGGCGTAGGACATCGCGTGGTACACGGCGGAGAGAGTTATTCCGAATCGGTCGTAATCGACGAAAAGGTCATAAAAGCGATCGAGGATAACGTTGAGCTTGCACCGATACACAACCCGGCGAATCTTTCGGGAATTCGAGCGACGCAAGCGCTGCTTCCCGACGTCCCACAGGTCGCTGTATTCGACACCTCGTTTCATCAGACAATTCCCCCGAGCGCGTACCTCTACGGTATTCCACGGGAATTATACGATCAATACAAGATTCGGCGTTATGGTTTTCATGGGACCAGCCACCGTTTCGTCGCGAACGAAGCGATTAAATTCATGAAACGTTCGGTGGATAACACCAACGTGATTTCGTGCCATCTCGGCAACGGCGCTTCGATTACCGCGATTCAGAATGGTCGCTCAATGGACACTTCAATGGGGTTCACTCCGCTGGAGGGTCTGGTAATGGGAACCCGCAGCGGAAATGTCGATCCCGCAGTCATCTTCTATTTGCTCGAGCGCGGATATACCGCCGAACAGCTGAACGTCATGCTTAATAAGAAAAGCGGCGTTCTCGGCCTCTCCGGTATCTCGAGCGATATGCGCGACCTCGAAGAGGCCGCCGAGCAGGGAAACAAGCGGGCTATCGAAACGCTTGACGTATACGCACACCGCGTACGGAACTACATAGGCGCGTACAGCGCGAATCTCGTACGCGTCGATATTCTTGCCTTTACCGGCGGTATCGGGCAGTTCAGCGTCAAGATGCGGGAACGGATCTGCCATCGCCTCGCAAACCTCGGTATCGCAATCGATGACGAGCGAAACCGGCAGGTGGGAACGAATCCTGGAATTATATCCACGGATTACTCGCCGACCTCGATCGTGGTCATGCCCACCAATGAAGAGCTGCAGATCGCTATCGACACGTATGAACTCTCGCGGGGTGTATCGGCGTCGTGAATTTCCGGCCGCTCACCGAGCGGGAATTCCTGATCGGCGGCCGCTGTCTTCGGCGGCTGTATGAAGAACGTCGCATCGGGGAAACGGATGCCCAAGCGGCTACCCGGGAAACCGGGTATGCGGCGCGCTTTACCGCCGAGCAGGCCGACCGTGTCCGGTCGCTCGCGATGGCCGCCTACCGCGGGAGTCGAAATTATGAGCTTGGGGTTGATGTTTCGGCTGCGGGGTGTCACGCGCGTGTCGAGATCCTCGAGCGCAGAGAAAACGGCAGTGTACGCCCCCTCGTAACCTGCGCGACGTATCATGTAAAACCGCAGACAATCGAGCGACTGCGCTACCAGCTTTTCGTGCTGGAGCAGGCCGGATACTCGGCCTCGGGCGGCGGCGCCGTCTGTCTCGTCAAGGACCGGGAGCGTGGCGGCGAAATAGAACCCGAGTCGGTGCTGGTCGAACGCGATTGCAGCAAGCAGTTGCGCGGCGGCATGAAGGCGGTTAAGGCCCGTATTACGCGGATTCAGCAGATGCTCGGCGGCGACGATCTGCCGCCACCGTGCAGCGATTCGGAGAAATGCCCGGTGTGTTCCGGCGTAACGGATCGGCAATCAGACGGCACGGGCGCGTCCGTCGATACGAGACTCGAAGCTCTGTTTCGTGGTGGCGGTGTTGTCGGCGAGCTTCGCAAGGCAGGCTACCGCGACCTTCTCGACGTACCACCGTCGCAGGTTCCCGGCCGCAGGCAGAAGCTTCAATTGGAGACCTTGCAGAGCGGATCGATTTATATTGACAGGCCCGCGCTCGAAGCGTTTCTTTCCGAACTGCACTATCCGCGTGTATATCTCGACTTCGAGACGGTCAGCCAGGCGATCCCACCGTTGCCCGGCGTTAAACCGTGGGAACACGTGCCCGTTCAGTTCTCCGTGCACCGGCAGGAAGAGCCCGAGAGCTCACCGCGGCACCTCGACTACGTTGCGGAGGGTCTCGCAGAGTCGAACGACCCGAGACGAGGTCTGGCCGCCTCGCTCGCCGAAGCGCTGCAGAACGCGGGCTCGGTCCTGGTGTACTCCGCTGCATTCGAGCGACGAGTGCTCCAACGCTTGGCGTACTGGGTACCTGATTTTGCGGACGTGTTTCACCACGCGCTTGGTATTATCAAGGATGTGCAGAAACCGTTTGTCGACTTTCTCTACTACGATCCGAGGCAGGGCGGAAGAACCGGCTTAAAGACGGTTCTTCCGGTCATGACCGGCGACAAAGGGCACGAAAGACTCGAGATTTCCGACGGCCTCGAAGCGAGTTTGCGCTGGTACTACGAGTACTGTGAGGGGTGTTCCGACCGGAATGCTTCACAGACGACGCGTTCCCGGGTGCGCGCAGAGCTTACCGAGTACTGTGCCCTTGATACAGAAGGACTCGTTCATATTGTCGACCGGTTCGAAGCCATCGTACATGGAGCAGAACACGTCGAAAAAGGCTGAACGTTAATCCGTCTCCGGCAACGGAGGCAGTTCGTTCGTATCGTTGTCGTCCTCGGCTAACTGGTCGGATTCCTGGTCTCCGTCCGCACTATCCGTGGTCGACGCATCGGGGCTATTCTGCACCGGCGTATCCGGCTCGGGCTCGCTTGCCGATTCGTGCGTCGAGGCCATACGCTGCCCCTCCGCACCCGAACCGGTGACCCCGGCGAAGCGATACGCGCGTCGTCCGCTTGCGCTGGTCTTTACCGCGAAAACGGCTCCGGTTGCCGGAAATCGCTCCTGATCCGCGGGCGCAAGCCCGATCGCTGCGGTCGTCGCGTACAGCGTCGACATCTCGGGTCCACCGAATGCGACGCTTGTCACGTTCTTAGCGGGTATGTCGACCTTGCGGACCAGTTCCGCTCTTTCAGGGTCCCATACAGTCACACCCGCGCCGTGAAACATTGCCACCCAGAGGCGGCCTTCGGTATCTATGGTCATACCGTCGGGTTTGCCGTATTCCGGCGGCACGGCGATCAGCTGCCTCCGATTCGTCAGCGCTCCGGTAGCTCGATCGAAGTCTATTACGTCGATGCCGCGCGAGCTCGTGTCTATGTAGTAGACCTTTGTCTCATCGGAGTTCCAGACGATTCCGTTGGAAACGGTGACACCCCCGAAACACGGCTGAACGGTATAGTCGGGAGCCACTCGATACAGGGAGGCGCTACCCGTACGCCGAACGGTACTCATCGTGCCTATGTAGAGGCTTCCGTCGGGCCCGCATTTTCCATCGTTGCAGCGGTTCTCGGGCATATCCTCTTCCAACGGTACCGAGACCAGCCGCTCTCCGGTTTCGGGGTTCATGACGGCCACGGAGTTTTCGAGCCCGACGACAACGTTCGGTTCCGCCTCGAGCGGGACAACGGTTGTAACCTGTTCTCCGGTACTCACCGATGTGTTACGACCGGTCGCGGGATCGAATCGGTTCAGCGTTCGTCCGGCAATATTAACCCAATACAGGAGGCCGGCGCGATCGTCCCAGATCGCGCCTTCGCCCAGTTCCGCCCGCACATCAATCGCAATAATGGGCTCCTCGGTACGCAGACTCATCGTGCTCAGCTCCGTTCGAGTAACAGCGTTTCAGTAGGCCGGTCGCATACCGAAGCCGGACCGAAGTACTGTATCGCTCCGGGCGACGCGTATCGGGTCTGTACCCGCCACTGCTCGCGGTGTTCGGCAAATTTACGGAACGGCTTTCCGTCGAGTTCCACGAGCGCCTTTCTGATAACCGGCTTATTACTGCCGTGGCGCCGTTCCATGTTCATGAGCATGGTCAGGGGAATGCCTCCCGCTTTCCAGGCGTCGGGTCCGTCCGCGAGGTTTCGAATCGAGGCGATGTATCCGGTGAGCCCGTTCGCGACGAGCACGAAGGCGGTATACCCGAGGCCGTAACAGTAGTCGGCGTCGAAATTGGACGGAAACGCGCAGCGCCCCTCGTATCCGAAAAAGTGGGTAAGCGCGCTGAACTTTCCTTTGAACTCACCGGCGGTTTTCATCTCCGCGAGTCGCGCTCCAACCATCTCGGCAAGCAGCTTCTCGGTGTCGATGCGCGACACCTGCACGTTGCCGTGCGGGTCACGGTCCATAAGCAGCTGCTCTTTGATGGAATGAGGCAGCTGGTCGAACACCTTCTTCGACGCTGCCGACAGGCGACCGCTGACTTCCTCGATGCGATCGTCTCCCGTCGCGTCCGCCTGGGAAAGCGTATCGTTTAGCTCACCAATGAGGCCGTTCATTTCCGGAACGAACTCAATGAGACCCTCCGGGATTATCGCAACGCCGAAGTTCTCGCCGTTCGCTGCGCGATCGCGAACCGAACCGGCGATTTCTTCGACGATGTCGGCTAGCGAGCGCTTCTTCTCGGCTACTTCCTCACTCACAATGCAGATGTTCGGCTGGGTCTGCAGCGCACACTCGAGCGCGATGTGCGAAGCGCTTCGGCCCATGACACGGATAAAGTGCCAGTACTTCTTCGCGCTGTTCGCGTCGCGTCCGATATTCCCTATAAGCTCCGAATACACCTTGACCGCGGTGTCGAAGCCGAAGCTTGCCTCGATGTACTCGTTGCGCAAGTCTCCGTCGATAGTCTTTGGTACACCTATCACCTGAGTGTTCACATTGTGGCTGCGAAAATACTCGGCCAGCAACGCGGCGTTCGTGTTCGAGTCGTCGCCGCCGATAATGACAATCCCGTCGAGGTCGAGTTCGCGTGCGACCTTCGCCGACTGCTCGAACTGCTCGTCGGTTTCTATCTTGGTTCGCCCTGAACCGATAATGTCGAAACCGCCGGTGTTGCGGTAGGCGTCGATGGTCGCGTCGTCGAGTTCCTGGTACTTCTTCTCGAGGAGCCCGCTCGGGCCACCGAGAAATCCGAGGACTCGACTCTTGCTGTTTGCCGCCTTCACTGCGTCATACAGCCCGCAGATAACGTTGTGTCCACCCGGAGCCTGGCCTCCCGAGAGGATCACTCCGAGCGTACGTTCGGCGTTGCCCGAGCTGTTGGCCCCCTCGGAAAATTCGGCGATCGGCTGTCCGTAGGTAATTGGAAACATGTTCCTGACGTCGGCCGGATCCCCGGCCGCTTCAGTCGGTTCACCCAGCGAGCACACCACCGATTCGACCGGCTTGGTCAGCGACCGCGGGAGTTTAGGTTGATATTTGTAGCGCTCTGTCTGTAGTACTGATTGTTCCATGGCCGACATTTTACCCAATCATGGGACGATAAAGCGAGGGGCTTCAGCCCGTACCCGAAGCCTTGTGACGCTTCCTGCCCCGAAAATCTCCTCCATAGTGCTGACAAAGCCCTGCCATTGGCCGATTGGAACGTAGACCTGGATTGTGCCGGCAAATCCTCCCCCGTGTACGCGGGCGGCGCCCGGGAGCTCTCGGGCGTCGAGGAATCGCTGCGCGATATACGCGCCGATTCCGATTCCCTGGTTGGATGGATTGCCGGGAGAATAATGATTCTGAAGCAGCCTCGCGCTGGATTCCCCGCTCTCGCGCACGAGACGAAGGTAGCTATCCGCGTCGCCCGCCGCAAGCGTCTCTATCATACAGGCCACACGGCGGTTTTCGCTGAAAAAATGAAGCGCGCGCAGGACGGCCCGGTCTCCGCATGCCCTGCGCACACGCGCGAGCTGCTCGTGCAGCGCGTTCTCCGCGCAATCGGCGAGCACCGTACCCCCGAGTTGCCGCGCCACGGCACGCATTTCCTCGGGAACGGCCGCGTAGTCGGCGGTGAGGTCCGCGTGGGTTCCCCCGGTGTCGACCACCGCGAGGGCGTATCCGGCAGTACCGAAATCGAAGTTCACCGGGGTAATATCCGGTGGATCATCGGAAAAATCGATGGAAACAATACCACCGTGCGCGCACGCGATCTGGTCCATGAGCCCGCACGGCTTGCCGAAGTACTCGTTTTCCGCCCTCTGCCCTGCGCGGGCGACAAACAGAACATCCTCGCCGCAGAGCTCCTGCGCACCGGGACCGCCGTCGCGCTGCGGGCGGGGCTGCCGAAGAAAGACGAACGTCGTGCCGAGGAAAACCTCGAACGCGGCCGAGCTCGAGAGCCCGCTTCCCGACGCGACGCGACTCGTGACCGTAGCGTCGAAGCCGAAAACCGGCCGGCCGGCTTCGGCGAACGCCGCGGCCACCCCGCGGACGAGCGCGTGCGGGTGCTCACGCTCGTGCGCACGCGGGGCGACATCGGAAACATCGACCTCGATAATTCCCTCGTAGCCTTCGCTTTCAATCCGCACGAGTGAATCGCTGCGCGGAGAAACGACCGCGAGAACGTCGAGATCTACCGACGCGCAAAGGACGCGCCCGTTGTTGTGATCGGTGTGGTTGCCGGCAAGCTCGGTGCGACCCGGGGAGCTTACAATCGCGACCTCGCGGTCGGGCCCGACGCGTTGGGCGTGCCGCTCGGCGAGCCGTCCGAGTCGGGCGTCGGAGGCGTCGGTGTTACCGGGAAGCAGCCGGATTCCTGCATGGTTCTTCTGAAGGTCCTGCGCATTCATGGAGGATACGGTTGCCCGGCGCCGCGCGCTTGGTCAACGAGTAATATCGGTTCGGCCTGCAAAACGTTCGGCGAGCCTGCCCGCCACTGGCGCTGCAGGCGTCGTGAATTGACCCGGCGAGGCCCGTGAGCATACAGTACTCGCGTCAATGAATATTCAACGGCTTGAAAATCCGAGAAAAGACTATGCGTGGGGAAGCCGCTGCTCGCTGCAGACGCTCCTCGACGAACCACCCGACGGTCGGCCACTGGCCGAAATCTGGATGGGCGCGCACCCGTCCTCGCCGAGCCGGCTCCAGGACGGGCGCAGCTTGAGCGATGTCGATGTTTCCGAGCGCGGTTCTCTATGCTTTCTCTTTAAGTTTCTGTCCGCCGAGCAGGGCCTGAGTATCCAGGCCCATCCCTCGCGCGAACAGGCGCAGGAGGGTTTCGCGCGGGAGGAGGCGGCCGGCATTCCGCTCGATGCACGCGAGCGAACCTTTCGCGATCGCAACCATAAACCGGAACTCATTGTCGCCCTCGAACCGTTTCAAGGGATGAGCGGCTTCCGTCCGCTCGACGAGGCGCTCTCATCGCTCGCCGCCGCGGGTGTGCTTCCGCCGGAGACACCGCCCAACCCAGCAATGCCCGATCCCGGTGCCGACCGGCCCGTCACAGGCACCCGGCCCGCCACAGGCGACCGGCCCGCCACGTCCGACCGTCCCGCCACGTCCGACCGGCCCGAAACAGGGACCCGGTTCGCCACGGACGACCGGCCCACCACAGGCACCCGGCCCGACACAGGCACCCGGCCCGCCACGTC
>JBKGYS010000012.1:0-28792 GCA_046545955.1 Spirochaetales bacterium | reverse complement strand
ACGAGGAGCCGCTTCTCGACGCGCCCAACACGCAGCTTTCCGAGGACGACAATATACTGGTACAAGGAATCGAGGGCAGCCCCAATGCTATCGGCTTCTTTGGGTATGCATACTACGACGGCGAAGGTGACCGACTGAAGATTCTGAGCATTGAAGGAGTCGAGGCCAACACCGAGAACGTAGATAACGGTTCTTATCCGATTGCCCGTCCGCTGTTCATGTATAGCGATGCGGATATCATGCGCGAGAAGCCGCAAGTAGCAGCATGGCTGGCGTATGTGCTCAATAACTCCGCGGAAGGTATGCTGGGAGTTGGATACTTTGAGGCAGATACTGAGGCGATTGACGGCGCTAAGGAAAGTTGGTTAGAAGCAGTGGGAGACATGTACTGATCCAATCGCATGATCATCTGATTCATGTGATGCTCCTCAAAAACATGTAATGCATCGGAGAGAGGAGCCGGCCAGGCTCCTCTCGCTTTGTAACCGGAGGATCTATGTCGAATTTGCGCGCGGATACGCCGAAAAAGCTCCAATTCTCCCACAAGACGCGACCCCATGAACAGGTAATCCAGTGGTTTCTGTTTCTCTGTGCCGCATTATCGATCCTCGTGACGATCGGAATCGTCTACGAGTTGGTGAAGGAGTCATGGCTGTTTTTCGGCGATCCGGAAGTAAGTTTCAGGGAGTTTATTACTGGCACCGAATGGCAGCCGATGATCGGCCAGATCGGCGTGTTACCCTTGGTTTCCGCCACGCTTATGACAAGCTCGATCGCCATGCTTGTCGCGTTCCCTCTGGGCCTCATGGTGGCAGTCTACTTGAGCGAATATGCCTCACAGCGCGTCCGGGGAACTCTGAAACCACTGCTTGAGGTGCTGGCCGGAATCCCTACGGTAGTGTATGGGTACTTTGCCGTTACGTTTATGACGCCCTTGTTGCAGTCGATCTTCGGCAACGATATCGTGGACGTATACAACACCGCCTCTGCCGGAATCGTCATGGGCATTCTCATACTTCCACTCGTTACCTCGATGACCGAAGACGCGTTGAGTTCGGTACCACGAAGTCTCCGAGAGGCCGCATTTGCTCTCGGTTCCACTAAAATGGAGACGTCGATGCAGATTGTAGTTCCGGCTGCGTTCTCCGGAATAGCCGCGGCGTTCATTGTTGCGCTGTCCCGGGCGGTGGGTGAGACTATGATAGTGGCTCTCGCGGCGGGAGCGGGGCCCAACTTCACGTTTAATGCCTTTGAGGGCGCAGAAACACTCACCGGGTATATCGTACGAATCAGTGGAGGCGATGTCAGCTACGACTCGATCGACTATAACAGCATCTTCGCTCTTGGACTGGTACTATTCCTCGTTACGCTGACACTCAACTTCATTAGCCGTCGAATCGTTGAGCGGTATCGGGAGGTGTACGAATGAACTCGACCCGGGACGAACACATTAGCCACCGTCATGAAGAGATTATAGTTAACATTGAACGACGTCGGCGTCGCGGAAGGATTTGGCAGGCTCTGTTCTACCTGGCAACCTCCATCGCGATTCTGGCTTTGATTACGATGCTTCTCAACATCTTCAACAATGTCTTCGGGTACGTCCTCATAGATAATGAAGTTCAACCTGAAACGTTGATAGCCAGTGGGAACCTCGAGGAGATGGAGTCCTCCGAGTTGATCGATCTGCTCGAAGAGGAGGTTTCAGTCGGCGTCCTTCGGCGCTTGAATAGCGAACGACCGTTGGAAGAACGTCCAATTCCTGAACTCGTGCTCTTGGTCGAGGAACGAATCATTCGCCCCACCGTGCTCGAGTCATGGTCGCTACACGAGTCGATCTTTCAACAGGACGAAGTTCGCGCCGAATATGCTGAGCACCCCAGTGCCGTTCTTGAGTTTCGTAGTTGGCTCACGCCAGCTTTCCTGAGGGCACCGCAGAACCCGACGCCGCAATTCGCGGGGATCCGCACGGCGCTGCTGGGTTCTATGTGGATGATCCTGATTGTGATGATAATATCGTTCCCGATTGGGGTTGCCTCGGCGATCTACCTCGAAGAGTACGCATTGGGGAACAAATGGTATAATCGGATCGTCGAGGTAAACATCTACAACCTCGCGGGGGTTCCCTCCATCATCTATGGTCTGTTGGGTCTGGCAGTATTCGTTCGTTCAATGGGCTCGATTACCCAGGGGCGGACAATCATCTCCGCCGGAATGACCCTGGCACTACTCATTCTTCCGATTATCATTATTAACTCGCGCGAGGCGATTAAGGCGGTACCGGCAAGTCTGCGAGAATCCAGTTACGGGTTGGGAGCCACAAAATGGCAGACGATCTGGCACCACGTACTCCCAGCATCCTTTGACCGCATTCTTACCGGGAGTATTCTCGCGATTTCCCGCGCCGTAGGTGAGACCGCGCCCTTGGTTGTCGTGGGTGCGTCGACGTTCATCACAGTGGATCCCGAATCGATCTTTTCCAGATTCACGGTGCTTCCGATCCAGATCTACCAATGGTCGGCGCGGCCGCAGGATCAGTTTCGCAACGTGGCCGGGGCAGCGATTATTGTACTGTTACTGCTCATGTTGACTATGAACGCCGCGGCAATCATTACCCGAAATCGAATATCGAAGAATAGGAGAATTTGAGCAATGGACGCAACGTTGGCGATGCAGACGCGCAATCTGGACTTTTACTACGGCTCGTTCCAGGCGTTACACGATGTGAGCCTTGACTTTATACAGTCCCGGGTGACCGCGCTCATCGGTCCTTCGGGGTGCGGCAAGAGCACGCTGCTGCGTTGTCTCAATCGGATGAATGATTTGATTCCTGAGACCCGAGCCGACGGTGAAGTATACTTCAATGATCAGAATATTTACGCTGAAGGCGTAGATCCGGTGGAGGTCCGACGGCGCGTGGGGATGGTGTTCCAGAAGCCGAATCCCTTTCCAAAGAGCGTGTATGAGAATATCGCCTGGGGAGCACGAATCAACGGCTTCCGGGATGATATGGACGAGCTGGTGGAGACCAGTCTCAAACGGTGCGCGCTCTGGGATGAAGTAAAGGACAAGCTGAAGCAAAACGCGCTCGAGTTGTCGGGAGGCCAACAGCAACGATTGTGCATAGCCCGGGCAATTGCCGTGGAGCCGGATGTGATACTCATGGACGAGCCGACCAGTGCGTTGGACCCGATCTCCACTGCAAAAATCGAAAATTTGATCACGGAACTGAAAGAGCGCTACACGATTATTATCGTGACCCACAACATGCAGCAGGCCGGCCGCGTTTCCGACCAAACCGCCTTTTTCCTGAACGGTTGGATTATCGAAGCAGGCGAGACGAAGAGCATATTCTTCAATCCTCGGGAAGAGCGGACGGAGGCGTACATTTCCGGACGATTCGGATGATAAGAAGCAAGACTCCAAGAATAATCGGATAAATTCGATATGAGAGAGCACGGATGGAAACGAGACAACACTTCACCAATGCACTGAATTTGATGTACCAGGATGTTCAGCAAATGGGAACACTCGTGGAAGATGCGCTCCGAAAAGCGCTCACGGCGGTGACCAATCAGGATTACGAGCTGGCGGAACACGTGAAACAGAACGATCACCAGATAGATACCGTTCAATTTGCCCTTGACAAGCGGTGCACGGAGATCATCGCCACCGAACAGCCGGTGGCCACCGATCTGCGGGAGATCCTCGTGGCTATGAAGATCTCCTCAGACCTGGAACGGATCGGCGATCACGCCCGTCACCTCGTAGGCGTGATGGATCACCTTACCGACGCCGTGTTTCGGGAAACGCTTCCCCGCTTTGCCGATATGACCGAGAAGGGAATGGCTATGGTTCGTGACTCGATCACCGCGTATGTAAACCATGATCCCCACCAGGCGCGGGAAGTGGCACGCCGCGATGACGACATCGATCAGATGCATCGGGCACTGTACAAGGAGCTACTCGAGATGATTGCGGCCAATCCTGACCGCGTGGAAACCGGTACGGCCCTGGTATTTCTCAATCGCTTTTTGGAGCGGCTCGGCGACCACGTGACGAATATGTGCGAGTGGATCGTCTACGCCAAGACCGGCGAACACGTTGAATTGAACAAGGCGTAGCCATGGAGGAGCGCAGGAAAGCGCGAGACGCGGCTTGAAACGAAAACCTCGCGACCACCGAGCTCGTCCATCCCATCTCCGGCCCATATCCGGCCCATCGGAGGCCATAAGAGGCGCGCGCTACATTGAGCGCCGGGAGCATGCCCGATTATCCTGTCGGTCAGACGGCGCACTACACCAATGTGGTGGACAGTAAGAACAGGTCGGCCCGCGTTACACCGCGACCGTGTCTTCGATCGATAGATCTTCTCTCCTACGATTTCGAAAGAACGATATTTCCCGGTAGCCGGCGGACGACAGGTTTTCGAGCGCACGGTCGAAATACTGGCCGACCGATTCGGGCCGGTGCGAGTCGGATCCGAGGGTGAAACGACAGCCTGCTTCGCGGGCCCATTGCATAGTTCGGGGATCTGGATGCATCTCGTAAACTCCCTTGATCATACCGCTGGTGTTTACTTCGAGACATACGTCGTGTTTGGCGGCGCTTTCGTAGAACGCCCGGATTTCTCGCTCGTATTCCCTCGGGTCAAAGGGTGAGACGGTGCCGTAAATCCGGATGAGATCCGGATGCGCGATACTATCGTATCGTCGGCTTGCTACTTCCCGCGCGAGGACAGCGAAGTAGTCCTTGATAATCGCCTCATCATTCGCAAGACCTTCGGTCCGAATACGGTTCTGATAGGAGCTGAGCTGATGATGCAGCGATCCGAGAACGAAATCGAAGTCCCAGCGTTCGAGCGTGCGGTCCATCCGCTTCATTATCGAATCGTCGGGGAAGACCTCCGCCTCTATGCCGAAGCGCACTTCCACCCCGAGCTCTTTCCCGTACGCCGCCGCGTCGGCGACCATTTCACGATAGCGGGGCAGGTCGGACTCAGCCATGCGCGTGCCCCGGGTCCCGAACGAGGGGTCATCCATGGGAATATGGCAGGTGAAGGTGATAAGGTCGACACCGACGCGCTTCGCGGCGTCGACGTATTCTCGTGGCTCGCCCTGGGCATGGCCGCAGAGGGGTGTGTGCATATGACAATCAGGTCGCATTGTTGTCTATCATATCCGGATGTCTGCTACCGCTGCAAACGGCGTGTAAGCGCCAACCGGAGGGACTGGGTCGACTGCGATCGGGGCCTGATTCGTGTTCGGTCATCGATCCTGTCTGCAGAAACGGCTGTCGCCGAGCCGATCGTCACGATTCTTCGCAGAATCTTCATAGAATTCGGGTCGATCGTCCGCACGGCAGGCCGAAATTTAACAAGAGAGGGACGCAACTGCGATAAACGCGAACTGCGTCTCGGGAGTGATAGAGCGATGAGAACGAAGATATCTTCAACGGGGTTTCTGCTTGTAGTAGCGCTGCTCATGGTTTCGCCCGTATTCAGCCAGGAGACCGATACGGATTCCGCCGATGATGAACAGGCCAACGACGAAGAGCAGGACCAGGTCGAGCCGGTGAGCGAGGAAGAAATCGACCATTTTGCAGGGGTCCAATTGGCCGTTCGCCGTGGACAGCAGGAGCTGGAGGAAGAGGTCGACGAAATTCGCAGCGACAGCGGGCTTACTTCCACGGAGTTCCGACAATTGCAGCGGTCGGTCGATGAGGCCGGGGGTGACCTCGAAGAGGTCGATGAGAGTCTTTTGGAAGACGACCGATACGAAGAGACAATTACGGCACTGGCCGATGTGCGCGAACGAGGAAATGAAATCGTGTCCGACGCGGTATCGGAAAGCCCAATAGACGAGTCGAGGTTCGACGAGCTTGCGATCCTCATTTCAAACGATCGGGAGCTCATGGGCGAAGTAAACGAGATTGTGTCCGCTGAGCTCGAAGAAGAGCGGGAGGAAGAACAAGCAGAAGCTGAGGCAGAATCAGAAACTGAGGCAGAATCAGAAGCAGAGCAGGAAGAGGACGATCAGGAAGCCGAAGAAGGCGCTGATGAGGAGGAAAACGACTCGTAAAAGGCTCTGCGGCGCGAACTTGATGTGAAAGCTTCAGTTTCGCGGTCCTACGGATAGGGGAATTCTTCGCGTCTCCGGCAAATTTGAGTCGACCCACGGGTTGCTCAGGCGCTGCCTGTGCGCTTGCGCTGTGATATCGTAAGAACGGTATTCGCTAAGTGGAGGTCGCGTTGAATATTTTTTTCGATCTCGATGGCACCCTGACCGATCCCGCCGAAGGGATAACTCGCTGCCTCGAATACGCGGTAATCGGCGCCGGCGGGATGAGCCACTCGCGCAAGCAGCTGACAAAGTATATCGGCCCGCAGCTTCGGGATTCCTTGAAGGAGCTCCTTCCTAAGGCTGACCAGGTGCAGCTCGACCGGGCGATAGGTATGTACCGCCGGCGCTACAGCTCGCATGGAATGTTCGAGAACAGGCTCTACCCGGATATTCCGAGAATGCTCGACGAACTCGATGTTCTCGGCCACGCTATGTGGGTTGTGACCGCGAAGCCGCGGGATTTCGCGCTTAAGATTCTCGATTACCTGGAGATTTCCAGTGCCTTTCGCCACGTCTACGGGCCTGCGCTTTCCGAGGATGACGTTCCGAAGCGAACGCTTATCCGAATCGCGCTCGACGAGAATGAGCTTTCCGAGCGTGATACGGTCATGGTCGGAGATCGCTCCTTCGATATCGAAGCAGCCCGCGGAGAAGGTGTGTATTCGATCGGAGTTCTCTGGGGGTTCGGCTCGCGGGATGAGCTCGAAACGGCCGGGGCGGACCTTCTCATCAACTCTCCCGGAGATCTTACCGGAGCGATTCAGCGACTCGGTATTTCACGCTGAGGAATCCCCGCCGGAGTTCGGCCAATGTCGGTATCGGCAAACGATTTCCCACCTGAACGCCCATTCTTGCAGGATATGCTCACCGTCCTGCGGCACGTGAGCTGGGAATTGCCCCAGACGCTGCTCGGCGCTGTGCTGTTCTTCGTGGTTAAAGTTGCAGACCGTAATGCGAAAAGCTTCCGTGCCCCTCAGGTGACGCTTGTTACGCGCACGACCGCCCTCAGCGGAGGAGTCTCGCTCGGCATGTTTCTGTTTTCGGTAGATTACGAACGGAGATTCGGACGTCGTGTCGTTGCTGCACAGCAGCGAATGGAGGCACACGAGTTGGGGCATGCGCGCCAGTCGTGTCTGCTCGGGCCTTTGTACCTTCCGCTTGTTGGTTTGCCTTCGATAAGCCGAGCCACCGTTTTCAAACTATCGCGGTCACTCGGCAGGCCCATTCCTTCCGACCGGTACTACCGTGGATACCCCGAGGCGTGGGCCGACCGACTCGGTGGCGTGCGGCGGCCGCAGCGCTAAAACGAGTCACTCGCGTTGCGTCGCGGTTGCCCGTGCTGCGCGGTGCTCGTGCGATCGACGGGCACCTGTCATGGAACCGGGAAAACCATCATTCCGGCGAAATGATAAGCGTCGGGAGGGTCCGAGACGTGGACGGGTAGCATCGTATCGGAATCTGTTAAAAGTTCGTGAGTTACGTTTAAAATTGGTTAACCACCTTCCCGAAAGATAACGCTCTTCACTACGCTCGAAGTATGACGGTAGCTATGAGTTGCGCCGGGGAAGGGTTCGGTCACGTATCGCGGCTTATTAGCTTCGCGCAGGGGTTGAAGCGCCGGCACGAGTTGATTCTGTTTGTTCCGTCTTCGGTACAGCACCATATTCGGAGGAATCTGCCCGACGCGCACGTCGTTACAATTCCGTACTTTCATCTGGTCAAGTGCGAAGACCGAATAGACTATCTGGCTACCGCAAAGCAGAATATTGCAAAGGCGATTCGCTTTCGAGCGGATGTATCGGCTATCCGTCGAACGCTCGCTTCCTGCGGCGCAGCCGCGATCATAAGCGATTACGATCCGTATCTTCCTGCCGCGGCCAGAAGTCTTGATCTTCCGGTCCTGCAGATAAATCATCCGAGCATTGTCACCAAATCCCCGAGTATGCTTCCGGATGCGCTCGTCGCGAAAGCGATCGCTCGCGCCATGACCGGGCCATCCGACCGCAGGCTCCTTGTTTCGTTCTACAACGGCGATATCGGGCCAATACTTCGCGAAGAGCTCACAAAGCATCCGACGGTTCACGGTGACTACTTTGTCGTCTATGTAAAACCGACATACCGGCGACGCGTCGTTGGTGAGCTCACCAGGTTAGGGGTGCCGTATCGCTTGT
This sequence comes from Spirochaetales bacterium, assembly GCA_046545955.1. Taxonomy (GTDB): domain Bacteria; phylum Spirochaetota; class Spirochaetia; order DSM-27196; family SKKC01; genus SLAN01. The sequence continues at coordinate 20,499 of JBKGYS010000012.1, read as the reverse complement.
TCCCGAATCCTCGCGAAGACTACGCGCAGGCGCTTGCCGGGTGCAGGGGACTCATTACGGGCGCCGGACATCAGAGTCTCAGCGAAGCGGTAACGCTCGGCAAGCCGGTATTTGCCATTCCTCAGCGCGGGCAGTACGAACAGCGGCTGAACGCGCGCATGCTTGTGGAATCAGGCTGGGGAATGAAGGGGCGATTCTCGAATCTCAATAAAACACTCCCGGCATTCATCCGTCATGTCGATAGGATTGCCGGCGCCACAGCGACCGCCTCCAGCTCCGAGCCGGATGGTCGGTCTCGGCCCTCCCGCGAATACCGGGGGCCGGGTGGGAGCCGGTTCCGGTTTATCAACGACCGTGATCTTGCCGTACGTCACATCGAATCGTTTCTCGCCGAATACTCGGGCGCCGGGCCGGTAAAACGAATTCTTTTGAATTTTCAACACACTATGGCCGAGACGTTCTCAGGACACAGGCACGCGGGGTGATATAAAAATGATAAGCGATACCATGACCAAAGCGAATACCGGTCAACGCGCTTGCAATTTAGAAGAGGTCGGAGAGCGCTCGGGAAACACAGTCGCCGGACGCTTGACCGATACCCGCCGCACGCGCGACGGGCAATGCTATCGCGACGCGTGCGAGACGACGGTGCCCATCAAGCACCCGTTCAGTTTTCACAACCTTTCGCGGCTCTACCGCCGTACGGTGGCCGAACGGATTCCCCAGGATCGTCCCGCGGTTGTATTCAGCGACTTTCACGCGGGTGACGGCGGCGCGCGCGACGACTTCGTTCACAATGCGGACCTCGCAATCAGCGTTCTCGAAGAGTACTTCAGACGGGGATACAGGCTCGTACTCAATGGCGATGTCGAAGAGCTGCAGAAGTTTCCCCTGGAAGCCGTACGCCGACAGTGGAAACCGCTCTACCGTGTTTTCGATCGATTTCAGCGGGAAGGACGGCTCGAGCGCCTCGTGGGCAACCACGATCTCGACCTCATGTACGACAACCCGCTCGACATGCCGGTGCACGAGGCGCTGCGATGGGAAGTTGGCGACGAGGATAGTCCCGATACCATATTTATCTTCCATGGACATCAGGCCTCGCGCCAATACGAACTCTATAACGACCATGTCGGCTGGTTTCTGCGCAATATTGTCAGTAAGCTGCCGGTCAAGAACCGGTCTGTCAGCGCGAACAACTTCAAAAAGAAAGCCATAGAAGAGCGTATCTATGAGTTTTCCCGCCGACAGCGAATTGTCTCCATTATCGGCCATACGCACCGGCCGCTTTTCGAGTCGCTCTCGAAGACCGACTGGGTAAAGTACAATATCGAGCGCCTGTGTCGGCAATACGGCAACTCCGATCGGTCGCAGCGCGAGGGAATCCGGGTGGAGATTGACCGCCTCAAGGGCTATCTCGCGCGTACGGTTCCCGACAAAAGAAAAGACATCGGAAGCATATACCACGAAACGTTCGTGGTGCCGTCAATGTTCAACGCAGGCTGCGTTCTCGGCAAGCGCGGCCTTACCTGCATTGAGCTGGATGGTGAGGATATCTCGCTTAAGTACTGGGCCGACTCGCGCCGAAGCAATCCCGATCCGCGATACGCTGTCTACGACAGCGTAACGCTGCCTGGGACTGCGTACCGCGAATCGGTTATTCAATCGGAGAGCTTGCGCTACATTTTTTCGCGCATTCACCTGCTTTCCTAGCTGCGCTTTGCGCTTCGCCTGCCGCCCGCGTGTCGGTCGTTCGTGCGGCCGCGCGACTCGCTGCCGGAGTCGGCACGCGAGCCACGGTGTGCGCCGCGCTCTGCGAAGCTTCCACCGCGGCGGGGTCCGCGGGAGCCGCCCTTAGGTCCGCGCCCATTCTGACGTGATCCTCTCCCTCCGCGCTTTCCGCCGCCTTGACCGCGCGGCTTGATGTCTATGTGCCACTGGTGATCGGGGTCGATGGTAATGCTCTTATCGATGAGCCGCTCGATGGACTTGAGCGCACCGAACTCTTCCCGGTTGCACAAAGACACAGCGCTTCCGGTGGCCCCGGCGCGTCCGGTTCGTCCGATGCGGTGAACGTATGTCTCCGCTTCGTTCGGCATTTCGTAGTTAATGACGTGGGTAATGCTGTCGACGTCTATGCCGCGCGCGGCGACGTCGGTGGCAACAAGAACCTGTACTTTGCCGCTTCGAAACAGATCGAGCGCCCGCTTCCTCTGGTTCTGCGTGCGGTCGCCGTGAATCTCGGCGCTGTCGATGCGCTGCTTCGCAAGGTGTTTCGCGAGACGCGAGGCCTTGTGCTTCGTTCGCGTGAATACGAGTGCCTTGAACATTTGGCGCTTTTCGATGAGGTCCACGAGGAGTTGGGTCTTATCGTCCTGTTCGACAAACATGACCGATTGATCGATACCCTCGACGTTCATCTCGCCGGAGGAGCATTCAACGCGCTCGGGGTCGGTGAGAATCTCCCGCGAGAGCTTCTCGATTTCATCCGGCATGGTCGCCGAATAGAGCACCGTCTGCCGGGATGAGGAGGTCATCGCTACAATCTTTCGAATGTCCGGCATGAATCCCATGTCGAGCATGCGGTCGCCTTCGTCGAGGACCAGGTATTGGACCTTCGAGAGATCAATGCGACGTTCGTTGATGAAGTCGAGCAACCGGCCGGGGGTGGCGACGAGAATTTCGGGGCCGGCCTCGAGCGAGCGGGTCTGACTCGGCTTCGGCGCCCCGCCGTAGACGCACGCGCCGCGAAGTCGCGAGCCGGCGCCGTACGTTCGAGTGCTCTCGAAAATCTGAATTGCGAGCTCGCGTGTGGGAGCGAGGATCAGCGCGGTCGGTGTCGCCGTCCGGGCAGGCCTCGGGCCCCGTCGGTCTTTCTTCCTGCTCGAAGCCCCGCCCTGCGGATTACCCCGCTCTTGTGGGGTGCCTGTTGAGAGTCGGTGAATCATTGGAAGTACGAACGACGCTGTTTTGCCCCCGCCGGTCTGGGCGGTAGCCACAACGTCGCGTCCTGCGATTACGGTCGGAATTGTACGAGCCTGTACTTCAGTCGGAGTCGTGTATCCGCAATTGGATACAGCGGTCTGGACGTTCGGCGATAGGCCGAGCTCGTCGAATCGGAGTGAGTTCATTGGTGTCCTTCTGTGACAGCTTCAGCCTGTGCCCGCGGAAGGTGCGTGTTCTATGGAATCAGATCGGCAGGCAGGGAATGCACAGCGCCTGCGAAAGGAAATAAGTATTCCTTAGTAAAGAATAGAAGTTCGGTGTCTGTCAACGGCTTGTAGTGAAAACTTTCTCTTAGGTTGATGTTTTCCGCCGCCACGGTCGATTCCTGGGAAAACTGCCCGAGCCACCTACTGTCGATCATCGAGCGTAGGGAAGATCCTCGATAGTGGCGCCCTGCTCCGCGGCAAGCGCTCGAAGTGTATTGTGATACCCGGGGTGATGGTCGCGGCCGGACACGAGGTACCATCGGAACGGCGGACCTATATGATGCGCCGGCACCACGTGACGATAGCCGAACACCGGTGGCGGGACCGTCGGTACCGCGTCGTTACCATTGACGACGCGAACAATACTCGTCGTCGCCGTGCGCTCCTCGGCCGTTCGCAGGAGCCATCGGGCTCCCGAAGCGTCGAAAATGCGCGGCATGCCGAAAGAGACATGATGAAGCGGCACTGACGCATCGAGGACAACGAGCGCGTCCATGAAGGCGAGCAGCGACAGCGCGCCTCCGGCGCTCGCGCCGGTGAACACAATTTCGCGTGCGTCGCTTTGCACGATACGCCGCAGCACCTCCTCCCGCACCGCTTCGTACCGGCTCATGAAACCGCGGTGCACTTGAACCGGAGAGGCGCTTTCGATCCACGACGGGGCGCGCCTGTTAATCTGCAGATTGTAGATTCGGTCGGCCTTTCCGGGTTCGCTGCTCGTAGCCCTGAAGACGATGTAGAGAGTCTCGTCGATGTCGATCGCGAGACCTCGCGTGAGCGTTTCCTCGTGTTCGAAGAAGTCGAGCTCCCAATCGGTATCGCGGAACGACGGTTCTCCGTCCCAGGCGGCCTCGGCCATATTGTAGAGGCGGTACATTTCAATGTAGTCGTAGGAGCCGTCGGGCCTTCCAACCGGAGACTGGCTGTGCCGGTATTCCGGCGTTCGCTGCCCGCTCTCGATGCCGGCGCAGGCGATGAGCGAAACCAAGCATACTCCCCCGGTAATCGCGCGCAGCAACAGACCGTATAGATTCTTGCGGTTCAATCCGGGCATAGTCGTGCATCGTCGGCCAATTCGGATATCGGCAGCCGCGATCTCCCGAACTTGCCGACTGCGATAAACGGTCGGCTGTACCACTCCGGATCGCCGTAAGCGAGTGCCGAGCCGAGGCAAGCGTCGTACACCTCTCCTCCGCTCCCGCGAAGGAGCGCTACGCCCGCGGCGGTGTCCCACTCCATACAAGGCGCAAATCGCGGATACACATCAGCCTTATTCTCCGAAAGTACACAGAATTTAGCCGCGCTTCCCTTCTGTACGGTTTCTATGCCGTATGACAGCGCGGACAGCCGGGTTATCCACGCGCGGGTCGCTTCGTCGAGACTGTGGCGGCTTGCGATAACTCGAATGGGGCGATCGCTGTCGAGCTCGCCGGCCATCTCATCCCCGACGGGTCGACCGCTCCCGGAGGCCGAGTCGGGATTCGCGAGCACGGCCTCGAAACCAACGTCTATACGCTTCGTGGGTACTCGCGGTCCGCCGAAATAGACGAGGTCGGCTACCGGAAGCGCCATAACGCCGAGCACCGGAGCGTTGTTCTCCATAAGCGCGACGTTTACGGTGAACTCCTGACCGCGTTCAACGAAGCCCCTCGTACCGTCGAGCGGGTCGATAAGGAAGTAGCGCGAAAAGGACAGACGCTGTTCGTGATCGGGAAGCGGGCTCTCCTCGCTTACCAGCGCAAGCGCCCATGGCTCGAGCCTTCGTGCGATTATCGCGTCCGCCTCGGTGTCTGCGCGGGTAACCGGGCTATTGTCTTCCTTCTGCTCTACGCGAAAGGAGCCGGCAAGCACCTCCATGCTGTTGAGCCCGGCCTCGCACGCCGCGGCAATCATGCTGTCGAGTAACGCGTGTTCTTCACTCATGGCATTCGAAACGGCGATTCAGTGTAGCCCGGGAGTCACGGTGCTGTACACGCCCACTCCCTCCGTGTCACACTTTATGCCTTAAACGGAGAATCCTCCATACCTACGGGGGTAAAGCTATGACAGGAACCCGGATACTTTTTCTCGTTGGCGTGCTCCTGCTTACTGCCGGCATGATTTTCGGAGCCGACAACCTTGGCATTTCCGCGGCCCGGGGAACGCGGAGTCACGAAACCGCAGAGGGTGGTTATCACACCTACTCATTTTCGGGAATCAACGCAACGTTCATGACCGACTTCGCGAAGGGCTTATTCGCGAGTAGCAACGTCGGACTTCTCGAGAAGGCGGACGAGCTCGCCGAGAATCGTGCGTTGGCCGGCGACATGCTTGTCGGAGCGCGGTACGGGTCGGAATGGGACAATACCGGCTTTCACTTCGGCGCGGGCGTTAACAGCGGGCTCGAGTCGTATCGGTTCGGTAACAACGGGCAATCGTCAACGCTCTTTTCGCTTGGGGTGGGTGCGAGCGGGGGCGTCACCTACTATCTGACCGACTCGGTGGGACTGTTTCTTCACCTCCAGGCCGGATTTTCGCCGATAACATCGGATACGCGCAGAAACAGGCGTGCCTCTACGCCGGAATCGGTAAACTCGGTTCTGTTCCAGGGCGGCATGCAGTTCTAGAAGCGACCTGCTGCAGAGCGGGAATCAATCGATACCCAGGTACTCCGGAAGCTCGGCGATGCTTGGAAGGACAATATCGGCGTAGGGCTCAAGCGATTCTCGTTCAACTGCTCCGGTGAGAACCGCGATCGAGCGCGCGCCGGCGGCCTTCGCCATCTCGATATCGTGCCACGTGTCGCCTACGACGCAGACATTCTGCCTCCGCACGCCGGTTCGTCGGCAAAACGTGTAGACAACCTCCGCCGACGGTTTTGCGGCGCCCGGCGAATCGTAACCCGTTACCACCGAAAAAAACGTCTCTATCCCCTCGCGTCTCAGCGACGCGTGCGCCGCCTCTTCGCTGTCGCTTGTCGCGAGTCCGAGGATACGTCCCGACGCGTGCAGCCGCGAAAACAGGACGTACAGGTCGGTCACGGGGACGCTCGTTGTAACCCCGGTTTCGCGGCTGGCCGTGTCGATCTGCGCGACGAGTTCAGCGCGCTTCGGGGTGACAAGCCGTTTACCGTCGGTCGATTCTGAATGTGTCTCGGCATCGGCCCATCCGTATCGCAGCAGCACGTCGCGCCATGCGTCGGCCATGTCTTCGGCGTTTCCCGCCGCAATCGGACCCGATGCGTCGAACCGGTCGCTGTCAGGGTCGTATCCTCCCGCTTTTGCGAGCGCCTTCGCGAGCGCCTGATCGTCGCCTGCGATATGCTCGGCGGCGGCCAGAAGAATCGGCAACCAGGTTTTCCGAAAGTCGAAGAGCGTACCGTCTTTATCGAAGAGGATGCCTCGGATCTCGTGGGCCGTTGCGTGGGTAGTTTCCTGCATATCGTTGTGCGCCAGTAGCGGTGCTCCAGGCCTGCGCTATTCCCGGCCTGCGCTATTCCGGGCCCGCGCTGTTCCCGTGTATCCGCCTACGGAGCCGACCGCTTCTGCTCAGACACAATTATAACACCAAGCTGGTGGACAGATGAACGCGTTTTGAACAAACTGGGCCCAGCAATCAGAGCACCGACGGTTTCAGCCCCAAAGGAGGTGAAGCCGGAAGGTTTTATCTGCGGCTAACGAAACGTTAACGCCGACATCCTACTATGTGGTGTTACAAAAGTGCGCGTGAGCGTATCAAGTGCGTAGCCGGCAGCGTGGCCCGGTCGGTTACGCATATCAAAAAGGCCTTCATAAGGAGTAGCCATGAAAAAAGCAAGTAGTTTGCTTATTGTGCTCCTGCTCGTGTCATTCGCCGCGTTCGGTGGCGGACAGCAGGAAGCAGGAGAAGAGGGTTCGGCGGACGAGGAAGAGAAGACGCTTCGCGTTGCGGTTCCCACCTTCCCGAACTCGATCGACGCGACGGATGCCGCGGAGCGAAACGCCCAGAATGTCTCCTGGCAGATGTTCGACAGTCTCGTGTTTCAGAACGACGAAGCGGAAATCGAACCCGCGCTTGCCGAAAGCTGGGAAGTGTCCGACGACGGCAGGGAGTACACATTCGAGCTTCGTGAGGACGTTGAGTTTCACAACGGAGAGCCCTTCAACGCGGAAGCAGTCGTGTATTCCTGGGAACGCGGTCAGCGCTCTGAGCTCTCGTATAGCGACCGCTGGGCGCGCGCGGACTCGGTCGAAGCGATCGACGAATATACGGTTCGCGTTACCACCGAAGAGCCGGATGCGCTTCTGCTCGGTATTATGGCTCAGCACTGGAATATGGTGCCCCCTGAGTACACCGAGGAGGTTGGCGATGACGAGTTCGGGCGAGCGCCGGTCGGTACCGGGCCGTTCGAGTTTGTCGAATGGGTTCGTGAAGACCGCATTGTAATGGAGGCTAACGAAGATTACTGGCGCGAGGGGCTCCCGCGTGTCGATGAAGTCGTTTATGTGCCGATCCCCGAGGCTTCCACCCGAATGGCGGCAATCCAGACCGGCGAGGTCGATATTGTAAACCGCCTCGACTTCGAGCAGGCTGAAAGTCTTCGCGGAAGCGATGATGTCGAAGTAGTCAGCTACCCGATTGACCGCGCCTTCTATATTGCGTTTAACAACCTGACCACCGGTGTCGATGAACCGACCGAGGATGTCCGGGTCCGCCAGGCGATGAACTACGCGGTTGACCGCCAGGCTATTCTCGAAAGCCTCTTCGGAGGTACGGGCGAACTGTCCACGGGTCTCCTGACCAGCGGAAACCTCGGGTACGACGACGGCATCGATCCCTATCCGTACGACCCCGATCGGGCGCGCGAGTTGCTCGAAGAGGCCGGGTATCCCGACGGATTCGAAATGGGATTTGCCGCTCCTGAGGGCGCCTACACGAACTTTGTTCAGGTTGCCGAGGCGGTCCAGGGATATCTTGAGGATGTCGGTATCGAAACGGATCTTGAAACAATGGAGTCGGGACGCTACTGGGATCTCCAAGCCGAGAAAGAACTTCCCCCTCTGTTCGGCGACAGCTGGTCCGAGCGCTCGGGCGAGGCGCTGCCGAGACTTCGTGGCGCGCTCGACGGCGAAGACGCGAGCTTCTCGGCGTGGCAGGAAGAGACGATTACCGAGTATATGAACGATATCGAGCGCACGGTCGATCAGGAAGAGCGTGCCGAGCTTTACAGCGAGCTGCATAACTACATGTACGAGAATCCTCCGTTCATCTATCTCTACGTTCCTGAAACGTTCGAGGCAACCCGCGCTAGTGTCGTGGATTACAACCCTCGCGCTGCCGAGGACTACTTCCTCATGTTCACCTCTATAGACGAATAGAGGCGCCCGTTTCGCAGCACTACAGGCCTCTCCGGGCGGCGTCGGCCGGCTCGGAGAGCTTGTTTCGGGTAACGCGGACGGTTGCACCCGCTCGCGGGGGTGCACATCGCGTTACCCGGCTTTGCGGGCGTTCCCACACCAGGAGGATTCATGCAGCGATACCTGTTCAGCCGGCTTATCCAGTCGGCTTTGCTGATGGTGGGCGTACTGATGATTACGTTTTTCATGGTACGTTTGACCGGCGATCCTGCCCGAGCGATGGTTCCGCGCGATGCTTCTCCCGAACGCGTAGAGGAGATGCGCGAGGCCATGGGCTTTGATGACCCGCTTTTCATCCAGTTTACTCGATACATGGGAGGGGCATTCCGAGGAAACTTCGGACGCTCGCTTCACTACCGGGCGCCGGCTATGGAACTTGTCATCGAGCGGGTTCCTGCCACATTGCAGCTGACCTTTGCTGCGATCGGATTTGCGCTCCTGTTCGCGATTCCCCTCGGCGTAATTGGCGGCTCGAGGCCGGGGACTGTCTGGGACACTCTCGCGCGAGCGTTCGGTCTACTCGGTCAGACTGTTCCGAACTTCTGGCTCGCGCTCATGCTTATCGTTATCTTTGCGGTGAACCTGGAGTGGTTTCCGAGCTTTGGAAGGGATGGATTCGCTTCGGTTGTGCTGCCGGCGATTGCTCTCGGTTTCTTCCCACTCGGACAGTTTACCCGGCTCGTGCGGTCGGCGGTTCTCGAAGTTCGGAGTGAGGACTACATTCGCACCGCATACAGCAAAGGAATTGAGGAATCCCAGGTTCTCGCTCGCCACGTTTTCCGAAACGTTTCGATTACCCTTGTAAGTATCGTGGGTGTGCAGTTCGGGTATATGCTCGGGGGCTCCATTTATATCGAGAGTATTTTCTCATGGCCGGGTATCGGTCGCATGATAGATCAGGCGGTACAGGCCCGGGATTTCCCGCTCGTACAAGCCATCGCGGTGTTCAGCGCGGGCTTCGTCGTCGTTCTTAACCTGTTGACAGATATTGCATACGCGCTGATAGATCCGAGGATTCGCTATGAGGATTGACGCATTAGACAAACGAAATGTGCGCTCGCCTTTCCGGCGCGCACTCAAGATAATTCTACGCGATAAAGCAGGATTGGTCGGTGCGGTGCTTTTCGGTATTGTCGTTTTTACTGCCATATTCGCGCCGTACATCTCACCGCATAGTCCGACCGAACAGAACTTACGCATAAGCCGGCAACCACCCGCGTGGCAGGAAGAAGGCGATTGGGAGTATCCCTTTGGTACGGACAACCTCGGACGGGATATGCTCAGTCGAATAATCTTCGGAACGCGCGTTTCGCTTACGGTGGGCTTTTTCGGCGTGCTTATAGCGATGAGCCTCGGAATGCTGCTTGGGCTGATCGCGGGTTACGTCGGAGGGAGAACGGACAATATTATTATGGGGGTCGCCAATCTGTTTCTGGCTATTCCGTACCTGCTCCTGGTAGTGGTAGTCGCCTCGGTGCTCGGGCGTAGCCTCCTGAACGTTATTCTCATTTTCGGCTTTACCAACGCTCCGCTTTTCGTTCGGATTACGAGAGGCGAAGTCTTGAGGATTCGCAAGTCAGGGTATGTGGAGTCGGCGATCAGCCTCGGCGCGAGGCCCGGGCGGATCATCTTTCGCCACATTCTGCCGAACCTTATCGGTCCGCTCATAACGGTTGGCACGTTCGAAATGTCGGGGATGATTTTCTACGAAGCCGGGCTCGGGTTTCTCGGCCTCAGCGTACCACCGGGCATTCCCAGCTGGGGTAATATGCTGGCGGTCGCACGACAGTACATTCAGTTCTCGCCGTGGCTGGCGGCCTTTCCGGGACTCGCCATAGTATTTACGTCTCTCGGCATGAATCTGCTCGGTGACTGGTTGCGCGATATACTCGACCCGAAAATCCGAAGGAGTGCCTCGTGAGCGACGAAACTTTGCACAAGGACCCGGTGTTGAAGGTCCGGGATCTATCGGTTCAGTTTGACAGCGTGGACGGCACGGTTCACGCGGTGAACAACGTTTCCTTTGATCTTATGCGCGGCCGGACGCTCGGAGTCGTCGGGGAAAGTGGCAGCGGCAAAAGCGTTTCGATGATGTCGCTTCTGCGTCTCATCGCGGAACCGCCGGGGAAGATTACCTCCGGTTCAGCCATGTTTTATCCGGCCAACGGCACGCCGGTCGACCTGCTGGCTCTGAAGCGGGGGCAGATGTCAAAGTACCGGGGTGATAGAATCGGCTTTATTTTTCAGGATCCGATGAGTTCTCTTAACCCGCTTATGACCGTTGGCGACCAGATCGCCGAATCGGTGAAGAAGCACACGGATCTGAGGGGAAACGGGGCGAAAAATCGAGCTGTCGAGTTGCTCGATCATGTCGGTATTCCCAGCGCCCGAGACCGATACGATAATTATCCTCACCAGTTTTCCGGCGGCATGCGTCAGCGGGTGATCATTGCAATCGCCATATCCTGTAACCCCGATATTCTTATCGCCGACGAAGCCACGACGGCGCTCGACGTAACGGTACAGGCGCAGATCACCGACCTTGCGAAACGCTTGAGTAAGGAGTTGTCAATATCGGTTATCTGGATTTCGCACGATCTCGGAGTTGTTGCCGGTATTGCCGACGAGCTTATGGTTATGTACGGAGGAACGGTTGTGGAATACGGAGAAATCGCGAGTCTCTATTCCCATCCGCGGCATCCCTACACGATCGGGTTGCTCGGCGCGCTTCCGAAGCTCGCCGTCTCCCAGGAGCGACTCGTCAACATAGGCGGCGCGCCACCGAGCCTTTTCGCGCCTCCGCGTCAGTGCCCCTTCGCTGAGCGGTGTCCGTGGGCCTTCGATCGCTGCACGAGCGAACGCCCCCCGTTGTTCGACGCCGAAGGGAGTTACGGACCGAATAGCGCACCTGCGGCGGCGCAGCGGGATATCTGGGCGGAGGCTCACCTTAGCGCATGCTTCTACGACCTCGAACGAAATCAAAGGCGTTCGAGTGACGAAGTCGGACTTGTCTACCCGGGGACGGCGTCGAAGGAGGCGGTCTATGAGTGAGCGCCAACCGTATGTACAGGTAGATAACCTGAAGCAGTATTTTCCGATCAAGCGTGGGGTTGTGTTCAGTCGGAAAGTGGGCGATGTAAAGGCGGTCGACGACATCAGTTTCACGATTCGCTCGGGTGAAACCCTCGGACTCGTCGGTGAAAGCGGTTGTGGCAAGTCGACCACGGGCAGGAGCATGCTGCGCTTATATCAGCCAACCGCCGGCAAGGTGCGAATCGGCGACATGGATGTCACCGGGATGAAGCCGGACGATCTGCGCCACGCGCGGCCGAAAATGCAAATGATCTTCCAGGATTCATACTCGTCCTTGAACCCACGGCACTCGGTAGCCAATATCGTCGCCGAGCCGATGATAATCCAGGGCGAGCGTGACGGCGCGAAAATGCGTTCGAGGGTACAGCAGTTGCTCGAACTCGTCGGTTTGGACCCCGATCATATGAAGCGGTTTGCCCACGAGTTCTCCGGAGGACAGCGACAGCGAATCGGTATCGCGCGCGCATTGGCGCTCAATCCGAGCTTCATTGTCTGCGACGAGCCGATATCCGCACTCGATGTGTCGATCCAGGCCCAGGTTGTAAATCTGCTCGAGGAGCTACAGCGGGAGCTGGGCCTGACGTATCTGTTCATCGCCCACGATTTGAGCATGGTAAAACACATCTCGCATCGCATCGCGGTAATGTACCTGGGAAAGATTATGGAACAGGCCGACTACAGAGACCTGTTTTCACGCCCGCTGCATCCCTACACCCAATCGCTTATGTCGGCCGTTCCGATTCCCCAGCCGTCGGTGGAGAAATCACGAACCAGGGTCTTACTCGAGGGCGATGTACCGAGTCCATCGAAGCCGCCGGAAGGCTGTGTATTCCACACCCGCTGCCCGTTCGCAACCGAGCGGTGTCGACAGGAAATCCCTCAACCGAGAGAGCTCGAAAGTGGGCATACGGTTGCCTGTCATAACGTCGACGATCCAGTCGTGGGCCCCGAGATCCAGGCCCAGCGCGAACGGATTGTCGATAGCATCGAGAACGCGGCTTCAGGCGGGCCCGACCGCGATTTTGTTACATCGGCTTGAGTACCAGCCGTCGCTTTCGCACGCTCGGGACCGCGCGCACCGGTGTACCGCGCGTGTGTGGTTCCGACTTCCGAGTAACGCTGCCCGCCGTCTCGGTGCTTAGTCTGCGTTGCGTTCGGGCCGAGGGTCCTCGGAGTTCTCCGATCTACTCGGCACCGGCTATAACATCCCGGTAGTAGAAGAAACTGTCCTTCGGAACCCTGCGCTGGTCTGTGTAATCGCAGTAAACGATACCGAAGCGTTTTGTATACCCGAACGCCCACTCGAAATTATCGATAAAGCTCCAGAGGAAATAACCTTTGAGATTCACTCCGTCTCGGAGAGCCTCCGACGCCGCCTCGAGGTATGCCCGCAGGAAGGCGATTCGGTCGTGGTCGTGAACGCGCGTTCCGTCCTCGCTTAGCGTGTCCGGCATAGCACAGCCGTTTTCCGTTATGTAAATGGGAAGTCCGCCGGTGTAGCTGTGAAGCCACTTAAGATGCCGGTACAGACCCAAGGGGGTTATCGGCCAGCCCATGTCGGTCCGGGCCTGATACTGCGGGACGGACCTGAAGCCTTCGGGATGAGTCTCGCTGTGCTCCACAACCGACTCGGAGTAGTAATTCAGCCCGAGGAAATCGATGTCTCCGGCGATAAGATCGAGATCGCCGTCTTTGACCTCGACGTGGGCTTCGGGATAGGCATTGAGAAACCGCTCGGGATATCCCTTGCCGAGCAGGGGGCCGAGAAACATTCGCGTCGTGAGATCGGCGGCACGATCGGCAGCCTCGACATCCTCCTGCCGCGAGGTAGCGGGCCTCGGGGTTTGCGTGTTCAATGTTATGCCGATGCGGCCCTGATATCCTTCCGAGCGAAACGTCTCGAGGGCGAGCCCGTGGGCGAGATTCAGATGATGTATCGCCGCTGTCGCTTCGCGCATATCCGTGTGTCCGGGCGCGTGCTCTCCTTGGAGATATCCGAGCACCGAAGAGCAAAACGGCTCGTTGAGCGTAATCCACATGGATACACGGTCGCCGAGGGCGTCGAAGCAGGTCTTCGCATAGTCGCGGAACGCGTACGCAGTCTCGCGCGCGGGCCATCCTCCGGCATCCTGCACGGTTTGTGGAAGGTCCCAGTGATACAGCGTAGGGACAGGCTGTATTCCGGCTTCGAGCAGTCGGTCGACAAGGCGATTGTAGTAGTCGAATCCCTTCGGGTTCACGTTGCCGGTGCCGGTCGGATAAATCCGTGGCCATGCGATGGAAAAGCGGTACGCGCCGACACCAAGCGACCGCATAAGTTCAACGTCTTCTTCGTAGCGGTGATACTGGTTGCAGGCGATATCGCCGGTGTGACCGTGCTTGACCTTACCGGGCGTCCTCGAGAATGTGTCCCAGATACTCGTTCCGCGGCCGTCTTCCTGTGCCGCGCCTTCAACCTGATAGCTTGCGGTTGCCGTACCCCATACGAAATCCTCGGGGAATCGACTGCTTAAGTACATCGTGTGCTCCTTCCGTATTACGCGCTGAATGGTCATGAGTGACTCGCACAGCGTCACGAATGCCGGACATGTCCTTGACGGCCGGCGGAAAAGTTGGTTTGATTAAGCAACTAAGCTGGATCATTGCACGCAATGTGTGCCATGTCAACGCCGTTCACCATCCGGGGGACAAAGATTGGTAGATGGAAGCGTATCGAGTCAGCAACAATAGATCCCCGGCGGTTGGAATTACCGACTCACGGGTATTGCGCGAAATACGTCTAAACGGCCGAATCAGCCGAGTCGATATCGCGCGAAATCTGAACCTCAACAAATCGACGGTGACGAAAATTGTCGCCGATCTCATGGAACGAGGCGTGATAAAGGTTGTCGCCGAGGGCGACGCGGGGCCTCAGGGAGGAAGAAAGCCCAAGTACCTGACTCTCGATTCTTCGTTCGGGTGCATATTGGGCGTAGAGATTCGGACCGATTCCTGGAGTGCGGTCGCTGTCGATCTGCACGGGCGGGTTCTACAAAGCCGCGATGAGCCTCTCACGCTCGACGACACGCCGATTCTGGATGTCGTCGTGATGGTCGTCGAATCCATGCGCGAACGCGTGCGCGCCTGCGGGCACCGCCTCATTGGGGTCGGGCTGGGGCTTGCGGGTATCATCGATCACATCGATGGGATTATCAACCAATCCTATCCTTTGAGAGTGGTCGACCCGATTCCGGTGTACGAAGAAGCCTCGAGGCGTCTTGGGCTTCCGATGTTCATGGACAACGACGCGAACTGCGGCTGTTGGGCTGAGCTCGCGTTTCCCGAGATAGAACGCTACGAAAACTTCGTGTTTGTCCTTGGTGAGGTTCGGCTTCCGAAGGCCGGCGACTTCGACGACAAGAGCGTTTCGGTCGGTCTCGGTATTGTGGTCGGTGGAAGCGTGCACCACGGACACGATTTTTCCGCCGGAGAGTTCAGGAGCATCCTATGGCGACCGGGGAGTAGAACGCAATTTTCCATTACCGATATCGATGCATCGCACATTCGGGATACTCCGGAGCTGCAGGAACGGATGTTTCGCGAACTAAGCGCTCACATCGCGTTTCTTGTGAATACGCTTAATCTGGACCACGTTGTGTTCGGAGACACCCTCGGTTTCACTTCGGAATACGTAAAAAGGGTCTGTCGGGAAGCAATCCGCGAAAACTGGTCATACTCCACGCCGGTAGACTGCGATATACGCATTTCTTCGCTCGGAGAGCGCGCAGTCGCTTACGGTGCAGCGGGCATGTTCCTCGAACACCTCTTTGCGATTCCGGACGCCTCCGGGTTTCGGCAACCTCGCGCCGGAGTGCATCTTCTATCCGAGATTCAACGCGCGGTTCGCTGACATCGGTGGTGGCGCTACCGGCCGAAAGCGTGTAAGCGACTATTCGCAGATCCGCTCAAAGGCACTCGACTACCGATCGCGTGCTTGTCTATTGAAGATCTTTTGAGGTCGATGTTACCCGCGACGCCGTTTGGTATCTCTTACGCGCCGGGTTGCAGTCCGGGTGCTCGACCGCCGCGGCGGGGAGGGCGTATAGTTACCCGTGGGAATGAGGAGATTGCAAGCGTATGCGTACCAAAACAACTGCTGCCGTTGTTCTACTGGCTCTGCTCGCGCCCGCCGCGGCGGTTGCCGGGGAATCGGCGATAGACATCAACCTTAGAGCTGAAACCGGCATACTGGGCGTCGCCCACCACACCCTTCGGTTCGGCGAGGAAGAGGCGGGAAACGATCTTTTTGACTACAGAAGGCAGGGCGGGCAGGAAATACTGTTTCCGTACTCGCGGTTCACCGTCGAAGCGGCGCTCGCCGACCGGCACGAGCTCGAGTTTCTCTATCAACCGCTGACCCTCGAGTCGCGTACGCGAGTACCCGAAGACGAAACGCTTACGGTCGACGGGGTAACGTTCGGCGAAGAAGGCGGAGGTGACCAGGCGCCGATCGATCTTGTGTACGGGTTCGATTTCTGGCGCACGACGTATCGCTACCGTTTCTATGACGATTCGCGTTTTCGCGTATCCGCAGGTGGGAGCGCGCAGCTTCGAAACGCCTCCATTCTGTTCGAGTCGGCCGACGGCGAGAAGCGGGTCATTTCTCAGGATCTCGGACCGGTCGCGCTTCTAAGCGTTCATTCGCGATACGAGCCGGCGAGCAGATTCTTCGCGGAGGCTACGCTCGAGGGATTCTACGCGCCGATCCGATACCTGAATCTCGGCGATGTGGACGTTCTCGGCTGGATCTACGACGTAGCGGTTCGAGCGGGGGTCGAAGCGAACGCCGATAGCGAGGCGTTTATAGGCGTCCGGGCGCTCGGTGGCGGCGCGGATGGGAGCGGGTCGGAGAAGAGCGTATGGACGGTTACCGATGACCGGCAGACGTACAACAACCTGAACACGTACGCGGTTTCGCTCGGTGTGAGGGTTGGCCTGTGAGAGCGGCGCGCGCGTTCGCGCGCGACGCCGGTCGAGGGGTCGCGGTTGCCGAACGCGCACTTGCGGCGGTGGTGCGTCGTGCCCGCGTGCGCTCGGCTGCTCGTTGCGGCGTAGTGCTTGCGCTGCTTCTGGTGTTCAGCGGGTGCGCGGGGCTCGAGTACCTTCTGTCTCCGCCGGATCGTCCTACCGCCGAGATTACATCGGTAGATCTGACCGGGCTTTCATTCGATTACGCCGAGGCAACCGCTGTCGTTGAAGTGCGGAATAGCAACGACTTCGCGGTGGATATGGAGAGCCTCGCATTCTCGATGAGAATTGCGGATTTCGAACCGGTGTCCGGCAACGCGGTGAGCGGAGACTCGGCCATGAGCGTTCCGGCGGAGGGATCGGTCGATGTGCGAGTTCCGATGCGTGTGGACTACGATGATCTGTTTAGTTCGGTTTCGGGAATTGCCGACCGCAGCGAGACCGAATACACCGCAACGGTTGTTCCGGCGGTTGCGGTTCCGCTTCGCGGCCTTGTTGAGCTTCCGCTCGAGCATACCGGCACCATTCCGATCCTGCAAACGCCGGAAGTCTCCTTTGACGGGATTGAGCTTCAAAGCGTGGGGCTCAGCAGCGCGGATCTGGAAATCGGACTGCGTATCGATAATCCGAACGACGCCTCGCTTATTCCCCGTGCGCTACCGTACGAGTTCGCGATCGATGATACGACGATTGTCTCGGGCGATCTGGATGCCGACGCGGTCGTCGACGGCAACGGCGAGACTCGGCAGGCGCTTACGGTGGAAATCCCGTTTTTCGATGCAGGCCGGGCGTTTCGAGACGCGATATTCGAGGAGGCGCCGCTTGCTTACCGTCTGGAGGGAAGCTTTACGTTCGAGCTCGACCTGCCGCTCGAGCCGGAGACGACGATTCCTTTTTCGTTCGACGGAAGCGAGCAGCTGTGAGCGGATTCACAGAACCCGTGAGAGCACATCGCCGGCCCCCGCGCGGATCGACACGGCTACGCGATCGCTGAGCGGTGTTGATTCCGGGTTTATTTCTATGACGGGAACCCCGCGGTCGATTGCAACCCGCGGCAGGCTTGCCGCGGGTTGCACCTGTGCGGACGTTCCAATGGAGAAAAACAGATCGCATCGTTCGGCCTCCGCGAAGGCTGTCTCGAGGCGCTTCGCGGGTAGCATTTCTCCAAACCATACGACGTCCGGCCTGAGGTACTCGCCACAGCGCGGGCATTTCGGCACCGCGATTTCGTTGAAGTCCTGATCGCGTTCCGCCTCCTTCGCAGCGAATGCTGCCGCGATATCGCCCGCGAACACCGCCTGTGCCTCCGGCGACTGCTCCTCCCGATGATAGCTCACGCAGCCGTTGGGACATCTGACTCGCAGGAGGTTGCCGTGAATGTCGAGCACGTGGCTGCTTCCCGCGCGGTTATGCAACCCGTCGACGTTCTGGGTCACGACCGTGAGGTGATCGACATACCCTTCCATCCGAACGAGCGCGAGATGCCCTGGGCCGGGAACTATCCGGCGAAGCGCCTGCCTCCGGGCGGCGTACCAGCTCCACACTCGTGCCGGATTAGCCGCGAACGCTTCGGGCGTTGCAAGTTGAGTAGGATCAAACCGTGCCCAGTATCCGGTCTGAGAATCCCTGAACGTCGGTATGCCGCACTCGGCGGATATCCCCGCTCCTGTGAGAACGCAGACGCGAGAAGCGGCGTCGACGTATTCGCGAACTATGTCGGTTTTCTCGTGCATGGTTATAGCTTTTTCTTCCACTGACTCATCTGTACGCTCTGCCGATCCGACGAAGGGTGTCGCAGGGAGGTGAGGAACGGTGCTCAGCGGATAGTACGCCTGGCCCGCGACGTGGGGTTTTCTCTGTATATCGACACGATTGCGTTCGTTCTCCGCAACCGAAACTCCTCCCGGCGCGAGCGTTTCGTCGCGTTCATTACGATATCCTCTGAAGAAGGCGGTGAAAACCCGTTTTATGCCTACCCACGAGAAATTGACCGGCACCTCGTGAACTTCGAGGTCAGCGAAAAAGGTCTTCTTCTGATAGATTATCTGCGTTGGAAACACGCTCAAGTGTCCGACGATAAGATATGATACCGCCGCTGCTATCGCAGCCTGAGAGCCGGTACCCAGGCCGAACAGCTCGATCGCCATGAAGGTCGCCGCGATCGGCGTATTCGTTGTTGCGGCGAGAAACGCGATCATGCCGATCGCCGAGTACACTGCGATGTCGAGACTCAGAAGTTGTGCCCAGAAATTTCCCGCCATGGCGCCGATAAAAAATACCGGCGTGAGAATACCGCCGCTGCCCCCCGCCGACAGCGTTACGGATGTAGTAACCATTTTGGCGAATGCAGCGATCCCTCGATACGGGTCGCCATCGAGCGCGAGATTGATTAGCTCCATGCCGAGCCCGATATAGTTGGTGGTTCCAGCCGCAAGTACGACGCCGATCAGGATGACTCCGCCTATGAGTGCTTTTACGCTTCCCGGCAGGCTCACGTGTTCGAAAACGCGCTCGGTGCGCGTGAGAATGAAGATAAAGAGGATCGCGAGCATTCCCATGACCAGGCCGAAGATCACCATCTCTGCGAGCATGAGCACGGCGCCGGTAGCCTCGTAGTCCACCGTGAAGCTGAAATGCCCTACGCCGAGTGCGTTTGTAACAAAGACGCTCACAAAGCTTGCTATAAGCGCCGGCAACAGCCGGTTATAGTGAAAGCGGCCGATTGCAAGTACTTCCGAAGCGAAAACCGCCCCGGCTATGGGAGTTCCGAATACGCCAGAAAAGCCTGCGCTGATCCCGCAGAGTACAAACCGCTGTGTGTCGAGTTTGTTCATCCGGAGGATACGCGCGAAGCCGGAAGACACTCCGGCGCCTATCTGGGCGCTTGGCCCTTCTTTTCCCGCGGAACCTCCGAGAATCAGGGTGACGAGGGTCGCAAGCATTTTGACCGGCACTACTTTCAGTTCGATGGCTCCGTCACGACGGTGGATCGCCTCGATTACCTGTTCTGTCCCATGTCCCTTCGCTTCCGGGGCCAGGCGAGAGACAAGCAGGTGACTCACGAGCATGCCTATCGGAATCAGAAGAAAGAAAAACGGCAGATCGTATACGACGGCGATTCCGCCGTCGAGCAGCAGAAGAAACGCCGCGGTCGGTATCCCGACGATCACTCCGGCTATCGCGGCGAGAAACACCCACTTCGCGGTCGTGAGAATTACGAGCGATTGAATTACGGCGAACCGCAGGCCTCGCAATCCGTATATGTCGCCGTTATCGTTATTCGACCGAGCCATATGTATGTTGAACAATACGGAGTGTTGCAGTGTAGTTGCAAGCTTTTTTGTTCGCCGCTGCCCCTGCGTATTCTCCAAGTCCTGCCGCGCGGTATAGACTTGGAGGCTCAATGAAGGAACTCGCACACCGCTTTTTCTCCGGGCTATCAGGCCGCGTGTATCTGCCGGAAGCTCTCCGCAGCGGAATTATCCGAGAAGGCGGCACGATGCTTGTCCACTTGAGCGATACTCCGTGGGAGATCTACGGGTTCGTTCGCAAGCTCCTGCGCCGTCTGCAGCCGCGTTATGTGGTACATACCGGAGACCTCGTCGATGATATAAAGCTCGAATACGATCCGAGAAAACGAGACCGCTGGGAAACCCGAACGCGCCAGCTTCTGTCGATACTCGAGAGCGACCACTCCCGATGCGTCTACGTGGTTCCGGGAAACCACGACGACCCGGGCCTGCTCGAGGCGCTATCCGGCCGCATACGGGTTGTTCGTGCCGGAACGCAGGAGATCGGTGGTCGCCGCTTCT
>JBKGYS010000011.1:0-29829 GCA_046545955.1 Spirochaetales bacterium | reverse complement strand
TTTTCACCCCTCAGCCCGCCGGATGCAGCCCTGGAACCATTGCAACAGCTCGCTACTTCCGGCCTCGCTGCCGCCGCGCAGGTCGGCCAGGGTGCGAAACACGGGTTCGGTCCTTGACCCTCGCATCCACGTGAATGCAAAGGGCTTCTCAGTTGCATCGACGAACCAGACTGCGAATCCGCCGGTACCGTCCCCGTCTGGGTCGCGCGAACCCGCGCCGATCCGGCATTCAATTCCTTCGAAGTTACGGATTTCCCAACGTACCGGTGTTATGCCGGTGTGTTTGTCGAGAATCATATACGCGTCTGCGACTGCTTCGGGGAGCAGGCTCTCAAGGCGTGTCTTGAGTTCTTCGTGGGTAACGGGCCCGACTTCGATTCGGGCGTCGGGACTTGTCACAGGCGTTGTCGTCCAAGCTGGAAGCCTCGCGTTAAGCGCTGAGAAGGCGGCGGTGAGGCCAGCATCCCACGCAGCCCAGCTGGACTCCCGTCCGGCCCAGCTGGACTCCGGTCCAACTCCCGGCTGAGCCCAGCTGGGCGTCCGCGCAGCCCAGCTGGACTCCCGTCCGGCCCAGCTGAACTCCCGTCCAGCATCGCTTCCGCTCCCCGACTGGGCCCAGCCCGGTGCTTGGCCGGTTTCGTCGGGAGGTGGTCCACCGTGGATGGGGTGGTGTTCGGCCTGAGTCGGGTGTTTGTCGTCGCGGCCGGCGGATTCGGTGTGCGCGTGGTCGGAACCGGCGAGCGCCTGCATCGCGACGAGCAACGGATGCCCCCCGGGAAGCAGCTGCCTGAATGAGGAATCGGTTTGCGCCTCGGGTCGAAGCGCGAGGAGGCGAAGCATGGATATGACCGTGGATATTGGATCGCGGATCGTACCCGGGGTCGTTATATTTCCTCCGTTCGATCCTTCGCCGGCGAAGGGGACGAACCACCCTTCGCCGCGAAGCCGCTCGGCCGCCGTAACGACATTGATTTCCCCGACTTCGCATCGAAATACCGTTACCCCGAAGCGCGCCGCAATTTCCTCGATGCGAAGCGAAGTCGCTCCGTTCACGACAATTGCGGGTTTTCGGTCGCCGGCCGGCCGGCTCGAAGCGCGTGGTCCGGCGTGGCCCGCGGGCGGGCTCGAGGCGTGTGGTCCGGCGTCGGCGGCCGGCGGGCTCGAGGCGCGTGGTGCGGCGTCGCCGGCCGTGGTTTGCAGGTTGCACGACTCCTCCGGGGAGGTATCGCTCGGCCGGCCGGTATATCCTCGCGCGGCGATCCACGCGAGCTCGGCGATCAGCGCGAGGCTGAAGCCGTGCTGGCTTTCGAGAACCGAGGTGAGCGACGAAGGTGCAGCAGAGTCTTCGTGGGCGGTTTCAGGGCCTGCCGGCGAGGCGCCGGCGGGCGCGTGCTGCGAACGCGGCAGCGGAAACACGAGATTACCCCGGTCGCCGTCGTTGTCTGCGACGTAGCCTAGAAGCACGGGCTCTTCGCCTGCGAGTCGCGATTCTATCTCGGCGCGGCATTCGTCGAGGGCGGCGCCTTCGGGCTCGATCGTGTGAGCGATATCACCGGGTGTCGGGTGCAGCGCGTACAGTGTCGCGCCGAGCTCGCCGAGGAGTTCGCCGTCGATTCCCGTCCCGCGCGCACCGCCGTTGTAATCGGCGACGACCGTAACCGGCCGCAAGAGCGGCTTAAGCGCCGAAAGCTCGACCCCGCGGCCGGCGCGGGTCACGACGCTGTCGCGATAGGCGGCGTCCGCGCGCTCGATTACACGGGCCTGAGACTCGACCACGGGAAAAACATCAGCCTTGGGGCAAAGAACCACGAGCCTCCGCAGGCTTTCCCCGAACTCCCACGGAGTTACTACGCTGTCGAGAATCTCCGAGAGGCGCTTTGCCTCGGCGCCTGAAAGCACGCGCCCTTGTTCGTCGGTCCACTTTACGCCGTTGTAGCCGGGCGGATTGTGGCTTGCCGTAATGTAGGCAAGGCCGGCGATACGCGAATCGGCGGCGGCAAGCGCGGTCGCGTGCGGGCTCGATAGCACTCCGGCGAAATCGACTTCGCGGCCGAGGTACAGAAACGCACGAATCATCACATCCGCAATCGCCGGGCCGGTTGGACGCCCGTCGCAGGCGACGAGTACGCGGCCATGCCGTCCGGTTTCGGCGAGCAGGCGGGTGTAGGAAAGCGCCATGGCCGACGCGAGATACTGCATGGGCGCGGAAATCGAGGGGGTCTTCGACTCTGTTTGGCCGTCCGACGCGAAAACCGCGCGCCATCCGGAAATACTTCGAATCATAGCCGAGGCGGCTTCCTGGATTTCCGCGTCGTACACGCGCAGGTGTTCCCCGATAGGCGCGCGCGCCGGGTCTATCGGGATTACTCCCGACGCGCGGGCGAAGGTTTCAGCGTTGTGCATAGTGTTTGAATCTCTTCATTTCGCTCAAAAGTGGTAACCAAATCCGATCGCAAACGGCGTAAACCTCGAGCCGTCCACCCGCGTATCGGCGAGCGCGTACTGGCTGTAGAATACCAATGTTGCAAGATCGAATAGGCTGATGCTAAGCCCCGCGCCCCCGCCGGCGGCTACTCCTGAAGCCTCGCGGTCTCCGTCTGCAAGCCCCCGGTAGGCGCCCGCATCCGCGTAGGCGACTACGCCGGGCAGTACATCGGCTCTTGCGATTGCCGGAAGCACCGCTCGCAACTCCCCGCCCCCGGCGACCTTCGCCTGCGCGTCGTAGCGGCCGGATTCGTATCCGCGTACCGTGCCACCGAGCCCGCTTCTGTCGAAGAGGGGCCTGAGAATGCTCCGTCTCGCCGACAGGGGAACACGCTCGCCGAAGGCGAAGTCGCCGGTTATGTAGGCGCCGCCATAAAGGGCGAACTGGTTCAGGCGTTCCGCATTTCCGGTAGTGTCGCCGGCAGAGTCCGTGTTTTCGGCGCGGCTTGCGGGCGCCTCGCTTCGCGCGGCGCGGTGTGCAGCGCCGGTGGTCGCGTTCGCATTGGCGTTTACGCCCGCCGCCGGGCGCGTAGCGGTCGCGCCTCGCGGCTCGGCTTCATAGAGCCTAAGAAAGCCACGCGCCTGCGCCCCGATTCGCGCGAAGTCGGCGTTGCCGAGGATTGTGTTGCCGAGAAACGGAGGGCCCCATTCGCCGACGACCTGCGCGTCCCACCCCTGCCGGGTGGTAGTGACCGGAGCCACAACGACGTGCCCAACGTCGGCGCCGACCCGAATGGTATTGAGAAGCTGTCCCTCTTGCTCCGGCTGGCCGTCGGTATCCGGGACCGCGCTTTCGAAAATGAGTTGGTCTGTTTGGTCATCCTCTTCGTGCCATTCACGAATCCCTACGTACCGAAGGAACACACCTGCGGTCTCTGTTCCGGTGTCTCTGTCGTAGACCAGCGCCTGCCGCACGCCGGTATTCCAGCGCCAGAGCCGGCGCTGAAAGTAAGGCGCCTCGTCGGGATCGAAGACGGCATCGGTCTCCGGGAACTGCCGTCCGCCGGTGTAAAGGCTTCCATCGGGATCGCGGAAATACGGGGTGGAACTGTACGCAGCCGCTGTACCGAGCTCCAGGGTTGTCGGCAGGGCGGGATCGCCGACGTCGTAACCGAGCTGAATGTCTCCGCCCCATATCAGCGGTGAAAATGAGACCGAAACCGAAGCGCCGAGCGAAGCGGGAAGCACGAGCGCGAGAAAGACTACCGAAAGCAGCCGCACTGGATATGTTTTCATAATGTCCCGTCGAATCGTAGTGCGATCGGCGGATGCCGTCAATGTTCGGTTACTGTCCACCACCCTGGTGTGAAGCGGTGTCTAAGCAGCCGCATAGCCGGGAGTTACCCGCGGCGGTTTCTGCGATTCTCCGGCTCGGGCGTCCGGCGCCGAAGCAGCCGGTCGTGGCGGTACGCGTGCGAAAGCGAGCCTCTGCGGTTCGATGGAAGTCGGAAGAATTCTTCGTGTTATTGATACGTATCTCGTGTCGATCAACGGCAAATTCCCGGTTAAACGTCAGGAGCTCGAAGTTGCTCGTGTTCCGCTGATGCAACATCCACCGATCGAGGACACCTTCTGCTTCGAAGAACAACGAGTGGTCTCGCGGGACTACGTGGGCCGCTATCAGAAGCGCGTGTTCCCACTTCCCCCGCGCACCAGGTAATCGGCTTCCGGCGCCACAGTCGACCATAACGTAGTCGGGCTCGCTACAAGCGCCGGGCACGATACGGTTTATTGAGAGTAACCGCCGAGTCAATGGAGTCGTCCTGGAAAAACGGTATCGCCTGCGATACGCTAAAGCTCCACCGAGACAGCCAACGACTTACTCGGAGCAGGGGTGTGCCTGGATTTTCGGCGAGCCGCAAGGCTCGCCTTTCTTTATTATCGAGTGAAGCGATTATCGAGTGAAGCGATTATCGAGTGAAGCGATTATCGAGTGAAGCGCGACAGTGCGCGATTCTACCCAGGCGTCGAGAATCTCAAGCTTACCTTTACAACGCCCACCTCGAAAGCTATAGTGCTGGTCTGAATCATGCATACTGCGCGACCTACGTCCCGCGACCAGATTCACGCGCTCACGCGGGTGCTTCTGGTGGCCAACCTTTCGAAACCGAACGCCGAAGGTCTCGTGCAGGAAATCTGCCACGAGTTTTCTTCACGCGGTGTGGATGTGACCGTTTTCACGTTTTCGGGACAGGCTTCGAGTCTTCCGGTCGAGCAGTTCGATCTCGCCATAAGTCTCGGCGGAGACGGGACCGTGCTGTTTTGCGCCCGTCTGCTCGCTCACGCGCGGGTACCGATTCTCCCGATTAACCTCGGAAGGGTCGGCTTTATTACCGAGATAAGCCCGGACCGGTGGCGTGAGGCTATCAATGCGTACTGCGCGGGACGGTATACAACCAGCAGCCGGATGCTCCTTTCGGTGCGTGTTGTGCGCGGCGATAAACTGGTCGGGGAGTTTACGGCCCTGAACGACGCTGTCATTTCAACGGGCGGCACTTCAAAGGCGGTCCGGCTTGTGCATTTGGCGGTGAGCGCTGCCGATGATTCGGTACACGAATACCGGCACGTGGCCGAGTATCGTGCCGACGGACTTATTGTAGCTACTCCGACTGGGTCCACCGGCTATTTTGCGGCAGCAGGCGGGCCGATTGTTCATCCCGAGCTCGATGCAATTCTCATGAATCCCATCTGCCCATTCACACTCAGCAATCGCCCGCTCATTTTGCCTGGTAATGAACAATTGAAAGTGCTTGTCCAGGAGCACGAGCGTGAAGACCTTGTCCTGACCATGGATGGACAGACGTTATTTCCGATCCGCGCCGACGACGAGATTACCGTGCGTCGCTCTCACGTGCGAGCCGAGCTTGTCCGGGCGGGGACACGAACGTTTTACGAGGTCCTGCGCCGGAAACTGAACTGGGCCGGGGGAGAGGCTGACAGTGCTTGAGGAGCTGACTGTCCAGAATTTTGCGCTTGTCGATCGGTTGACGATCCGGTTTTCCGAGGGAATGAATGTGCTCTCCGGCGAAACCGGTGCGGGGAAGAGTATCCTCGTTGGGGCGCTGGGGCTTTTGCGCGGAGTCAAGGCCGACACCGACAGCATTCGCTCGGGCGCCGATGAGGCGGTCGTCTCGGGTGTGTTCGGGGTAAAGGACAATCGTCCGGCGCGGGAATGGCTGGGTGAGCGCAGCATAGAGGACGACGACGGTGCAATAGTTATCCGTCGTACGATCAAAGCGCAGGGACGCGGTCCGATCTACCTGCAGGGAACGCCGATTACGCGGGCCGACCTGGAACAGCTCGGTTCGCTTCTATTCGATATCCACGGGCAGCATGCTCACCAGGGCTTACTGCAGGAAGACAATCATCGTCGGTTCCTGGACCAATTCGCCGGTCTCGAACAGGAGGTGGAGGCGTTTTCCAGGCGCTTTTCCGAACTTCAGGATTTGCGTCGTCGCCACGAAAAACTTCTTACCAGCGAACGTGACAGGCTGCGTCAGGCGGATATGCTGCGCTTTGCCGTCGACGAAATAGAGGCGGCGGAACTGAAACCGGGCGAGGAAGAAGAGCTCGAGAAAGAACGCACGGTGCTTTCTCAGCACGAGAAGCTCTACGGTCTTATCGAGGAGCTCTACGGACAGCTCAGCGAGAACCAGGACGGAGCCCTTTCGGGATTGAGAAAAGGGCGCGGGCTGCTCGATCAGGCCGCGGGTATCGACGAGGAGCTTTCAGGCTTCTCCGCGCGGTTGGCTGACGCGTTTTACGAGGTCGAAGATCTCGTAGAGAGCATCAGCGATTATCGCAATTCCATGAGCTTTTCGCCTGAAAGACTGGAAGAGGTGGAGGAGCGACTCGCGCTTATCCGGAAGCTGGAAAAAAAGTACGGCTCAACGATCGCCGACGTCATCGAGTACAAAGAGCAGAGCGAGCAGGAACTCGCCGACATTGAGAACTACGAGGAAGACCGCGAGCGACTCGAACGCGAGATAGAACAGGGACAAAAGCGTATCATCGCCGAGGCAAAGCAGCTCTCCGAGCGCCGGAAGGCGGCCGCATCCGGGCTGGAAAAGACAATCGTCGACAGTGTACGCAAGCTCGGCATGCCGAAAACCAGGTTTCAGATCTCGGTTGAACGAAGGGAAACAGAAGATGGGCAGCTCGCCTGTGGGCAGCACGGGATAGATACGGTCAGGTTCCGGCTTCAGGCTAATCCGGGCGAACCGATGAAGCAGCTTCGTTCGATCGCTTCGGGAGGGGAAATCTCGCGGGTAATGCTCGCGCTGAAAAGCGCGTTCGCCGAAACCGACCACGTGCCCACTCTGGTT
The DNA here is from genome assembly GCA_046545955.1 of Spirochaetales bacterium. Lineage (GTDB taxonomy): Bacteria > Spirochaetota > Spirochaetia > DSM-27196 > SKKC01 > SLAN01. The sequence goes on along the minus strand of JBKGYS010000011.1, from coordinate 23,020 downwards.
TTCGACGAAATAGACGCGGGAATCGGCGGCGAAGTCGCTGTCCAGGTAGGAGAGTACCTTCACACACTCAGCCGGAGCAAGCAGATCCTCTGTATTACCCACCTTGCAACAATTGCGGTAAGGGCGGATAATCACGTTCGCGTGGAAAAACAGGTGCGCGGCGAGCGAACGAGTACGACAATCTCGACGGTACGGAATGAAGGCCGGGTGGAAGAAATCGCGCGCATGCTGTCGGGAGATACTACCGGAAGCGCTTCGCGCCGGCACGCGGAGGATATGCTGAAACGCTGGGAACAGAGTAATGGGCAAGATCTCGGCTGAGGCCAAACAACGCTACTTCGACAGGGTTAAGAAATACAAGGCCGAAATAGAGCAAATGCTCAGTCGGGAAAAGAATGTGGTCAAGCTTATCGGCGACCAGGAAGAAGGCGCCGCATACAAGCGGCTCAGTCTCGCCGAAGAGCGACTGAATCTCGCCTCCCGCTACCTGCTCCTTAACCGCATATCGTTATCGCTGCTCGGTGTAAAGAACGAGGCGTTTTTGAACGACTCGCGCAAGAGTTGCTATCAGTCCATTATCTTCCTCGAGGAAGTGGTTACCGACCTGATAGACGCCCCGTACAGTGACTACGAGGAACAGGTCGAACAGATCGACGGTTTCGGTATGGACAAGCGTCGCGATCTTATGCGCAAGCTCGGGTTTACCATCGACAGCGTAGAAGAAAGCTTCGGGCCCAACTCGAAGTGGAAATGGAGCTTCGTCGAGCTCGAAGGTCGGTACGCTACTGTGGCGAAGAATATTCTGAATCTCAAGAAGCTTGTAGCCGGTCTTGACCCGCGGGTGCAGCATTACGAGGAGCGCTACGCGCACCTGCAGCTCGTAAAGCACCTGCTTCAACGCGCCGCCGACCGATATCGCGAGCGCTACGAGCTGTCGACGCTCCGGCTCGACGATTTTAAACGCGCAATCGAGTACCTGCTGGCGCTGAGGCGAATACATCAACTTGTCGGGGAGAGCGAACAGGCGGAAACCGTCAAGAAGCGGGTCGACGTCTGGAAACAGAAAATGGAGTCGGATGACCGCAGAGAGGCATCCGAGCAGAATCAGAAGAAGTCGAAATCAAGCGCGAGTTAGTCGCACGATCAGCAGCCGATATTCACAATGAGCATCCGAAAGCGCCTCCTACTTTTCGCAATACTGTTCGCAGCGGTGTCGCTGGTCGCATTACTCTTTGCCGCCAGACCACTTTCGTCGGATTATAGCTTACGGCCCCTCGGAGCTGTTCGTCTCGGTGAATTAAGCGATACCGGCTCAGACGCCGAAGATGCCGACAGCGGCGAGGGCTCCCCCGATGAGGAAGGCGAAGAAGAGGAAGGCGAAGAAAGTGACGACGAAGCCGATCCTTCATCCGGCGAGCGCCGCGGTCGCGGTTTACCTCGCGAATGGGTGACGCGGACGGACAAGCGGCTGAGTGAGCCGGTGAGCGTGCGTCAGGGAGACTTGCTCGCAGTTATTTCCGACCGCGCTGTGGTGTCGATTCCGCGGCACGATTATGCGGCGCTGGGAGACGGTATCGTAGCTACCGGCAATCCTGATACCGAAGCATCGGGTTCATCGCTTGTGGCTACCGTCACCGGAGAAACATTCCTGGTCGAGCAGGCCGAACGCATCTGGTTGGACGGCGGGCGGGTTCTCGCGCTTGCGGATGGAGGAAGGCGTGCAGCCGACATTTCCCGCGAAATATCCGTCCCGGGGCCGGAGCAGACCTCGGACGAGGAAATCGTGACGGCGCTTGGAGGGGAAACGCAGGATAGCGAAAACGGTGGGCAGGAAGGTCTCGATATCGGCTCACGTGTTGCCCCCGAGTGGTTTACGCTCCCGGGTCCGGTTACCGCAGCCGCCCCTGTTGCCGGTGCGACGGCGGTCGGCGACGCGCTCGGTGGAATAACCCTTGTACAGGGCGATGATATCAGCCGGCGGTTCAAACTGTTGGCATCCGAAGCGCAGGGAACGATCCTGTCGCTCGCCGCCTCGGGTCGGCAATCGGAGGAGTTTCCGGCCACCCTGTACGCCGTAGGCGGGTACGAGCCGTCGAAGCTGTTTCGTCTTGAATTGACGCGAGACGGTGACGACGGGACATTGGAAGATCTTTCCTTGCAGTCGACCGCCGAGGTGGAATTACCGGGGTCTGTGAACACTCCCGTGCACGTGCGCGTCGGCGACGATCGTGTCATGCTCGCCGCCGGAGGAGCGCTGCTTGCGTACAATCGCGATCTCGAACCTGTCGCACAGCGCTCATTCGATTCGCCGATCGGTGATATCGGCTTTCTCGCCGGCGGGCGCCTTGTGTTCGCACAGCTCGAACAGCGGGAAGGGAGCAAGGTCGATGTCTTTTACGCTGATGGTCTCGAGGATATGTATTCGCTATCCTTCCCACGCGAGATCGATTCGATCCGAGCGGTCGACGGGGCGCTTGTAACCGCCGACGATCGAGAGGTAGTTGTATACGGAGAGGTGTTTCGGTGAAACCTGCGCGTGTGCCGGCGGTAGTCTCTATAGCGATGGTGACTGTGGTATTTCTCGGCGCGTGGCAGTGGCCGATGAACCCGGAGGCGATCGAGACGGGGTTCGGACTCGCCACATCGGCGAGCACTATGCTTCGAGGAGTCGAGTTCGCCGGCGAGGGGGAGGACGTTGTCGCGGCATCCGATGGGACGATAGTGTTTCGGGATTCCCGGCTACAGGATGCTCACGCACCCGGGCGCTCCGGAGGAATAGTGATTCTTGACCACGACAATGGTTGGCGTACGATATACTCCGGACTTAAACCGGAGGGGCTTGCGGCCGGAGAGCGTGTGCTCGAGGGCAGGTCTATTGGTACGGCGGGGGCGAACGGCGCCCGTTCCGAGATCTACGACCGTCGCACCGGCTTTTATGTGAACCCACTTACATTGCTTCCGGTACGGGATATCGAGAGCGAAGCGCAAATCTCCGGTATACGGCTTGTCTCGGTCGACGACGAGGACTCCGAAAGCCTCGTTCCCTCATTCAACAGGGTAAGTCATCGGTCCGGAGAAACCGAAATTCGGGTGCAAATCGGCGGTGATGCCGGCGCGACCGCCGTAGCGCTGACTCGCGGAGGATCCACCTTCGGAGAACTCCTGCTCGAGCGCATCGAGCCTGGAGACCCCGATCAAATGGTCTGGGACGGGGGCGGGCGTAGCGCGGATGGACTGTTCGACGGGAACGGCTGGCTGCGCCTTACAACGGTTACGGTTCCCGAGAATGGGAGCGTTAGCTTTACCGCTCGAGTAAGAAACGCCCGCGGCGAAGAGACCACGCGAGTGTTTACGATCGACGGCGTGCCCCGAGAAGAGTAATCGCTGCCTGCCGCCGGGTGTTTTCGCTTCGGTGTTTTTGCCTCATACGACGTGCGGCTTACTCCGATTATTAGAGCAATGGCAACTAAGACGTTTTCAATGGCTCCGAATGTCGGGGAGCGGCAGGAAGAGAGCTCCTGCGTGGTGTGTGGCTCTGCCGACTCGCATTCCTATTGGAAGTGCGACGGATTCGGGTTTGACCGATGCAACGCGTGCGGGCACGTGTTTCAGAATCCGCGGCCTGTGTTCGACGACTTGAAAGACCGTTATCAGGACGAATACTTCGAGTACGAGCTCGATAACGACGCGCAGTTTTTCGATCTCATGCGGCGGGGGCTTGATGACATTAATTTTGATGCTATTGAGGCGTCCATGCCGGCTTCTGCGAAAGCGCTGGATATCGGTTGCGCCACGGGCATGCTCGTTGAACACCTCGCGTCGCGGGGCTGGCAGGCGGAAGGTGTCGAAATATGCGTGCCGGCGGCGGAGTACGGTCGGAAATATCGACATATTCCGATTCATATAGGAACGCTGGAAGATCAGGATTTCGGCGACGCATCCTTTGACTTCGTACACTTCTCGCACGTTATCGAGCACGTACCCGACCCCCGGGCGTTTCTCGAGCAGGTAGCCCGAATAACGAAACCGGGAGGGTATGTGGTCATCGTCACGCCGAACACTCGATCGTTGCAGGCGCTTATGTTCGGTTCCCGTTGGCGCAGCGCAATCGCCGACCATTTGAACCTTTTCTCGAGCGCCTCGCTCAGCCGCCTTATGCGCGAAGCCGGATTAACCGTTGTGCGAACGGTAACGTGGGGAGGTATAGCCGAGGGCGTGGTCCCGCGCTGGATTAAGCGGCCGGTTGACCGGTTTGCTAAGCCGCTCGGATACGGCGACGTAGTGCTCAAGCTCGGCCGCCGCTCTAGTTGACACCCCTAAATGCGATTTCCTACGATGGATACGCACGGTCTTGAACCGTGTATGGGTGGGGATGCAAAAGCGTTATGGCAGGGGACAGACTTGAAACAATTCCGGATGAACGGCTTTACGAGCTCTGCAACGAATACGATGTGGAGGTCGAAGAGTGCCATTCGCGAGCGGAGATGATCGAAACCTTACGAGAGGCCATTCGGGAGAGTCTCGTCGATCATGAGGCTTCGAATAACGACACAATGCGCGTGGGAGAGCGCAAATACGATATCTCTGCCGGTGAGCTCGTCTTGGTCGAGCGCAATGGCCCGGATTATGGCGAAGCCGAGCTGCCGGAACGGTACAACGAAACACGAATGGTGCTGCTTCTGCGTGACCCGGCGTGGGCCTACGCGTATTGGGACGTTCGGGACAAGCAAATGGAAGAGGTAGCGAATGAACCCGGTTTTTCAGGGTTGAGTCTTCGTCTTATCGAAATGGACAATCTCGATATGCAGGACCATACCGTGGTGGATTCGGTCGATATACCCGTGCAGCCGGAGGACAATCGGTGGTATATCAATCTTCCCCAGCTCGATACTAACTATTACACAGAACTTGTCGCGCATTACGAGGAGAACTGGAGTGTTCTCGCACGCAGCAACCCGGTCAGCGTTCCGAGCGGCGGGATAGCGCAGGACGTTTCCGTTTCCGACCAGTCTTATACGAGTGAGGAAACAATTGTGGCGTTGTCCGGCGTCGAAAGGCTCGGTGTGTCGAGCTTCGGGCAGCGTATTCCCCAACGCATTATTTCGTTAATCGATGAGTTTGTCGGTGAGTAGTCCGAACTCGATCAAAGTCCGTTCTCCGCTCGCAGCAGGTACATTTCAACCAGGTAAGGTACAACTATGAAGCACGGTTATTTGATGATGGTTCTTCACGCGCATCTGCCGTTCGTCCGTCATCCCGAATACCCACGTTTCCTCGAGGAAACGTGGCTCTTCGAAGCGATCAGCGAGACGTATCTTCCCTTGCTTCGCATGCTCGATAATCTTGAGCGCGACGATGTGCGTGCTCATCTTTGCATCAGCGTTTCGCCGACGCTCCTGAGTATGCTTGCCGACGAGAAACTGGGCGATCGGTACCTCGGACATCTCGACCGGCTCATTACCTTGGGCGAACACGAGTGTGGACGAACCACCGGACAGGAACGTGAACTCGCGGTGATGTACCTCGAAATGTATCGCCAGGCGCGAGAGGACTTTGTCGAGCGCTACGAGCGGGATATTCCTGCCGCGCTGGCTCACCACGCGAATGAAGGGCATATAGAGCTGATCACGACGTTCGCAACGCATCCCTACATTCCGCTGTACCAGCACGCGCCGGTGAACGCGGCGGCACAGCTCCAGGTAGCGCTCGACACGCATAAGCGCTTTTTCGGGTCGCGTCCATCGGGCTTCTGGTTGCCTGAATGCGGCTATTACCCGGGCATCGAAGAACTGCTCGACAAAGCAGATATCAGGTATTTCTTTACCGCTGCTCACGGGCTTCTGTTCGCCGACGAACGGCCGAGGAACAGCGTCTACGCGCCCGTCCGTTGTCCCAACGGGCTTTACGCGTTCGGACGCGATATATCGAGCACCGATGCTGTCTGGTCGAATAGTTCGGGGTACCCCGGCGATCCGGTGTATCGCGAGTTCTATCGCGATGTAGGTCACGACCGACCGATAGAGGAACTCGAGAATGTCGTCCACGATGGCGATATCCGGGCGAATACCGGATACAAGTATTACGCGATCACCGGTGATACCGATGAAAAGCAGCTATATGATCCGGAAGAGGCGGCGCGTAAGGTCCGCTCGCACAGCGAGAACTTCCTGTTCAAGCAGGTGCGTCAGAGCCGCCGGGTGGGCGAGTATATGGACCGGCTGCCGGCAATTGTGAGCCCCTTCGACGCCGAGCTGTTCGGACATTGGTGGTTTGAAGGTCCCGCGTGGCTTGAGTCGGTCTTTCGGGGCATGCAGGAAGCTGTCGACAACGGCGAGGACTCGGTTGAACCGGTGACTCCCAGTGATTACCTCGCCCGCTATCCCGAGGCGCAGACGTTACAGCCGGTGTTCTCGAGCTGGGGAAACAAAGGCTACTCGGAAGTCTGGCTCGACGGGTCGAACGACTGGATCTACCGACACACCCATAAAGCGATAGATCGAATGATTGACCTTGTGGAGCGGTTCTCGGACGAAACGGGACTCAAGCGGCGCGCGTTGAATCAGGCGGCCAGAGAGGTCCTTTTGAGCCAGGCCTCCGACTGGCCGTTCATCATGCGCTCCGGCACCACCGTCACCTACGCTGTCCGCCGTGTCAAGGAACACATAAGCAATTTCACCCACATCTACGACAGCTTGAGTCGTGGAGTTATTTCCACAGAATGGCTCACCAGGGTCGAACGGAGAAACAATATCTTTCCGGACATCGATTACCGGATCTTTGACCGAAACAGCCGGCGAAATCGGCTTTTCGCTCATGGTGCGACCGAGCGCATCCATTCTTGAACCCCTGAGCGACCGCAGTACTCTCTAAGTTCCCAAATACTTAACAGACATGTACGTTACCTCGCGAAGTAGACCGAATTCGGTGCAATTATTCTGTCTACCTGAATTGACATTACCGGTGTATAGCGTAAGATGTCGCATAGCACGTGGGAAAAAGTGGTAGAAGATAGGAAAAAGTGGTGGGGGCGTAATGCTGACGGGGGAATATCGGAATGCTCTCGACGAAAAGGGGCGACTGTTAATCCCGTCTCGGATACGCAGCGAAGTCGCCGGTAGCGAACTCGTACTCACCCGCGGCATGGACCGCTGCCTATGGCTTTTCCCACCGGATCAGTGGCGTGCGTTGAGCGAAAGTCTCATGCGCGCTGCGAGTCCGTTTACCCGGGAGGCGCGGATGATGCAGCGGCGCATTATCGCGCCGGCACAGGAGGTGGAAATAGACAAGGCTGGGAGAATCAACATTCCAAGGAGTCTGATGCAGTCCGCCGACTTGAGTCGGGATTGCGTGCTGCTCGGTATCAATCGGTACCTGGAGATTTGGGATGCTGATGCCTACGACGCGTATCTGGAGGAGACCGAGCCGGAGTTTCAGCAGGCGGCTGAGAAACTGGGAGGGTCCGTTTCCTTCTTTGACGGGAATCAATGAGCGCAGGCCGGACACACGTACCGGTAATGGCGAATGAGGTCCGATCGTGGCTTCACCTTGGTGATCGTTCCGGGCTCATCGTTGATTCCACGCTCGGAGAAGGCGGACATTCAGCGCTGCTGCTATCCGATAATCCTCAGGCGCGTATCATCGGGGTCGACGCAGACCCCGTTATGCTCGATCGGGCGCGCGAATTACTCGGCGATGCTGCGCATCGTGTTTCGTTCGTTCACAGCTGGTTTGACGAGTACTGGACCGCCTACAGCGGTCCCGCCCCCGATCGCATTTTGTTCGACCTCGGCGTCAGCTCGTACCACTTTTCCGCGTCCGGGCGAGGTTTCAGCTTTTCATCGGATGAACCGTTGGATATGCGGTTATCCGGCGAGGGGGAGAGCGCTCGCGAGCTTCTGGTTCGCGTAGAGGAGCAGGAGCTTGCCGACATGCTTTTTCACCTCGGAGGTGAGCGTTACAGCCGACGGATCGCACGTGCCGTTATCCGCTGCCGGGACGAAGGCGGACTTCGCACCGCGGGCGAGCTTGCCGAGGTAATTCGGTCGGCGGTGCCGGAGTCGTATCGTCATGGTCGTCTACACCCGGCAACGCGTTCGTTTCAGGCGCTTCGTATCGTCGTGAACGCCGAGCTCGATCGTATTCGGGCGGCGCTGGTGAACGCGCTGCGGGCGCTTTCAGCCGACCATGGACGGCTCGCGGTTATCTCCTTTCACAGCCTTGAAGACAAGATTGCGAAATGGATATTCCGGTCGGCCGCGGGAAAGCACATACCCGAAGGTTCAGCCGCGGAGGACTCCAAGGTGTTCCCGAATGCGCCGACAATTTACCAAGAGGGCGAGTATCCGGATGGAGTGGTTTTTCGGATTCTAACGCGAAAGCCGGTTCTTCCCCCGCGGGAAGAGGCGCAGCGCAATCCTCCATCTCGGAGCGCGAAGCTGCGTGTGATCGAAAAAGTTGTAGAAGAGAACGGAAAATGAAACGTAAGGATATTGTTCTCTGGCTTGTTCTCGCGCTGGTTCCAGTGCTTCTATTCGCGAATACGTGGCAGGCGTATCGCTATAATCGTCTCGATCGCGCGATATCGGGCGCCTTCGACGAACAGCGCGAACTCGTAGAGAAAAACAAGCGGCATCTCGCCGGAATCGCGGCGCTCAGGTCACCCGCGCGGATCGATAGACTCGCTCGGAACCAGCTCGGGCTCGTCCAGAGCTTTGGGGGCTCACGCCTCGAGCTTATCGCTCCGCCGGCTTCCGAGCGAGAGGTTGAGGATTGAGCATGAGTATTCGCCTCGGGGTACATGCGCTGACAAGATTCGCTTCGTCGCTTGATTGGGACTCCCACGCGCGCGACGGTGACCATCCGCCGGTCGAGCTCTCCGCTGCGGTTGTTGATTCCCGGCGCGTTGGCCCCGGTATGCTCTTCGCGGCGCTTCCCGGACGGTTCGGCGACGGCCATGACTACCTGGAAGACGCGGTCGACAGAGGTTCGACCGTTCTTCTTGTCGACTCCGGGCGCGTCGGCGTAAATCGCCCTACGCTCGACCGACTGCAAAACAGAGCGCGTATTCTCGCGGTAAGCGATGTGCTGTCCGCGCTTCAGGGGCTGGCCGCCGAACACCTCGATCGCAACACCTCCGCGATTCGAGTCGGGATTACCGGCAGTAACGGCAAAACATCAACCAAAGAAATGCTCTCGGCAATTCTCTCCCGGGTCGGACCGACGTTTCGATCGGAGGGAAACCTGAACTCCGAGATTGGTGTTGCGCTCGCGGCGCTGGCTATTGAGCCCGCTCACCGGTACGCGGTTCTGGAAATGGCCATGGATCATCCAGGGGAGATGGTGCAGCTCGCGCGGATTGTCCGGCCGATGCACGCCGTTATTACCAACATCGGGGACGCGCACACCGAGCTCGTCGGTGGTCGCGATCGCATCGCCCTTGAAAAGCGCATGATTTTCACCCAAACGCCGAGCGATGGATATATTTATCTTCCCGCCGACGACGAATATGTGTCGGTTCTCGCCGATCCTGCGTTTCTCGCTTCGCTTCAGGCGACGCCGGTGTACGTGGGGCGCCGGACTGTCGAGGGATTCGAGGGGTACGAAACGCGTGGAATCACCGGTGGCGTGCTTTCGTATCGCGGACGCTCGATTCGTATTCGACTACCGGGGGCTTTTGTCGCCGATAACGCGCTATGCGCGATCGCCGTCGCCGAAAACCTCGGCGTGAGTATCGATGCGATTGCGTCGGGGCTGGAGAGTGTGCGGCCGTTGTTCGGTCGTGGCGAGGTCCACGAGGGACGCGTTACGGTATTGAGCGATTGCTACAATGCAAATCCGCAGTCGATGAAGGGTGCACTACAGGTGGTCGCGGGAAGCGAGATCGAGGGACGCAGCGTACTCATCATCGGGGATATGAAAGAGCTCGCCGACTCGCGACTCCAGCACGAAGCTCTCGGTCGCGCGATCGCACGAATGGAGCCGCAGCCGGCGGCCGTGATCTTTATCGGTCCGGAGTCCGAATACGCTTTTGCGGCGGCTCGAAGCGATGGCTGTCGGGCGGAGACCGTCCATTCGCCGAATGCACACGAGGCGGAAGATGCAGTGCGCCGGCTCGTTCGCGATGGCGACACGGTTCTATTGAAGGGCAGTCGCAGTATTGAGCTCGAGCGGCTTTTGCCGGTTCTCGGAGTAGAGGGGGGCGGCCATGTCTCATAGTTTCGCTCCCGAACGCGTGGACACGGGGCGGAAAGTTGATCCGGTCCTGATGGGTGTTCTTATACTCCTTATCGGATCGGGGCTTTCGGTGCTGTTCTCGAGTTCGTTTTTTCGCGCCGAACAGCTTTTCTCCGATCCGCTTCGCTTTCTTCGCGGACAGACGGTCTTTGTTACTCTCGGTGTGATTCTGGCAAGCGTGCTCGCTCGGGTTCCGCTGTCGTGGATGCAGCGCTTTGTCGCTCCTATTCTCGGTGTTTCGCTGATTCTAATGGTTCTGACATTCGTGCCCGGGTTCGGAACGGAGTTCTACGGGGCGAGGCGTTGGATAATCGTGTTCGGGCAAAGCTTTCAGCCGAGCGAACTTGTGAAAGTTGTGCTGGTTCTCTATCTCGCGTATCTGCTTTCGCGCAAGCAGGAGATGCTCGACGACCCTGTTAATGCCCTGCTACCCCCGTTTCTGGTTCTCGCCGTCTTCAGCGCGCTTATCTATATGCAGAACGACTTCTCGACTGCTGTCTTTACCGTTCTTCTCGGTCTTGCCATGTTTTTCGTGGCCGGCGCTCCGCTGCGCTACTTCTTCGGTCTTTTGCTGACCGCCGGTCCCCTTGGGCTGATTCTGCTGCTCACCCGCGAACACCGCGTGAATCGACTGCTCGCTTATATCGACCCGTCGCTCGACCCTGCCGGTAGCGGTTACCAGGTTCTCGCCGCCGAGCGTGCGCTTAAGGCAGGCGGCGCCTGGGGAAGGGGACTCGGAATGAGCACCGAGAAACTCGGAAGCCTGCCGGAGGTACAGTCCGACTTTATATTCGCCGTGGTCGCCGAGGAAACGGGTTACTTTGGTGTGATTGTTGTTATCGGACTGTTTGCACTGTTCGCGTGGCGCGGATACTCGATCGCGATGCACGCGAGTGACTCTTTCCGCTCCTACCTGGCTTTCGGACTGACAACGCTGATTCTCGGGCAGGCGTTGCTCAATATTGCGGTTGTAGGCGGCGCGGTGCCGGCAACGGGGCTACCGCTTCCATTCTTCAGTTCCGGCGGTTCAGCTACGCTCATGACGCTTGTTGCCTGTGGGTTGATCTTAAACGTCTCCCGCGACCAGACACAGCGAGGAGGATTCAGTGGCTGACCGTATTCTCTGGTCACGAATGCAAACCTCCCACTCGGCGGCAGACACCACAGGCGCCGTACGCTCGTTTCGGGGCGGAGGCTTCGCGCCGCAGTACCAGTGGCTGCGAGCGAGGCGTTCCGCCGGTGTTGAAACGGCGCGGTACTCGCAAAAATCCCGCGCGAGCCGCTCAGCCGGCGCCGAGACCGTATCGCGTAAGAATCAATACCGGTCGAGTCGCTCGCGCCGAACGACGGCGCACGGGTCGCCGCCCGGCGGGCGCGGAAACACCGGTAGCGCAAGCGCGAGTCAGCCCCGCAACCAGACCGAAGGGACACCCGGCAGTACCCGCCGTATTCGCGTAGTACGCAAAGTAGTACTCATCGCTAGCGTCGCTGCCGCGGCGATCATCGCCGGTGAAGTCATGTTTCAGACGATACTCGCTCCAAACCTCGCCATAAACCGAATTCGGCTGCGCGGCGACTCGGTTATCCCGCAAAGCGAACTGCGCGAAATCGCCGGACTCAGTGGGACAATGCTGTACTTTCATATCGATACCGACGCGATCTCTGCGCGGCTGGAGAATGTGCCGGAGGTCTCTGAAGCCTCCGTACGAACCGAGTTTCCCGATACACTGACTATCGATATCGCCGCCCGTAAACCGCTGGCGGTCACGCACTTGAGCGAGGACGGGCGCAGCGTCCCGGCGGTACTCGACGAAGAAGGGGTTGTGTTCCGCAAGGGATTGGGCGCGAATGAATACGACTTGCCCGTCATCTCGGGATTGCGCCTCGAGGGATTCGAGGCGGGAGACAGGCTTCCCGATGAGCTTACCCGGCTGTTCGCCGAACTCGGTAACCTCCGGATCGATAGTCCGGATCTCTTTGAAGCCGTTAGCGAGATACGTATCGTCCGGCGGGCGGGCGAGTACGAGACAGTCGTGTACCCGACCTATGCGTCGGTGCCGATACGCATGCCCGCGAGAGTAGAGGCCGAGCGATACGAGGCGGCTCTGCACGCGGTCGAAGCGCTCGATCGGCGCGGAGAGCTCGCGTCCGTCGATGAGATAGATATGCGAAGCGGTGACGTGGTATACACGAGGGACGCGGAGGACTGATTAGCGTGGCGGAAGACGGAACGATCGTCGGACTGGACATAGGAACGAGTAAGGTCTGCGCGGTCATCGCCGAGATCAACAGCGACGGTGAGCTCGAAGTGCTTGGTATCGGCCAGAGTCCCTCTTCGGGTCTTCGCCGCGGTGTGGTCATAAACATAGAGAGTACCCTTCAGAGCGTCGCCGGTGCGATCGAAGCGGCCGAGCAGATGGCCGGGCGCGAAGTCTCGGGTGTGGTAACCGGCATCGCCGGAGGACATATCGAGGGAATGAACTCCCGGGGTGTGGTAGCGGTAACCGGACGTGGACGGGAGATTACTGAGGTTGATGTTGACCGCGTGATCGATGCTGCCCGTGCGGTGGTAATTCCGATGGACCGTGAGATTCTTCATGTTATTCCTCAGGAGTACGTCGTCGACGACCAGGCAGGCATTCGAAATCCCATCGACATGATCGGTGTCCGCCTCGAGGCGGAGGTGCATATAATTACCGGTAGCGTCACGAGCGCGCAGAATCTGGTGAAGTGCGTAAATCGGGCCGGATTCAAAGTCGAGCAGATGGTGCTCGACGGGCTGGCCTCGGCCGGGGCCGTCCTCACCGAGGACGAGAAAGAGATGGGTGTTCTGATGCTTGACCTCGGTGGCGGCACTACCGATGTGCTCGTCTATTCGGAGGGCGCACCGTATTACACAAGCGTCGTTGGTCTCGGCGGGTCGCAGGTTACAAGCGATGTATCGATTATGCTGAAAACGCCGAGCGAAAGCGCCGAGCGAATCAAGCGGGAAGCCGGATGTTGTTACATTGAACTGATCGAAGACGATGAACCGGTGATAATTCCCGGCGTCGGGGGGCGGCCTCCGTTGTCAATCCAGCGACGCAGTCTCGCCGAGATTATCCAGCCGCGGATGGAAGAGATCTACCGCATGGTCCGGGACAAACTCGAAAAGAAGGGGTATCTCGGAGCAATCGGTGGCGGCGTTGTGCTGACCGGTGGCGGTGCGCTTTTGCCCGGCGCGGTGGACCTTGCTCAGGATATTTTCGGAGGCGCCGCGCGCGTAGGTCGCCCGACCGGCGTTAAGGGGCTCGACGAGCACTTTCAGCAGCCGGATATGGCGACCGCGATCGGCCTTGTTCAGTTTGCGATGCAGGAGGTGGACCTATCGTCGATCGAGCCGGGGCAAAAGCGGCGTGACGGAATACTGTCTTCGTTGGGCAGGTGGCTCAAGAACTTCTTCGAGTAACGGGGAGGTCGGAGGAATACAGTGAAGAAGGCGATGTCGGGGTAATGTTCGGAACTCCGGCAGTCATACAAACGAGTCGCGGCAAATCGCGAGAGAGAGACAACGCCTTGGGAGGGGCTTTATGAAGTTCGAAATAGTTGAAGACGGAAATTCGGGATTCGATCCCGGCGTTGGAAGTCCGACGATCATTAAGGTTATCGGTGTCGGCGGTGGCGGAAACAACGCGGTCAACCGCATGATCGCTGCAGGTCTACGAAATGTGGAGTTCATCGCGGTGAACACCGACTTGCAGGCGTTACAGCGGGCGCACGCGGAAACCCGCATGCCGCTCGGCAGCAAGCTGACCGGAGGTCTCGGCGCGGGCGGCGATCCGGAAATCGGAGAGAAGGCAGCTCACGAGGATAAGGAAGAAATCAAAACGCTCGTACAGGGTGCGGATATGGTCTTTATTACCGCTGGAATGGGCGGCGGAACGGGTACCGGCGCCGCTCCGGTAATCGCCGAGGTCGCCCGCGAGCTGAATATCCTGACTGTCGCCGTCGTTACCCGACCGTTCAATCTCGAGGGCAAGTACAAGGCGAGGCTTGCCGAAGAGGGCATCGCCAAGCTCCGCGACCACTGCGATACGCTGATTACTATCCCCAATCAGCACTTGCTCAAGATCGTCGACAGACGAACCCCGTTTACACAGGCTCTTCAGATTGCCGACGACGTTCTGCGCCAGGGCGTGCAGGGTATCAGCGACCTTATTACCATGCCCGGTGACATAAATATCGACTTTGCCGATGTTCGCACCATAATGAAAGGACGCGGTGATGCGCTCATGGGAATCGGCAACGGCGAAGGCGAAAACCGTGCGGTCGACGCGGCGACAAACGCCATTAATAATCCCTTGCTCGAGGATGCACATATCGAAGGCTCGAAAGGTCTGCTTGTAAACGTAACCGGTGGGCCTGATTTTTCACTCACCGAGTACGAAGACGTACTCAACATTATTACTTCTAACGCTGCCGAGGATGCGCTTGTTATCGCCGGTACCACGATCGATGAAGCGCTCGACGATGAAGTGAAGGTCACGGTTATTGCAACGGGCTTTGTCGCCGACGAGGATCGACCGCCGGAGCCTGCGCCGCAGCAGGAGTCGAAGGAAAAGAGCGAGTACATCAGTCTCGAGGACTGGGTGAGTATGACCAGCGGCCGGAAAGCGCGGGATTCCGGCGAGCTTTTTGACAGTGAATCGGAACACGAGAATGAAGGCGAGCTCGGAGTCCCCGCGGTGCTGCGCTATCGGCGAGCGGCCGGTGGAAAAGGGCAGGGTGCATAATGCAGTCGCGGGATATCCTCGACCGATTCGAAGATTACCTCTCGGTTGAGCTGCGCCTGAGCCGGGGTACGGTCGAAACCTATATGCGCGAGTCTCGCATGCTCGCCGGGTATGCGTCCGAGCGGAGTGTCGAGGTCGCCTCGTTGTCTACTGCGGATTTGATAGGCTATCTCGTTTCCCGCCGTTCGGAAGGCGTCGATCCCCGCACAGCCGCCAAAATCGTTTCCGGGCTGCGTTCGCTCTATCACTTCCTGATGCTCGATGGTGTGCGCGGTGACAACCCCGCCCTCGAGCTCGAGGCTCCTCGGGCAGGACACAAAATTCCGGGCGTGCTTCGCGTTGAACAGATCGACGCGCTCCTCGCTGAGATAGACGTATCCACTCCTCACGGCTTGCGCGATCGCTGCCTCTTCGAGATTATCTATTCGTGCGGGCTGAGAATCTCGGAAGCGGTCGAGCTCGGCGTGGATAGCATTTATCTGCGCGAAGGCCTGATCCGGGTGCGTGGCAAAGGCGATCGAGAGCGCTTAGTCCCCATAGGCGGATACGCGCTCGATGCGCTCGAAACCTATCTCGAACACGGGCGTCCTGTTCTGTCCAACCCGCAGACGAAAACGAAAATGCTCTTTTTGAACAATCGGGGAACCGGGTTGAGCCGTAAAGGTATGTGGAAGCGGTTTCGGGAGCTGGCAATGAAAGCGGGCGTTGACGCAAAAGTGCATACGCTCAGGCACAGTTTTGCTACTCATTTGCTCGAAGGCGGAGCCGATCTTCGCAGTGTCCAGGAGTTGCTCGGGCACTCGGACATCTCCACAACCCAGATCTACACGCACGTCGACCGGGATGCGCTTGCGAGGGATCACGCGCGGTACCATCCAAGGGGTTGAAGGCGCAGCAGGAGAGGCAGCTATGGGAATCGGAAAGAGAAAGCGGATTTCGCGCGTTGTTTTGCTCGGCGCATTATTTCCCGTTGCGCTTGCCTCGTGCAATGAACGAGTCGACTCCATGCTCCTTCGTCTGCTGCGTACCGAGGACCCCCCCGAAGAGTATGACGAGGCGTCGGAGGCAACTATCGAGGAGCTCGAGGAGGATGTCGCCGCGCTTAGGGAGACTGTCGACGATCACTTCGAGGCCATGCGTGATCTCCGCTCAGCGCACCGAGCCCTTGGTATGCGCTATCTCGAAGAGGAGATGTACGGTGCGGCGGTCGAACAATTCGAGGCCGCCGCGGAGATAGATTCCGGCAACGCAACGATTTACTATTACACCGGTGTAGCTGCCGGCAATCACGCCGGCGGAGCCCTCGATGAGGAGGAGCGAACCGCCCGGCTGGAGCAAGCCGAACGTGCGTATCTCAGGGCTCTCGAGCTTCGGTCCCGGTACCCGGCGGCGGCGTACGGACTCGCGATCCTGTACGCCTATGAGTTGGACCGCCCCGACGAGGCTCGAACGTACGTAGACAGAGTGCTCGATTGGCGCGGGCAGGACTCGCGCGCCCGGGCGGTGAGCGCCTATATCTATGCAGCGCAAGGGCGCATAGACGAAGCGCTTCGCGAATACGACCGGGTTATCGAAGAGACCGACGACGAAGAGTTTCGCGAGGAAGCGATGCGCATGCGTCGCGAGCTGGAGGAGAGACAGTGAACGAAGAGCGACTCATACTGGCGCTGGCGATCCACCGGGCGTTCGGTCTCAAATCCCGCGAGAAGGAACGCGTGTTCGAGGCCGTGCGTACGCCGGATGAATATTCCCGTTTTTCACTCGACGACCTCGCGGTATGCTCCAAACGGCCGCTTTCGTTCCGTTCATGGTCGTCAAGAGAGTCGCTCGACGCAGCCGAACGGGATTACCGTATCTGTCGGGCGCTCGACATTCGTCCCGTGGGCGTTTGGGAAGCCGGGTATCCGCCTCTGCTTCGCGAAACATGGGATCCGCCGTTTATGGTGTTCGTTCGGGGCCGTGCTCCTGATCCGGACAAGCCCGCGCTCGCCGCGGTAGGGACGCGTTCGGCCGACAACGAGGCGCTCAACGCCGCGTGGCGACTCGGCTTCGATGCCGGAAAGAACGCTATCCCGCTTATAAGCGGACTCGCCGCCGGGGTAGATTCGGCGGCACATCGAGGGGCAGTAGATTGCCGTGTACCGACATTCGCGATTCTCGGCTGCGGGATCGACTCGGTGTATCCGGCCGCGCACAGGACCCTCGCGGCTCGAATGATCGACTCCGGCGGTGGCTTGCTCAGCGAGTACCCACCAGGCTTTCCCGCGTTGCGGCATCACTTCCCCGAGCGGAATCGGATCATCGCCGGGCTCGCACGGTGGGTTGCGATTATACAGGCGCCGCGCCGGTCCGGGGCGCTGATTACCGCTGAATACGCGCTCGATTGTGGGCGCGATCTCGTCGTTCACGCTGTCGGCGTGCGCGACGGTGAACAGAACGACGGCACACGAGCTCTCGCCGGCGACGGTGCGCCGGTCATTTCCTGCTGCGGTGATCTGCCGGGGATTGCGCCGGAGTTTGCCGAAGGCCCCCGAGCCGAGGATGAGCAACCGGCAGTGTCCGGGGGTGGTTCGGGAAAATCCGCTCATACATCAGACGTCGCCGCGCTGCTCGCACGACGGCTTGACCGGGAGCTCGGACTCCGGGAGAAGGAGCCTGCGTATGGCACGTAAGACAGGTGCGGCGTACGACAGCGCTGTGGAAGTGAACGAACACGAGATAGAGGAGTTTCTCTCGTACCTGCGGAGTGTGCGCGCGGTGAGTGAAGAAACGATTCGTGCGTACGCGTCGGACCTCGCGGCTTTTCTTCGCTGGCGGGCCGAAAACGACCTTCTCGACGAGCCTGTTGACCAGGAGCTCGTACGGGCGTGGATTGCCGCTCGAACGCGGCACGGGGATGCGGCCCGATCGGTTGCTCGGGGTTTGAGCGCCCTGAGGCAACTGCTGCGCCGGCAAGTGCGCGCCGGGCTGCGCGACGACCATCCCGCCGAGGCGGTACGTTCGCCGAAACGCGAGTCCACCCTCCCGGGTGTGCTCTTTTCCGACGATGTTCGCCGGCTGCTCGATATTTCGGGCGACGGTTTCAAGGCGGTCCGCGATCGGGCTATTCTTGAAACGCTTTATTCTACCGGCTGTCGGGTCGGAGAGCTATGCGGCCTGCGCCTTGGCGACTTCGATCAGAACCGCGGGCGAATGGTTGTGCGCGGCAAAGGACGTCGGGAACGCGTCGTGTTTATTGGTCCGTACGCCATGCGGGCGATCGCCGCCTATTTGCCGTACAGGGAGGCGTTACTGCGGCGAACCGGCAAGCAGGCAACTACGGCGCTTTTTATTAATGCGAAAGGCGGGGCATTGAGTACACGCGGTGTCTTCGGCATAGTGGAGGAGCGTGCGCGCGAAGCCGGGCTGGAAAACAGGGTGACCCCTCATACCTTACGCCATAGCTTCGCCACACACGTTTTAGACGGGGGCGCGGATATTCGTGTAGTTCAGGAAATGCTCGGTCATGCGAGTCCGTCGACTACACAGCTTTATACGCACGTAGGAATGGGAGCGCTTAAGCGTGTGTACGAACGGGCTCACCCGCACGCGGGCGGAACCGGGCATGATTCCTCGAGGGGTAAGCATGTCCGAAACAGTGAGAGTCAGGAAGAAGAGCAGGAGCAAAAGGAAGATATATGAAGGTGCGAAGTACAACAGTCTGCGCGGTTGCTCGGGACGGGAAGGTCGCTATGGCCGCGGACGGACAGGTAACGCTCGGCGAAACGGTGATGAAAGGCAACGCGAGAAAAGTGCGTACGATCTACGAGGGCAGGATCCTCGTCGGCTTCGCAGGGGCGACCGCCGATGCATTCACTCTTTTCGAACGGTTTGAGGCGAAGATCAAAGAGTATTCCGGCGACCTGATGCGGTCGGCCGTTGAGCTGGCGAAAGAATGGCGTACCGATCGGGCGTTGCGTAGGCTCGAGGCGCTGCTTCTGGTCGCCGACCGGGAAAAGATGTTTGTCATTTCCGGTACCGGTGATGTTATCGAACCGGAACAGGGAGTGCTTGCCATCGGGTCGGGTGGAAGCTATGCCACCGCCGCCGCGCGAGCCTACCTCGACGGGAGCTCGCTCGGCGCGCGCGAGATCGCCGAGAAGAGTCTCGAGATAGCCGGTGACATCTGTATTTATACGAATAAGAACCTAGTGGTTGAGGAGCTGTAGAGCACCATGCACGAAATGAAGGATTTGACGCCGCGCGAGATAGTGGCGGAACTCGACAGGTACATAATCGGGCAGGAAAAAGCGAAGAAGTCCACCGCGATCGCGCTTCGCAACCGGATGCGTCGGCGCAAGCTGCCCGAGCAGCTTCAGGATGAGATAGCGCCGAAGAACATTATTATGATGGGCCCTACGGGTGTGGGTAAGACCGAGATCGCCCGGCGTCTCTCGAAGCTGACCGGTGCCCCGTTTATCAAAGTTGAAGCTACCAAGTATACCGAAGTGGGATACGTCGGGCGCGACGTGGAGAGTATGGTACGCGATCTCGTCAGCTATGCGGTGAATATGGTCAAGAGTGAACTCCAGGAGGACGTGCGCGAGGAGGCCGCGCAGCGTACCGAAGATCAGCTTCTCGATCTGCTGCTCCCCGGGGTCAAGAAGCCGCAAGCCGCGCCGGATTCCGAACAGGCGGGCTTTAAACCCGAGCCCCAGGATACTTCAGCGTCCGAAACGCCGCAGCAAAGCGCGACCCGCGAGAAGTTCCGGGAACGGCTGCGCAACGGTGAACTCGATGACAAGGAAGTCGAAATTCAGGTTAACAAAAGCAATTTCCCGGCGATTGAGATATTCCAGGGGTCGAGCTTCGAGGAGATGGATCTGAATCTCGGGAACCTTGGCAACCTCTTCGGCGGAAAAAAGAAGAAAAAGCGCACTACGGTTCGAAACGCTCGCGAGACCATTATGCAGGACGAGATGGAAAAGCTTGTCGATCAGGACCGCGTGAGCGAGATAGCACGCAATCGCGTCGAGAATCTCGGCATTATTTTCATCGACGAAATCGATAAAATTGCGTCAAAGGAAAGCAAAAGCGGTGTCGATGTAAGCCGTGAAGGCGTTCAGCGCGATATTCTTCCGATTGTCGAAGGAAGTCAGGTGAACACAAAGCACGGAATGATCGATACCAGCCACATTCTGTTTATCGCGGCGGGCGCCTTTCACACATCCAAGCCGAGCGATCTGATTCCGGAGCTGCAGGGGCGTTTTCCGCTTCGGGTGGAACTCGAGGCGCTCGGCGCCGAGGATTTTGTGCGAATTCTGACCCAGCCGCAGAATGCCTTGATTCTGCAGTACGTGGAGCTTCTAAAGACAGAGGGCGTCGAGCTGGATTTCAAAGACGAAGCGATTCAGGAGCTCAGCCGTATAGCCGCGGAGGTTAACAGCAAGACCGAAAACATCGGCGCGCGTCGCCTGCACACGATCATGGAGCTTCTGCTTGAAGAGATCAGTTTTGAGGCTCCTGATCTCGAGAAGAAGAAGTTCGAGATTACAGCCGACTATGTTCGCGATCGGCTATCGACGGTCGTGGAAGACCAGGACTTAAGCAGATACATTCTTTAACCGATTCTTACAGGTAAGGGAGTGTGGGAGAAATACATGTTTGCAGAAACTTCGTGGGGCAGAAACATCGACATTCTATCTCGTTCTATGAACGTGAGTCTCGAACGTCAGAATGTCATCGCAGACAATATCGCAAACGCCGATACGCCCGGATTCAAGCGCAGGTTCATTAACTTCGAAAGCGGCTTGAGGCGGGCGCTCGAGAGCGAAGGGAGAGAGCCTGCATTTCGCGAAGCTATCACCGACGAACAGCATATGCCGTTCGAGCGGCCGACCGACTATCGAAGCGTCGAGCCGCGTCGTGTCGTCGACTGGGAGACCACAGCGAAGAATAACGGTAACAACGTCGACGCCGAGGTCGAGGCCCAGAACATGCTGAAGAATATGCTCAGCTATCAGCTCATGACGCGGAATGTCGGAGAGCAGTTCAACCGCATGAATATCGTACTGAGGTAGGAGAAAGGCAGGCGAGTATGGGACTTTTTTCGAGCATTGATGTTGCCTCGTCGGGCCTCACGGCACAGCGGACCCGCCAGGATGTGATCGCCGACAATATCGCGAACGCGAACACTACCCGTACGACCGAAGGCGGCCCGTTTCGACGAAGCCGTGCCATTTTTGCTCCGCGAAGTGAAAGTCAGCAGCCGGTATGGCGGTCGTCCTTTCTT
Organism: Spirochaetales bacterium; assembly: GCA_046545955.1. Classification (GTDB taxonomy): domain Bacteria; phylum Spirochaetota; class Spirochaetia; order DSM-27196; family SKKC01; genus SLAN01. The sequence continues at coordinate 1,744 of JBKGYS010000011.1, read as the reverse complement.
CCGCAGGCGCTCGACAGCGGGGAGGCGGGGTCGGCTGACGGCGTGCGTCTTGTCGGTATTGAAAAGGATACCGACTCGGAGCCGCGCATGGTGTACGACCCGACCCATCCTGACGCGATTCAGGATGGAGAACGCGAGGGGTACGTGGAAATGCCGAACGTAAATGTAGTCGACGAAATGGTCGATCTAATCTCGGCGGCACGAAGTTACGAGGCGAACACCAGAGTCGTAGACGGCGCTCGCAGCATGTTTCAGAGTGCTCTCGAAATTGGTCGCGGGTAAGTGGCAGTATGAGGAGTGACGGGTATGATGGATAGCATTCAGGCCGGTGGTGACATGTTCAACCTCGCGGTGACAAACAGTGGACACTTCGCCGGACCGGAGCCGTTGAGCGTTAGAGGTATGCCGACCGAGCCTGTGGGAGCGGGCTCCACGGATCGGCAGGATTTCGGGTCGATGCTGCTTGACGGTCTGAATGAAGTAAGCAACCTCGAACGTACTCACGAGAGTCTGAGTACGCAGGCCGTAGTCGATCCTGAAAGCGTTGAACCGCATGAGGTCACGATTGCCGCGAATAAGGCCAGCCTTGCGCTGAATCTGACGCGAAACGTCGTGGACCGAGTGGTACAGGGCTACCAGGAAATTACCAACCTGCGCTGATAACAGGCTGGTAGTAATGGCCGAGTCCATCGATCGGCCTTGAGACAGGTTCTCGTCGTCAATACGGGGGCCTGGGGTCAGGTGACAGGCGCGTGATGTGCGGACAACCGTTCGGCCGCATGTGACGCGCAATTGTCCGGAAACGACCCATGGGAGGGGACATGTTAGAGTGGTTGCAGCGAGTACGGCGGCAGCTGGCCGGGCTCTGGTCGGGGTGGAGTGCGACTCAGAAAGGCATTTTTGTCGGGCTGAGTGTCGCGGCCGTTGCAGGAATCGTAACGCTTGTCAGTTTCAGTGCAACACCGAGTCGTGTAGAGCTCCTCGGGGGCCCTGTTACCGATGAAGAGTATCTCGACGATATTACCTATCGCCTTGATGAGGAAGGAGTAAGCTACACGGTAACCGGCGATAGCCGTATTCTCGTCGACGACGAGCGAACGGCGCGACGGATGCGTGGCATTCTTACCCGTGAAGATATTGTTCCACCGGAGACCGACCCCTGGGAACTGTTCGACGTCGAGCGCTGGACTCAGACCGACTTCGAACGTGACGTGAATCTGCAGCGATCGATTACCCGAGCGGTAGAACAGCACATTGCCGCGCTCGAGGAAGTGGATTCGGCGAGTGTAAATCTGGTGCTTCCCGATGACGCGCTATTCTCCGAAGACCAGAACGAGGTTCGCGCGAGCATCGTAATCCAGCCCACACCGGGCAGCGATCTTCAAGAGGAACGCGACAAAATCGAGGGAATCGAGCGGCTCGTTATGTTCGCAGTCGAGGGGCTCGATCGGGAAAACATCACCATAAACGACCCCTCCGGTGTGGTGCTCAACGATTTCGAGTCGCTCGAGGAGTTCGACGAGCTCGAGGTACGGCGTCGCGAACTGGATGTAAAGCGCGAACTCGAGGTACAATACATAGAGTCGATCCGAAGCGCTCTTGAAGGTATCTGGGGCAGCGACCGAGTCCGCGTAGCGAACATCGATATAGACTTGGACTACGGAAAATTTACCCGCGAAACCGAAGAGTTTTCTCCGATAGAAGTTCAGCCGAACAATCCGCGAACGCCCTTCGACGACAGCGA
>JBKGYS010000010.1:0-31486 GCA_046545955.1 Spirochaetales bacterium | reverse complement strand
GTTCGGTCTACCACCCGGCTACCGGCGGCTGTTTCGACGGAATAGGCGTACACCGGCTGAACCGCAACATGGGTGCTGAATCGACGCTGTCTTTCCTGCTCGCTTCCGTGCAGATGCAGGCGATGGAACAGCGGATTGCCGCCTACGAGTCCGCGACCGAGCCGATCAGGACCGAACCGAGCAACGGGGCAATGCCTCAGTCGGAATCGGAGCTCTGACCCGCACGAAGGTTTGGCGGCTATCCGACACAGGTTTTCCGGGTGACTGCGCGATGTTTCGAGGCTGGGGAAACTCACAAGTTCTTCGTTAACCCGCTGAAGCGGGACGTGGATTGCAGGCGCGAGTTGATGTTGGGATCGCCCCAGGTAAGACGACCCTACACGGTTCATTCACTCGGATGCTTTGTTGACCGGTTCGCTTCCCTGATAATGGCTCGGGGGCATTACCCGGAAGCGAACTCGGCAACCAGGCGGTTGAACTTTTCGGCCTCGTGGTAGAACGGCATGTGGCCGCTTTCGGCAAAGCGCTCGGCGCGAGCGCCGGGAATGTGTTCGGCGGGGTACGCCGCACCGCCGGCACCCCAGATGACGCTCTTCTCACCGATCATCACCATTGCGGGGATGGTGATCCGGGGCATGAGATCGCGCCAGTCGAGATTGGTGTGGTCGCTCATGATGTCGGCTCTGACCCACCACGGGCACTTTTCGATTTCATCCGCAAAGAACGCGACCTCCTCTGCCGACGGTGCGAGGCCCTCCGGGAAGCACGCGGCGACGATCCCCTCGGCGGAAGCACGTGAGTTCGTTGCGAGTGTAGTGCGTACGACGGCGAGGGATTCGGCGTCGTAGCAGCCCACCTGTATGCCCTGCCACTCCTGTCCACCGGGCACCGCGTACTGTCGCGGCGACTGATCGACGAGGACCATGCGAGAGATGCAGGTATCGCCGAAGAGCTCGAAATGGCTCCAGATCACCGACGCGCCCATCGACCACCCCACTGCGGTCACGCCTTCGAGGCCGAGGTGGGTGATAAGATCGCGAAGGTCCGCCGCGTATCGGGATATGCGATGCCCCCACTCAACGTTTTCGGATTCTCCGTGACCGCGAAAGGCGAGGGCAATAACGCGCGCCTGCGCGGACAGAGGTTCGATGTTTCGGACAAAAAACGCCGGGCTACAGCCCCATCCCGGCAGCAGCACGATAGGGGTGCCTGATCCCTTGTCCTCGTAGTGCAGCGTTGCTCCGTCTGATGCTGTAAAGGTCGACATTGCATGAGCCTCCTCAGGTAGCCGAGTTGATTGAGTTGCGCTATGGTGTCCTCGATCGCGCGCGGCGCTTTTTTATTATAGCAGATGAAGACCACGCGGTACACGCGGGCAAAGCTCAGGGACGTACGCCGCCGGCTACAGCGGGTACCCCCTTAAATCAAGTCGGCGTCCGTGAGAAAGTCGCGCGCAACATCCTCCGGCTCTTCACCCGCGTCGTAGCGGCGGTTTAGTTCCCTCATCGTCCGGTCGTCGATTCGGTCGCCGAGACGATTGAGCACCTCGAGTACCTCCGGGTGCTCGTCGAGGAATTCGCCTCTCAGTATAAACGCCCCGGAGTAGTCGGGAAAGTACTCGAGGTCATCCTCGAGGGTAACGAGATCGAATTGGGCGATGCGCGCATCAGTCGCGAACGCGACGATCGCATCGACCTCACCCTCCTCTATCGCCTGGTAGATCAGGCTGTGCTGCATGGTAACGAGGTCACCGTATTCAATGTCGTAGTGCTCGCTCCAGCCGGGATAGGCATCGGGTCGGATGTTGTAGTTCTCCTCGGCGGCGACAGCCCAGTTGGAAGCGACACCGGCGAGGTCGCTGTCTTTTTCAAGACCGTGTTCCTCGGCCGTCTCGCGCGGCACCGCGTGAACGTAGGTGTTGTTGAACCCGAGCGGCTCGCTCCAGGTCATGTTGAACTCCTCTTCGAAACCGCTCTTGACCGTTTCGTAGGCCTCGGTGCCCGGAAGATTCTCGCCTTCGTAGCGCAGAATGCCCGATAGCTGTGTGCCGGTCCAGGAAGGGTAAACATCGAGCTCGTCGCCGGCCATAGCCTGATGCATTACCGATGAACCGCTAAACTCGGTGTTAATCGTGGTGTCGAGATCGGTGTGTTCGCTTATCATGACTTCAGCGATGTGCGCGAGTACAATCGATTCGTTGATCGTCTGTCCGCCGACGCGAACCCGTTCGCCCTCCTGCTGTCCACCCGCCGACGCAAAGCCGGAGGCAAACACCAGAAGAAAGGCGGTAAGTACGAATCGTTTCATATCGGTCCTCCTTCAGCCCCGTACCTCTTCGTTTCGGATGTCTCGTCTGAGTTCATATTGTATAGGTCGATATTTTCAACCGCCTGCGTCCCGGATCAAATCGACGCCGCTTGCGGCACGCTTGCCGCGCGGTCGATTCGCGCTCCCGAGCCCCGCGCGCAGCGGCCCACACCCGGGGGCGGCGCCGCCTACTTCTGCGTGAGACTGTACACCCCGTCCCACGATGCCGACGGCGGGTTCTTCGCGAGTTTACGGCAGCGCTCGGCGTAGGTCTTCGCCGGCGCATCCGATGGCGCCCGGTTCGCGATATCGGAAAAGAGTTTCTCGGCAGCCACGAACTTCTGCGCCCTGAACAGGTCGAGCGCGGAGTGAAACTCATCGACTCGCTCGAGAAGATCGGCTGATACGCTCGAGCGCTCGTCGAGAAGCTCGTAGAGCTGCACCGGCTCTGTAACTCCGACAACCCTGACCCTGTCGAACGCGCGAAACACGAACTCGTCGCCGCACTCCATTCGCGTCGCTTCGCTGACGAGAATATACGAACCGTACTGTTTGTTCACGCCCTCGAGGCGCGCGGCAAGGTTTACCGCGTGTCCCATGACCGTGTAGTCCATCTTGCGCTCGGTTCCCATGTTCCCGACGACCATGTCGCCGGTGTTGATACCTATGCGTGTGGCAAGTGGGCTCGGTGTCAGGTTTTCGGCGAGAAACCGCTCGTTGAGCTCGAGTTCCACCCGCTTCATCCGCACCGCAGAGCGACACGCGTTCATCGCGTGATCGGGGTCATCCACCGGGGCGCCGAAAAAGGCGATAATCGCGTCGCCTTCGTACTTGTCGATCGTGCCACGGACGTCGAGCACTATATCGCTCATCGCGGTCAGGTAGGCGTTGAGTAGCCGAACGAGGTCGCTCGGGTCGAGCTTTTCGCTTATCGTCGAGAATCCCTGAACATCGGTGAACATGGCGGTCAGGTACTTCTTGTCGCCACCGAGGGAGAGCTTTGACGGGTCGTCTATGATCTGTCCGATAACATCGGCCGACAGATACCTCGAAAACGCGTTTCGAAGGAACGCCCGCTCGGCGGAGTTGCGAAGCGACGAGACAACGCTCGAAGCGACGAAGGCAAGCGCAATTGCGGTTAACGGCGTGCCAAGCGGGAGAAATACTCCGGTGACAATGAACAGCGCAGAGCCGCCGGCCGCCGCGAGAACAAGCGCGAGAATGCCTACGAGAATGCTTTTCTTGGTGTCGAGCCGTGCGGTCCACAACGCCACGGTCAGCCCCATGACGAGCGCAACAACAAGCGAGACCCAGCGCGGAAGTTCGCGGAGAAACTCCTCCTGCAGAATTGTATTCGGCACCGCCGCGTGCGTTCCGACATTAAAGTACTGGCCCTCGAACGGGTTAACCCCAATATCGACGGTACCCACGCCGGTTTGCCCGATAATCGCGAAGGAATCTTCGTAGGTCGATGCAAGCTCACCGCGCAATTCGGTGGCCGAATCGTACACGTCTTGTGTCGCAGCGAAAAGATCGCGAGCGTCCGCGGCAATCGCCTCGTACTCGGCGCGCTCGTCCTCGTCTTCGGTGCCGTCGATGAACTCGCCGACACGGTCGAGCACAGCGGTTTCGGTATCGCCGGACAAAAGGTTTCCGAGCTCGTCGTAGTACGCCTCGCGCACCTCGCGGTACTCCTCGAGACGGTCGGCCGAGGCATCCCCGGCCATGACGTCGCGCCTGAGATCGCTCGCGTAGCGTTCGTAGTCGAGCGGCGAAGTCCCATCGTAAAATCCGAAGTATCCGGCGCTGTTCATGAGCTCGAGGTTCTCGGCGAGCGCCTCGCCGAGCTCGTTGTATCGCAGGACGCGGGCGAAACTGGTGTGGCGGAAACTCTCGCGGAAGGTCTTTCGCGGCCAGTTGATCACGAACCGGCCCCCGGTGGAGAGGGGAATGCGGATATCGTCGGGAGTTTCCTCCTCCGGATGAAGGGCGTCGCGGAGAACGACCGTAGAACCATCGATCTCAATATCCGGCCTCCCGAGCAGGTCCCAGAGGGGAACGAACGCGAGCTGTCCGAAGAGCGTACCGTCGTACTCGGCGAGCAGATTAATGCGGCGACGCACGCCGTCGGAGTCCACGTGTATATTCGTAAAGCCTGCCCCCGCCGCACGCCGGCCGATAGGGCGGATAACCGGCTGGATTCGCTGCGCGCGCTCGAGCGGATGCAGGTCCGGCGCGTCGCCGACCGCGTACTGTTCTTTGGCAAACTCCAGATCTTCGGCCGTTGTCGGGGCTATCTGCGTGGGCTCGGAAAGCAGCGTAATGGTGTAGTAGGCGTCTCCGAAAACCTCCGCCGCGCGCGCCATATACTCGTCGTTATCGCGTGCGATCTCCGCCATGCGATCGAGAAGCGACTCCTCGCGCGCGGCTGCCTGCTCGCGAAGCTGCCCCTCAAACTCGAGCGCCTCCTCGGCCGGAACTCGCCCGTCGGAAACCGCCGCTATAAGATCGAGCGAGTTGCCGAGCACGTCGCCGAACCCCCGCGAAACCTCGCCGGGAAGCTGCTCCTCGAGGATCGTACGGTTGACACCCGAGGGGCTCGTATCCATGTACTCGATATCGAAGACAGCCCGGTCGGCGCCGAACTCGCGCATCCGCCACAGCCCGTCGGCAAGAATATCGCGACTCCACGGCCAGTTGCCCACGCGGGCGATCGAAGCGTCATCTACCTCAACGATCAGGAAGCGCTCATCCTCCTCTATTTCGGGACGAGCGTAGAGAAGCCAGTCGTAGACCAGATAATCGAGCGACCGCCACGCGGGAATAACGTTGAGAAGCAGTACAAGTCCAACCATGATCGATGGTATAACGAGCGCCCAGCGGTCGGATTTTTTCACGGTATTCTCCCAATACTTGTACTACGGCCTTTACGTGCGACTGTCAAGTTACTGTATCGCGCATTTGCACGAAGCGGGAGACACCGGTTACCGTAGGGGTGGAGGCTATGCTATGCAAAGCAAAACGATCTCCGGGGTGACAATAGAGTGTGTGAAGGGCGATATTACCAGTCAGCCCGACCTCGATGCGGTGGTCAACGCGGCGAACGCGCAGCTTCATCCCGGCGGTGGAGTTGCCGGCGCGATTCACCGTGCCGCGGGGCCTGAGCTCGACGAGATTTGCCGGCCGCTCGCGCCGATCAGACCCGGCGAGGCGGTGATAACATCGGCCTGCAAGCTTCCGAACAAATATGTGATCCACGCGCTCGGGCCGGTCTACGGCGCCGACAACCCGTCGGATACGCTGCTTTCCGAGGCGTATCGCAATTCGCTCGCGCGCGCCGAGGAGGCAGGGCTCACGTCGGTCGGATTTCCGGCGCTTTCGACCGGGGCGTTCGGCTATCCGATGGAAGAGGCCGCTGCCGTGGCCCTGAAGACAATCGCCGAAGAAGCGGCGAAACTCAAAACGGTTGGGCTTGTACGTATGGTGCTTTTCGGCTCTCGGGATGTCGAGATTCACGAGAAGGCGCTGGCGCAGCTCGAGACGTAAAGGAGTTTGCGCGTGGCAAACCAACCGACACTGAAGACCAGGCGATTCGAGCTTCGCCCGTTTCACCTCTCGGATGCCGGGCGGGTCAAGGAGCTCTGCGGCGATTGGCGAATCGCCGATACGACGCTTCATATTCCGCATCCCTACGAGGACGGCATGGCCGAGGAGTGGATTGACACCCACGCGCCGAAGTGGAGCGAGGGTGTCGAGGCAACCTTCGCGGTTACCGACCCGCACGAGCGGGAGGTGATCGGTGCAGTCGGGCTTCGGATCGAGAACGCGCATGCTCGCGGCGAGCTCGGCTACTGGATCGGCGTCCCGTATTGGGGTCAGGGAATCGCGACCGAGGCGGCCGGAGCGGTACTTCGCTTTGCCTTCGAGAATCTCGGGTTGAACCGGGTGTATGCAACGCACGTTCCTCGCAATCCGGCTTCCGGCAGAGTTATGACGAAGCTCGGTATGCGGCGCGAAGGTTGTCTGCGGTCGCACGCGTTCAGCCGCGGGCGCTACGAGGACCTCATCCACTACGGGATTATCGCCGAGGACCGACGAGCGCCAGACGGGTAAATGGGGTTATACTCGAGGCACAATGCAGCGCATTCTCTCGGTGGGCATCGCCACGCTCGCCGAAGGCGGGACGCCCGCCGACGCGCTCCGGCAAGCAAACCGCATTGCCGCCGTCAAATGCACGCGCGAAGGCATACATATCGCGCCGTGAAGCTTGACTCAGGGATATGCGGTAATCTAGCCTCCACTTCGTGAGTGCAAACAGCGACGAGAGAGGACCGAACGCTTCGATGGCTTCGACCGAGGGCCGCATCGTACCCGAGACGCCGCATCCCGACCACGATGGTAAGGAGGCGCTCGACGCGTGGGGCTTCGCCGATTCGGGCTTTCGGATTACCGAGGAAGGTCATGTAAGTATGGCCGGGAGTCGGTATCCGCTTTCCGGCGCCGTGCTTCCCCGCCTTATTCCGTGGATGAGCGGAATTATCGAGATCGATGTCGACCCGTTCGACGTTCACGAGCCGCGGTATCCGCCGAGCGTCCCCGAGCCGGTTGAAAACATCGACCTGATGCACGAATTGAACACAATCCTCTCCGCCGACCAGATTGACTCGAGTGACGAAGTCCGTCTGCGCCACGGCCACGGACATACCCAGGAGGATATGTGGGCCATCCGCTACGGGTCGATCGCTCGCGTCCCCGATCTGGTCGTGTACCCGAAGGATGAGGACGAGGCGCAGCAGCTGGTGCGCGCGGCGGTTGCACACGGCGCGGTGATCATTCCCTACGGCGGAGGAACGAACGTCTCGGAAGCGCTGCGCTGTCCGGCCGACGAGGCCCGAACGATCGTATCGGTCGACTTAAAACGTATGCACCGCATCCGGTGGATCGACCCGAGGAACCGCACCGCCTGCATAGAGGCCGGCGCCCGTGGCCGGCATATCGAAGAGGCGCTCGCGCCCTACGGCTATTCTATCGGACACGAACCCGACAGCATAGAGTTCTCCACGCTCGGGGGCTGGATTGCAACCAACGCGAGCGGGATGAAAAAGAACCGCTACGGGAATATTGAAGATATTGTGCTCGACGTTCAGGCTGTCACGAGCGACGGGCGGCTCGAGCGAATGTGCGTGGGCCCTCGCGAGAGCGTTGGCATCGACCCGAGGCAGCTGCTGTTCGGCTCGGAGGGCGAGGTGGCGCTTATTACAAGCGCCGTTGTAACGCTTTTTCCGCTTCCCGAGGAGCAGACGTTCGACTCGTTTCTCTTTCACAGCTTCGGCGAGGGCGTTTCCTTCGTCGAGGAGCTCACACGACACGGGAACGTACCGGCGAGCGTTCGGCTGGTGGATAACCTTCAGTTCCAGCTGAGCCGGACGCTCAAGCCCGAGCGCACCGGGGTCGCGGCGCTCGTAAGCAGGCTTCAGAAACGCCTGGTGACCGGCGTGTACGGATACGACCCGAACTCGATGGTCGCCCTCACGCTCGTCTATGAGGGGACCCGGCGCGAGGTTCGCGAGCAGCGGCGGACCGTGAAGCGCATTGCGAAGCGTCACCGCGGTTTTCAGTCGGGAGCGGAGAACGGTAAACGCGGCTACGCGATGACCTTCGCGATTGCCTATATTCGCGACTTCGTAATGCGACACTACGTGCTTGCCGAGTCGTTCGAAACATCGGTGTCGTGGACCGACGTTCGCGCCCTCTTCGAGCGCGTAAAACAGCGCGTGTTCGACGAGCACGCCGCGAGGAATCTTCCGGGGAAACCGTTTATTACCGGCCGGGTCACCCAGGTGTATCCGACCGGGGTGTGTGTCTACTTTTATCTCGCAATCTATTACAAGGGCGTGGACAATCCGAGCGAAACGTTTTCACAGCTCGAACGCGCCGCCCGCGATGAGATTCTGAACGCCGGGGGGACCCTCTCGCATCATCACGGAATCGGGAAAATTCGCGAGTCCTTTGTCGACAGGATTCATTCGCCTGCTTCGAGAACCACGATTAACCGGCTGGTCTCGGCTTTCGACCCACACGGTGTGTTCGGAGTCTCGAATCAGGGTATCGGGGCTCGGCGGAAACCGTCGCCATGAACCAGGAATGTGTGCTTCTAACCGGCGCCACCGGTTTTCTCGGCAAGGTGGTTCTCGAGGAGTTGCTGCGCACGCACGAGCAGGCGGAGGTAGTCCTTCTCGTCAGGGCGAAGGGCCACCGTACCGCGGGTGACAGGCTCGAACAGCTTCGAAAATCGGCGTGTTTTTCCGGCCTGCCCGAGAAGCGTTTTGAGCGCGTTCGTGCGGTCAATGGAAATCTCGCGAGCGAGAACTGCGGTCTCGACCCCGACGATCGCAGGCAGATCACCCAAGGGGTAACAAGAATTGTCCATTGCGCCGCGTCGATCGACTTTGATCTTTCAATCGAGGAAGCCGCGAAGGCTAATACGGACACGACGCTGAACCTTCTCGACCTCGCGCGCGCGTGCGAACGCCTTGTTTCGATCGTAAGCGTATCCACCGCGTACGTCTCCCCGAACGCCGGCGGAGTTCCGATCCGCGAAACGCTCGCTGCGCTGCCATGGAACCCCGAGGAGCTCCTCGAGCGTATTCGGTCGGGACGCGTTACGACCGAAGAGCTGACCCGCGTGACCGGCCACCCTAACAGCTATACGCTCACGAAGTGTCTTTCCGAGCACCTTATCGCTTCGCGATTCCCGGATCTCCCGATTACCATCGTGCGACCGAGTATTATCTCCGCGTGCCGGCATTATCCGCATCCCGGCTGGCTCGACAGCCGGGCCGCCTTCGCTGCGTTCGTCGCGCTCATCGGTGCGGGGTACCTTCGCGCGATCGTCGCTCACCTCGAAACGGTAATGGATCTTGTTCCCTGCGACGTGGTGGCGATACATATCTTAGGCGAACTGTTCGAACGCCCCACCGATTTCGGCAATCAAGGCCTTAGAATCCGCAACTCCGTGGCCGGTATCGAGAACAGTCCTTCGATCGCCGAGGCCCGCGATGAGATTCTCGCGTTCTTTAGAACCTATCCGGTCGATCAGAGCCCCCGGCTTCGATACATCGGACCGGCGAACGGACGCTTCGCACTCGCCGATTACCTCGAGCATACGCGGGGGCTCGGCTCGAGGCGAGTACCCATGTCGGCGGCAAAGGCCAAGCTCGCGCGAAAGCAGGTTCAGTATGTGAATCACGCCTTTCGCTACTTCACCTTGAACAGTTTCGACTTCCGCACGAGCCTCGAATGGCCGTTCGAACGAGATTCCACGCGGTCATACCTCAACACCGTGTGCCGGGGCGTATATCGGCACCTGCTACGAGGAAACCGGCAGTCGCTTCTGATCGGAGGCCGGCGCTTCGGGGCGCTCTACCGCGAGATTACGCGCACCGCATCCGAGCGCAACACGCTTCGCCGCTTAGGCAGAGAGCTTCGCAGGCGAGCCGGAAGCGTGACCGTGGATGAGGAAGCGCTTTCGAGGGTTCGCGACGGAGTTCCCGAAGGGAGCCTCGTTGTGTTCGAACCCGGCGGGACCCTGTCCGCTGAGGAAACGTCGGTACTGTGTGCGTATGCACTGCTCGTCCGTTCCCACCTCGAGTTCTCCTCGGTGTGGATCGTTCCCGGCGCACGGGTTCCGAGCGAGATCAACGCGGCGCTTGAGCGCAGCTCGTCGGCCGCTGCGGCTCCGCCGGGTGCGGCGCTCGGCGACGCTTCGGTCGATGCCCCCACACGCGCCGCTGCTGTCGTGATAGCGGCTGTCGCGGATCGCGAGAGATCCTCTTCGGTTCTCATGAGCGATATCGAGAGCCTCCGACGCACGCTGCAATCCGGTGCGCAGGTCGTACCGGCTACCGTGTCGATCGATGTCGGAAGCGTCGACGTGCCGTCGCAAAAAACCCGACACCGGGGTGTTCTCATTCCCGAGGCAGGGCTTGCCGGTCTGCGCGACGGCGCGAGCGGAAGAAAACTCCTTTTGAGAGCGACGCGTCGTATCGCCGAGAGTGCCGACGCGATTCAAAGCATGCATCTCATCTTCGAGGGGGCGCGGTAGCGTATGGGAACATTCACCGGGAAAACAGTCGTCGTCACCGGTTCGTCCCGCGGAATCGGCCGGGAGACCGCGCTCGCGTTCGCGGAATCAGGCGCTACGGTGGTTCTCCACGGCCGCGACGCGGCGGCGCTCGAGGAGGTCGCTTCGATGCTCGTGGCGCGTACATCCGCTACGGTTCGAAGCGTAGCAGGCGATATCGCCGACACAGCGACCGCCGAGCGGCTGCGCGACACCGCCGAGGCGCTCGGTGGATGCGACGTGCTTATAAACAACGCCGGCGCTTCCATGCGCGGCCGCTTCGCCGAGATTTCGCCGGCGGTATTCAAAGCGGTAATGCGGACGAATCTGGTCGGAGCATCGATCGTTACACAGACGCTTCTTCCGATGATAATCGCCGCGCGGGGAAGCATTGTTTTTATGTCCAGTGTTTCGGGCATGCGCGGGTTTCCCGGAATATCAATCTATTCGGCAGCCAAGATGGGGCTTACCGCGTTAAGCGAATCGCTTCGCGCCGAACTCGCGCACGACGGCGTTCATATCGGAATTATCTACGCCGGTTACACCGAGAACGACGCGCAGAAATCCGTTTTCGGCCCCGATGGGCGGCCGATCCGCGTCCACCGACCCTACGATATGACCCAGCGTGACCTCGCCGCCGCGGTCGTGCACACGGTGGTGAAGCGAAGAAACGAGGTCACGCTGACCGCCAAGGGGAAGCTCCTTCGCGCGTGCAATCGGCTCGCGCCGGGACTTACCCGGGAAATCATTCGGCGATCCGGCGGGCGGTTTCATCAAATGAGCGACGACGCACGGTAACGCGCTCGGCAGGCGTCACCGCTTCGGGTTGTGACAGTAAAGATTGCGCGATTTCTTTTACAGGCGGATTTTAACCTTGATACTGCACGCGGAATTCGTGAGAATGAGGCTCTTGCAAGGCAAAGGTTCAGAGTAATGGGAGATTAGTATGGTTATTGATTTCGAGAAAGTAGGTAACTACACGCTCATCGCGATCGGAGCGTTAACGATTCTTTCAGCGATCGGGACGTTTTTCGGAACGCTCGATCCGCTGCTCGAGGATTGGGGCATTGAGCAGCTCGCCGTGCCGTTCGGTATTATGAAGCTTGTCATCGGAGCGCTCGTGCTCGTCGGCACCACTCGGCTATTCGCCTCACTCATCGCGATTTCCTACTACGGTGGCGCTGTGGCGACGCACGTGGCGTTTGAATCGTTTAACGCGCAGTTCGCGGTGGTGATCATCCTTTCGATCGCGCTTTGGATCGGTGTTTTCGCGAAGGCGAACGGCGAAAAATGACCGCGTAACGGCGGCTTACTGCGATGCGAGCTTCCTGAGCTCCTGAAGCGCAACCGATACGGTGGCGAAGTCCAGCTGTCCGACGCTCTGCATATCCCGAATAATCCGTACCGCCGGATCGACGCGAGAACGGTTCTGCTCGACCCACCGGTCGCAGTCGCCGCCCGTCTCGAGTACGGCGGCGGCAAGCCTGCTGCGGTAGCGGAAATAGTCCTCTCGCAGCGTTCCACGCGCAATCGACTGCCAGTGCCCTTCCACAGGCAGGCTTTCGATCTGCCCTCGCAGCCACTCGAGCGGTATATACCGCGCCAGGTTGAAGTACGCACTCGCCGCGGTATCGATATCGCCGGAAATCGCCCCGTCGGTCCGTGTTATCTGCACGAGGTCGAGTCCGGAATACAGATAGCCACTCGCCGCGACAAACCGCGCGAGGCTCTCGGGAGCGCCTCGGCCGACGAGCTCCGAAACATCGGCCTCGAGAGCGCTTCGCTCATCCTCGGGAAGCAGATCCTCGATACGTTCGCGTAAACGCCCGATCCCGTCGGCGAAACGCTCGACCGCGTCGGCGATAGCAAGGCGACGGTGAGAACGATTGAGAAGCCACCGGGTGGCGTTGCGCAGGAGCGTCGCAATACGAACGAGCATACGCATCTGGCAGTCGGCGGGTATCTCGTGATCGCCCGCCTCGATCGCCTCCCATATTTCTCGAATCGCGAAGACCCGTCGCGCGGCAGTGTAGGCGCGGGCAACATCGGCGTGCGAAGCGCCGGTATCATCGCACATGCGCTGTGAAAAACTCGGGCCCATGCGATTTACCATAGAGTTGGTAATACTCGTGCAGATTATTTCGTCGCGGAGTTTATGGTACTCCATATCGCTCGCGTACTTCGCGCGCAACGGCTCGGGAAAGTACGCGGCGAGCTCGCCGCCGAGGTAGCTGTCCTGCGAGATATCGCTCGCGACAAGCGAGGCGTAAATGTCGTTTTTCGCGTGCGCCGTAAGCATCGCAAGCTCCGGTCGCGTAAGCCCGCCTCCGGCCTTCCGCCGTTCGGCGATCTCATCTTCGCCGGGAAGAACCTCGAGTCCTCTGTTCAACTCCCGCCGTCGCTCGAGGGTACGAATAAGCGATGAGTACTCGTTAAGACGTACCTGACCCTGTGCTTCGGCGAAGGAAATCGCCTGCGCCTGCAGGTAGTTGTCGCGCAAGACCTGAAATCCCACCTCGTCGGTCATTTCGAGAAACAGCGCATCGCGGCGCTTAGCGCTTAGTTTCTTTTTCGCGCGCAGGTCGCTCAGGAGAATCTTAATGTTGACTTCGCGGTCGGAGCAGTCGACGCCTCCCGAGTTGTCGATAAAATCGCTGTTAATTTTGCCGCCACCACGCGCGAACTCTACGCGACCGGCCTGAGTGAACCCGAGGTTTCCCCCCTCGCCAACCACGCGCGCGCGAAGATCCGATCCGTTGACGCGCACGCTGTCGTTGGCGCGATCCCCGACTTCCCGGTGTCGTTCACCGCTCGCTTTGACGTACGTACCGATTCCGCCGTTCCAAAGCAGATCCACCGGAGCGCGCAGAATCGCCGCGATGAGAGCGGCGGGAGTGTAATTACCCGGCTCAGCCCCGATCGACACGGCCGCTTTTTTGGTAAGATTGATGTTTTTTGCCGCGCGCGCGAACACGCCTCCGCCCGCTGAAATGAGCTCGCCGTCGTAGTCGGCCCACGAAGACCCCGGTGTATCGAAAAGGCGTTTGCGTTCGGCGTAGCTCGCCTCCGGGTCGGGGTCGGGATCTATGAAAATATGCTGATGGTTAAACGCCGCGATAAGCCTGATCCGGTCGCTCGCGAGCATGCCGTTTCCGAACACATCGCCGGCCATATCGCCGATACCCACCGCGGTGAACGGTGTCGAGCGGTAATCGAGCCCGATTTCGCGAAAGTGGCGCTTCACCGACTCCCAGGCGCCGAGCGCGGTGATTCCCATTTTCTTGTGGTCGTAACCGACCGACCCGCCGGAGGCGAACGCGTCGCCGAGCCAGAAATCGTACTCCGCGGCGACCGAGTTAGCGAGATCGGAAAACGTGGCCGTCCCCTTGTCCGCGGCGACTACGAGGTAGTAGTCGTGCGAGTCGTGGCGTACAACGCGTTCGGGCGTTACCGCCGCTCCGTCGACAAGGTTATCGGTGACGTCGAGCATGCCTCGCAGAAAATCCGCGTAGCACCCGCGCGCGATTCGCACTTGCTCGCCGCGGTCGGCCGGGAGCGTCTGTTTGACCACGAATCCGCCCTTGGCGCCCACGGGAACGATCAGCGTGTTTTTCACTTCCTGCGCCTTCATGAGCCCGAGCACTTCGGTGCGAAAGTCTTCGCGCCGGTCGCTCCAGCGCAGTCCGCCCCGCGCGACCGGCCCACCTCGCAGGTGGACGGCTTCAAACTTCGGCGAATAGACGAAAACCTCGAAGCGCGGACGCGGAAGGGGTAGCTCGGGAACCCGCAGCGAATCGAACTTGAGCGCGACCGAATCAAGTCGCGAGCCGCTGCTTTCACCGGCGGGTTCTTCGTCGGGTCGGCCGGGTGCGCCGGACGCGCGCCTCGCCACCGGAACACCCGCGTCGCCGGTTCGGAGCGCGGAAACCGGCGTTCGGTAGTAGTTCGTGCGGAGGGTGGCGCGGATCGCGGCGGAGAAGGCCCTGAGGATTCGGTCGGCGTCGAGGCTCGCGACATCTTCGAGCGCCTTACGAATCGCATCGGCGTGCTCCTTTGTGTCCACCTCGCGCCGGCCTCCGTATTCCGGGTTGAACCGTGCTTCGAACATGGCGACCAGCCTTCGCGTAATCGCCGGATTAACCGCGAGTGTTGTCGCCATGTAGCGCTGGCTGAACGGCAGTCCGGTCTGAAGCAGGTACCGGCAGTACGCACGCAGCAGCATAATCTCTCGCCGCTCGAGGCCGGCCTCAAGCACGAGCCGGTTGAAGTGGTCGTTCTCGCTTCTTCCGTCCCAAACCGCCTCGAAGAGATCCTGGAACTGAACACCGACCGTCTCGATGTCGGCGACTAACCCGGCGGCCATTTGCATATCGACATCCTGTATCCAGATAAGACGGCCGTCTGCCGCATGCACCTGATACGGTCGCTCGGCGATAACGCGCAAGCCCATATTCTCGAGAATGGGAAGAATGTCGGAGATCGCCATATGCATTCCGGGGCGAAATATTTTAAAGCGCAGACGCCCCGGGAACGTCTCGGCTTCGCTCGAATCGACGGAGGAAGGCTGTTGCGTACCGGCACTGTAGAGGCTCAGCCGGATATCTTCACCGCCATTGAGTTCTTCCATACGAACTATGTCGTTCACCGCATCGGTCGGGCTGATATCTTCGCGATACGCTGCGGAAAAGCCCTCCGCGTATCGTGTGAAAAGCAGCTTCGCCTCGTGCTCATCGTAGCGACTATCCAAGGCCGCGCGCAGATGGTCCGCCCACGAACGTACCGCGTCGGCGATTTTCGCTTCGAGCGCGTCCAATTTGATACGGTCGATGTTGACCCCGGAAGACGACGGTGGCGAACCGGTTGCCGACTCAGACCTCTCGCCGGCCCTCCCGCGCGCCGCGCGCTCGCCGCCTGCGGGTGAAACCCGTACAATTATATGGATACGGGCGAGGATCGATTCATCGAGCGCCACCGAGGACTCGGTGTTGACCCCGTCGAGCTCGCGCATCAGCACATGCTCTATCGCGTTTCGGACGCTCGTATTGTATCGGTCGCGGGGTACGTACACGAGGCATGAGAAGAAGCGGCCAAACGCGTCGCGACGAACAAACAGCTTTATGCGCTGTCTTTCCTGGAGTTTGACGATACCGGTCGCGGTGGAAAGCAGTTCTTCGACCGTACTCTGAAAAAGCTCATCCCGCGGGTAGGTCTCGAGCACGTGGAGGAGCGACTTGCCGCTGTGACTTTCCGGCGGAATGTTTGATTTCCTCAGGACAGCATCAACCTTTTTTCGCAGAATCGGAACGGATCGCGGACTGTGGCTATAGGCGCGGGAGGTGAACAGTCCCAGAAACCGGCGTTCGCCGGTAACCGTGCCGACCCTGTCGAAGGTCTTCACTGCGACGTAATCGAGGTAGCTCGGCCGGTGAACCGTGGCTATGGAGTTTGCTTTGGTTATAATGAGCAAATCACTCGATCGAACCAGCGGCAGGCTCTCTTTGGGAAGCACCCGTTGGGAGTCACCGGCTCGGTCGCTGCGAAGAATTCCCAGTCCGGTTCCGCTACGGGGATGAAGTATCGCGCGTTCATCCTCCGATACGTGAAGGTCGTATTCCCGGTAGCCGAGAAAGGTGAACTGGTTGTTTTCCATCCAGTCGAGAAAGCTCGTAATTTCATCGACATCGCTGCCGGCAGCCGGAGGAGGATTGCGCTCGAGTTCGAGCCGTATGCGATGAGCCTGCGACCGCATATCCTTCCAGTCGGTGACCGCCACATTCACATCGGAGAGCACCGATCGGAGGTCCTCGCAGAGCGCCTCCAGCGCCGCATCGTCGGTTTCTCGGTCTATTTCAAGCTGTTGCCAGCTTTCGCGCTCTATGCGGTGGCCGCGGCGGCGGGGAGACCCAGCTGCATCATTCGTCGTTTCCCCGTTTGGACTGCCCGACTCGGAAAGCGAAACAACGCCGCGCAGCCTGCCTTTCGGGGTCCGCTCCACCTGGAATACCGGGTGCACAGTCAGGTGAATCTTGTACCCACGGCGGTTAATCGCCATGGCGACCGAATCGACGAGAAAGGGCATATCAGAGGTAATCACCTCCACCACGGTATGCTTCGAGTGCCAGCCGTGCGTCTTTCCGAGCGGATTGTACGCCCTCACTTTCATCTCGTCGCTGGAACGTTGCCGGGCGAAGGAGGCGAAGGCGCACGCCGCCCCGACAAGGTTCGCCGGATCGCGCTCGGAGAGATCCTCTTCGGCGACACCGGCGAAAAACTGGCCCGCGAATCGGGCGTCGTCTTCCTCGCGCGCGGCCTCCCGAATACTCCGACGAATACGCTTGTGTTTCTGACTACCGCTCATAGGAACCAAGCCTAACGCGGGTCTCGTAGTCCGGCCAGCGGAAAAACGTCGTATCTACGCAGACCGCTTGAAACGCCTGCAAGCGTGAGTTCACAATAAGCTCAGGTTGGTGATTCTCGAAAAATATGCGTCGGAAAATGAGTATTGACAGAGTAGTATTCTATTTATATATTAACTCTTGGATATACACTTTTTGGAAGGAGAAAAACCTATGTTTCTTAAACAGGTATACGACACAGGGCTTGCCCAGGCTGCATATCTGATCGGCTGCCAGGCGACCGGGGCGGCGATCGTAATCGACCCTGAACGCGATATTGACCAGTATCACGAATTAGCAAAGAAGAATGACCTTACAATTACCGCGGTTGCGGAAACCCACGTTCACGCCGACTTTGTAAGCGGCGCGCGTGAGTTCGCGCAGGACCCCAATATTACGCTGTATCTGTCCAGCCTCGGTGGTTCCGACTGGTCGTACCGCTGGGTAGGCGACAGGCCGAACACCGTCATGCTCTCCGACGGAGACGAGTTCACGGTGGGCAATATAAAGTTCAGGGCTGTTCACTCGCCGGGGCACACTCCGGAGCACTTGAGTTACCTTGTTACCGACGTCGGCGGCGGAGCAACAGAGCCAATCGCGCTCGCGACCGGCGATTTCGTATTCGTAGGCGATGTTGGCCGTCCGGATCTACTCGAATCGGCCGCCGGTGTGGCCGGGGCCATGGAACCGGGCGCGCGGCAGCTCTCCGAATCGTTGCGTGGGAAACTCAACGATCTTCCCGAGTATCTGCAGATACTGCCCGGTCACGGAGCCGGCAGCGCGTGCGGAAAAGCGCTTGGGTCAATACCGACCTCAACACTCGGGTACGAGCGTCGGTTTAACGGTGCGCTTTCACTTGCCAACGAGAGCCCGGATCGCTTCGTGAAGGAGATCCTCTCGGGTCAGCCCGAGCCCCCGATCTACTTCGCCCGCATGAAGCAGGTCAATCGAGACGGTATTCAGGTTACAGGCGGCGTACCGACTGTAGCGCATATGGATCCGGCAACATTCGCCTCCGAAGCGAAAAAGACGGGTACCCGCGTCATCGACACCCGGTCCAGTCGCGACGAGTTTCTCGCCTCGCGTCTGCCGCAAGCCATTCACGCGCCGAACAAGGGAACCGAACTGACGAACGCGGCGGGTAGCGTTGTTACGGCGGATGAGCGGATTCTACTGGTCCTCGAAGACGCCGGCGACCTCGATACGGTGAGCAGGCTCCTGTATCGCATCGGCCTCGATAACATGGCAGGCTACGTTACGTTCGAGGAACTCGCAGGCGATAATAGCGTAGAAATGACCACGCTTGCGGCCGAGCCGTTCAGCGACTTCAAAGCGGCAAACATCGGCTCTGGAGATCGGGTCCTCGATGTCCGACGGAGCGACGAGTTCGAGGCTGCGCACGTGAAAAACGCAATGCACATTCCGCACACGCGCATTCGCGAGCACATGGATGAGCTCGATCCAAATACGCGCTATTATGTCTACTGCCGCACTGGACGGCGGGCGTCGATTATCGCAAGCTTCCTCGCCTCGGCCGGCTATGACGTAGTGCTGCTCGACGGTGACTGCGAAAACTGCATGACCGCGAAGGCAGCGGCCTGAGGCGTTCCGTGCAGGCGCCCGCCGAGGTGGTTGGTCTGTTCGACCGTGTGCAAGCTGCGCGGTAACCCCGCGTAGCGATTTCGCATACGCGGCACTCAATGCACGCCACGGTGAGTCGCGCTGCAGCACGTTCAATTCGCCGCGGAAGCGCCCGGTCCGGCGCCCGCGGCGTTTTATTATGCAATAACGCAAGTAGAGGAAGTGAAAACTATGGGCGCAGAGACAATGGCACTGGCGGCCGGATTCGGGCTTCTGGTTGGACTATCCCTCGGTCTGACCGGAGGCGGCGGATCGATCCTGGCCGTGCCTCTTCTGGTATACGGGCTTGATATGGATCTTCGAACGGCGGTTGCGCTTTCGCTTGTTATCGTCGGCGCTACGTCCCTGTTCGGAGCAGTGATTCAGGCGCGAAGCGGCCAAGTGCTTTGGGCGGCCGGCGCCATTCTCGGCGTCGGAGGCATTGCCGTGGCCCCGTTAGGAGCAATCGTCGGCGCGGGTATGAGCGATGATCTCGTAGTCATCATGTTTGCCGCGCTTATGGTAGTGGTTGGCATCCAGATGCTTCGCGGGGCGACGGGTAACGACGTCGGGATAACGGATGACGCCGGGGATAACCCGGATTCCCAATCGGACGGCAAGGGTGGTAAGAGGAACGGGCTCTCCTGTCGTACGGATAAGGAAGGGTTGCCGATTCCCTCAGCCGGCTGCATCTCCAAGTTGCTTGTAGCCGGTGCGGCAACGGGGTTTCTTTCGGGGCTGTTCGGGGTTGGCGGGGGATTCCTGCTTGTTCCGGCGCTGCTGCTCGTCGGCGGCGTAAGCATGCATCACGCGCTGGCCACCTCGCTCGTGGCCATTGCCCTGACCTCCGTTTCAGGTTTTATTTCAAACGTAGGCGCCGCCGAGACCATTCCTGTCACAACAGCGGTTATATTCGCTATCGGAAGCCTTATTGGCATGCAGTCGGGTGCTTACCTCAAAAACTACCTGCCGGCGCACCTTTTGCGCACCGTATTTGCCATTGCTGTTGTTGGCGTCGGTGGATTTATGGTAGTCACAACGCTCGCTTAGCGCGTAGGCTTGCGCTATGCACCATCCCGAAATAACTCATGAAATGGCGAGGCTCGCTTTGCAGCTTGGTACGCTGCTGCTTGCAGCCCACCTGCTTGGCCGCTTAGCCAGAAAAGCTAACCTTACGTCGCTGATAGGTGAGATCGCAGCGGGAATGCTGCTTGGACCTTTCGCGCTCGGTGCAGTGCCCCTGCCGGCGTTCTCGGACGGGCTTTTTCCGGTCGCCGATCCCGCGTTTCCAGTCTCCGAGCTGCTGTTCGGGTTCGCTACGGTCGGCGCGATTGTGCATATTTTTATGGCCGGGCTCGAATCGGACCCAGGATTCCTCGCTCGGATTCGTACCCGTGGCATCCTTGTCGCCATCCTCTCCGCGGTGGGCGGACTGGTAGCAGGCGCCATCGCCGCTCGATCCGTATTCGGCGTTTCTCCACTACAACCTGCAGGACTGCTGATAATGGCGATATCCGTTTCAACATCCATCGGGGTTCAGGCGCGCGTTCTTGCAGGACAACATCGCCTTTCTTCGCCCGAAGGATCGGTTATCCTCGGAAGCTCCATTTTTCACGACGGTTTTGCGATTATACTGCTGACAGTAGCAGTCGGACTGACAGGCTCCGGATCCGTCCTTAGCGATCCGTCCGCTTCAACCGAAGCTGCCGGCCTGATACCGAGCATAGTATCCGGCTTCGAGAACGCCCACTGGCTTACCGTACCCCTCGGGATCGCCCTGGCAACCTGGATGATCGCCTACGCATTATTACTGTCCACAGCCCGCAGCGCGACGCGAATGGCTCGCCGGGTATTCTCCGCGAACGGCTTGGCGATCATGTCACTGGGAGTGGCGCTTGTTGTGTCCGGGATCTTTGAAGCGGTCGGCGTCGCTGCGGTAGCAGGCGCCTATGGAGTCGGCTTGGCGCTGAGCCGGACCGAGCACTCGAGCCTGTTTGAGCAGCGCATGCGATCACTGAGCGAATTCTTTATTCCCATCCTCTACGCGGTGCTGGGAATGTTCATTGATATAAGGATTATTTTTTCCCCGTCGATTCTCATTCCCGGGCTTTCTTTCGCAGTGATTTCCGGTGCTGCCAAGACAATCGGCGGTATGATCCCTGCTCGCCTCGGCGGCTTTACCTGGTTCGGCAGCACGCTCACAGGGCTCGCAACGGTTTCGCGCGGCGAAATCGGTATCATCGTCACAGGAATCGGCGTAGGCGCGGGAATACTCACGCTTGATACGTTGAAGATCCTCACGGTCATGATAATCGTTTCGACATTGGTCGTGACGCCGCTTCTCAGACACATACTTGCCTCGAAGAGGCCGCGCACCTCAGCCCGCGAAGGACTGATGCAGACGGTCGTGAGATCAATGTCGTTTCCTACCGAGGAAATTGCCGAGCTGGTCATCGGGTCTGTCCTTCGTGCTATGGAGAAAGACGGCTTCTTTATCAGTCGTATGGAGATCGATGGCTCCGTCTACAGTCTTCGGGACCCGACAAGGGCGTTTACACTTCAGCAGAAACACACCGAGATTCAGCTATCGGGAAGTTCTTCCGATTCGGAGTTTCTTAATACCATCCTTTACGAGGCAATAATCCACGTGAACGAGCGGATTCGAACACTGACCACAATCGAGGTTCCGTCAGAATTGCGCCGCGCGGCGGGCTTCACCCATTCCGGGCCGGAAACCGAAGCGACGGGAGTAGCGGCGACTTCTCAACAGCCGGCGAGGGCTCCTGGGACGGTGAAATCCCGCCCCCTCGATATCGGTCAATACTTCGATCCGTGCAGCATAGCACTATCGACGAACGCAAGGACAAGCGAAGAGCTCATCGGGGAACTGGTTGGACGGCTTTCGGCATGCGGAACGATAATCGACACCGATACAGCGCTCGAGGATGTACTCGCCCGCGAACGATCCCTCGGCACGGGGCTCGAACACGGCGTGGCCTTGCCCCATGCACGCAGCAGCGGCGTTGAGCAAACCACGGTTGCAGTGGCAATATCCCCTGAAGGCATTGATTTCCAGGCGGCGGACGGCACGCCCTCGCGGATAATAGTCCTTGTCGTATCTCCCCGCGAGCGCACGGGGCCTCATCTGCAGCTCATCGCCGCGCTCGTCGGCCGCCTGAGGAACCCGGTGGTGCGAACCGCGATTCTCTCCTCAGAGTCGCCGGAGGCGGTCATTGAAGCGTTACGCTGACCTGAAGTCAGTCGATACCGACTACTTCCGATCGAGCGACAAGCGCCCGGACCCTTGCGAATAAAAAAACCGTACTCACCTCGCTTCATCAGGTGGGGTGGCGAGGTGGCCCCGCGAGGTGGACCCGGGAAGGTGGACCCCGCGAGGTGGACCCGGGAAGGTGGACCCGGGCCGCCCTTAGAGGCGCTTCACGACAAACCGTCGGTCTCGCTTACCCGGCCGGCCGCTCATCGAATGAGCTTCTTGTACTTGATTCGATGCGGTTGCGCCGCTTGTTCACCCAGCCGCCGCTTGTGGTCCGCCTCGTACTCGCTGAAGTTACCCGGAAACCAGCGGACCTGACTGTCACCTTCGAAGGCGAGCGTATGCGTGGAAATACGGTCGAGAAACCACCGGTCGTGGCTTACCACCATTACACAACCGGGAAAGTTCAGGAGTGCATCCTCGAGCGCCCGAAGCGTGTCGACGTCAAGGTCGTTCGTCGGCTCGTCGAGCAGAATGAGGTTTCCGCCTTTTTTAAGAACTTTCGCGAGCTGAAGCCGGTTTCGTTCACCACCGGAGAGTACGCCGACCTTCTTCTGCTGGTCGGCTCCCTTGAAGTTGAACCAGGACAAATATGCCCGCGAATTGATTTCCGCCTTTCCAAATCTCAACGTGTCGTGCCCCTCGCTGACCTCCTCCCATACCGTGCTGTCAGCGTTTAGCTCTTCGCGACTCTGGTCAACATAGGCGGGCACAACGGTGTCACCCACCGTAAGTGTCCCGCCGTCGGGCTTCTCCTGCCCGACGATCATACGAAACAGCGTCGTTTTGCCCGCGCCGTTCGGACCGATTATACCTATGATGCCGGCCTTCGGAATATCGAAGGTGAGGTCCTCCATGAGCAGCTGCTCACCATACCCCTTTTTCACGCCCTCGGCCTTGACTACGACGTCGCCGAGCCGCGGTCCTTTGGGAATAACGACCTCGGCGTTCTTAAGCGTTTCCCGTTCGTCCTGGGACGCGAGTTCCTCATAAGCGTTTAGCCGTGCCTTGCCTTTAGACTGTTTTCCCTTCGGCGACATTCTAATCCAGTCGAGTTCGTGCTCGAGTGTCTTCTGTTTCGCAGTCTGTTTCTTCTCCTCCTGCCGAAGGCGCTCCTGCTTCTGCTCGAGCCATGAAGAATAGTTTCCTTTCCAGGGGATCCCGTACCCTCGGTCGAGCTCGAGCACCCAGTCGGTAGCTTCGTCGAGAAAGTAGCGGTCATGCGTAACCGCTACAACGGTGCCGGAAAACTGCTGCAGGTGCTGCTGCAGCCACATGTTCGACTCGGCATCGAGGTGGTTCGTCGGTTCGTCGAGGAGAAGCAGATCGGGCTGTTCGAGTAGAATCCTACAAAGCGCTACACGCCTTTTTTCACCGCCCGAGAGCTTCGTCACGTCGGTGTCGCCCGGCGGGCAACGAAGCGCATCCATCGCTATCTCAAGCGTTCGATCTATCTCCCAGGCGTTCACCTCGTCGATCCGCTCCTGTAGCGTCGCCTGCTCGTCGAGCAGTTTCTGCATTTCCTCGTCGCTCTCGACTTCACCGAAACTCGACGACACTTCTTCGAAGCGATTGAGCAGATCGCGCATTTCTTTCAGGCCGAGCTCGACGTTTCCCCGGACGTCGAGCGTCGAATCAAGCTCGGGCTCCTGCGGAAGATAGCCGACGCGGGCCCCTTTGGCGGGCCACGCTTCACCCTGGAAATCTGTATCGACACCGGCCATAATCCGCAGCAGCGTACTCTTGCCGGATCCATTCGGCCCGACAACACCGATCTTTGCACCGGGGAAAAATGACAGATGAATGCCCTTGAGCACTTCCTGGTTTGGAGGAACCACCTTCCGGAGGTCCTTCATTACATAGATATACTGCACGCCTTTCATTTGGCGATAATCGTATGAGCTTGGTGAGCTTTAGGCAACACCTGCCCCGACGCCGGGTAAGTGGCTAAAGGCACATAGCCAGACACGGTCAATACGTATAATATTTGACCTTCGCGAAACTGACGACTTTCCTGTATGGTGAGAATCGAACTATGGAATCCGTTCACAAACCGACCAGCGAAACCCTCGACCCTGACAGCCGCTTCCTCGAACTCGACGTACTGCGCGGATTCGCGCTCTTCGGCGTGCTGCTGGTCAACATGCTTCTTTTTGCGTACCCGTCGGTGTATTTTCCGCCGCTTGAAACTCCCGGACTGGGCATAATAAACCGATTTTCCGAGGGCGCGGTGAGAGTCGTCGCCGAAGCAAGCTTCTATACGATATTCGCCGCACTGTTCGGACTCGGGTTTGCGCTGCAAATCGAACGCGCACGCCGCTCCGGGAGTTCGTCCGACACAAACGCGAGCCGGAGCAACAAATATGGACGCATGACTCCGGCGCTCAAAGACCGTCTCAATAAAATGCGGCGTCGACTACTCGTGATTTTTGCACTCGGGTTGCTCCATGGAACGCTCCTGTGGACCGGCGATATACTCGCGCTTTACGCGCTGGCGGGCGTAGTACTTCTGTTCGCCTACAGACTTCGCAACCGCGATCTTCTCCTGTTGACCGCGACGGGCTTCTGCGTAAGCTTCGTACTGTTCTGGATGCACGCGCTGGACGCGCAAGGCCCGCGAGCCGTCGGGTATATCTCGCAAGCATTCTCGGTCTACCGTGACGGAGCATACGCCGAGATTACGCTGCTTCGTGCGGAAGAGTTCGCATCGGCTCTCGTTGGTCAGCTCATTCGATGGGGGCCGCAGATCGCGGCGCTGTTCCTGCTCGGACTCGTTCTCGGACGTCGTCTTCTCGAATACGGTACGTTCGGAGATACGCGTACACTGAATCGAACAATCTTGATCGGTTCGCTGATCGGAGCGCCGATTAAGCTCGCCTACGCGCTCGAGCTTGGCCTCGAAATACTCGACCCGTTGAGCTCGGCGTTTCTTCGCGCGCTTACGGTGGGGTTCGGCGGACCGGCGCTTGGGTTCGCGTACGTCGCGCTTATGCTTCGCGCGCTTCAACACCCCTGGCTTCGCAAAGCGCTGACGCCGCTATCGGCAGTCGGCCGAACCGCGATGAGTAACTATATCCTGCAGTCGGTCGTGTGTACGTATCTGTTCTACGGGTACGGGCTCGGATTGTACGGTGAGTTCGGAGCCACGACCGGTATCGGACTGACGGTCGCGATTTTCGCTTTTCAAATACCGTTAAGCGTCCTCTGGCTTCGCCGGTTTCGATTCGGGCCGCTCGAATGGGCCACACGATCGCTCACCTATGGGACCGTCCAGCCTCTGTTGCGACCGAGATCGAACGCGCGCAATCCATCGCCATCGCCGAGACGATAACCCTCGACCCCGATTGTAAGAAGCACCCGATCCCCGCTGCTCACGATGGTCGGTGTGGCAAACAGACGGCTCGCCGAGCGAATTCGATGTCGCCATAGCATAGCGCCGTCGTCGGTGTCGAATGCGACGATCTCAGCAGCCTCGTTTCCGACGATCAGCATGCCCGCAAACTCGATCGGCGCCGCGTCGATGACCGCGCCGGTCGGTGTACTCCATCGCGTGCTTCCATCCTCGAGCGAAAGCGCGTACATGCTGCCATCGCGCGCGCCGAGGAACACCGACTCTCCGTCGGAGCCAACCTTCGGCGACGAATACACCCCGGAGTCGAGGCTTTCCCGCCAGCGATACTCACCGCTTTCCGCATCGAGTGCCGCCACCGACCCGTCTATGCCGCTCGCAAGTACCGTTTGCGACGATTCATCGATCGCCAATCCGTAGACGGGAGCCTCCATTCGCCGCGTCCACTCGATCGATCCGTCCGAAACCGACCGCGCCGTGATCGTATACGTATCGCGAGTAACGAGAACGTCGGAATACAGCACCGACTCGGTCCCTACCGAAGCGAAGGCATCCTCCTCGCGCTCACTCGTCCACCTCCGTTCCGGCTTATTTTCACCGGTGCCGTGCTCGAACGCGTAAACCGTCGTTTCGTCGGCGAGGTAGAGCCCGTCTTCCCCAACGAGCACATCCGTGCTTACGGGACGATCGAGCTCTATTTCCCACTTCTTCTCCCCATTCGCCGCGTTGAGCCCGAAAAAGCTTCCCTGCGCGTTCGCGGCGACTACCGTATCTTCGATGAGCGCCGGCGAAGCGCGAAGCGGCCCTTTGCTTTCAAACCTCCACCGCCCCATACCGTCGGCAATCCGCACGGACACGATCTCTCCACCGCCGGTCGAGTAAATGAGCGAGTCGAGATAGCGTATAGCCTGAGAGCCGACGGGCGCCCTCGTTGCGCTCGCCCAAACCTCGGTGGGACGTTCGGTGCCGAAGGAGCGGGGAGAACACGAAAGTACCGCCGGATCGTAGTATACGTTTCCTCTCGGGCTATTGTGAGTCCCGCCCTCTTCGGAAAGCGCGTCGAGGTAAGGATGCCCGTCCTCGTGCGGAGAGAATATCTCGAAATGAAGATGAGGATTCGTCGCTTCGCCGGTCTCACCGAGCGTGCCTATCGCCTCTCCCTTCTTCACGCTGTCGCCTTGCTCTACAAGCCGGGACTGCAAATGCGAATAGAGACTATAGACGGTTCGATCGGCGATAGTGTGTTCGACAATAACCCGATGACTGTACCGGTCGTGCACGTTGGACAGCACCACCGTTCCGTCGGCCACCGAATCGACCGAGCTACCCTCTCGGGCGGGAATATCGACCCCGAAATGAAGTTCCAATTCACCCGTAAACGGGTTAATGCGATCGCCGTAAGGAGAGCGGACACCGCCGGATACCTCCGCCGCGACGGGCGCAACGAAGCGTTCGCTTACCGCATCGCAGGCTTCCCGGTAGGTCTCGTTATCGACCCTCGATGTGGATCGCGTCCGCCACTCATCGGAGACGACGCTCACATTCACGGCAAAAAGACATAAGAGAGCCGCAGTTATTTTCTCGTATCGACGCAAGGCCCAATGCTAAGTATTCGCCTCCGGGATAGTCAAGAGCCGTGCAGGCGCCGCGAGTGACGCCCGCACGGGCCGCATACGTTACGCCGGGCTCAGATCCGGCGCATTATCCATAATCTCTTCGATGCGCTGCATGACATCGTCGGTCAGCTTTTCTTTGGCTTCGACCGCCTTCATATTCTCGTGCACCTGCTCCTCGCGCGAAGCGCCGGTAATCACGGTGCTCACGTTCGGATTCTTGAGGCACCAGGCGATCGACAGAGCCGCCTGCGAGATTCCGAGCTCACCGGCAAGCCGGCCGAGCTGCGTAAGCTTGCGCTTATTCTCTTCGGTAAGCCGTTTTTCCATCATATCGCGAAGCCATTCGTAGCCGGGAAGCGTGGCCCGGGAACCCTCGGGGATACCGTCGTTGTATTTACCCGTAAGAAGCCCCGAAGCGAGCGGAGACCAGATGGTCGTACCGAGCCCGATCTCCGAATAGAGTCGAAGGTACTCCTTTTCGAAACGTTCGCGGTGGAACAGATTGTACTGCGGCTGCTCCATAGTCGGGGGAATCTGATTGTACTCCCGCGCGATACTATAGGCCTGCATAAGCTCCTGGGCGCTCCACTCTGACGTTCCCCAGTACAGGACCTTACCCTGGCGAATGAGATCGGTCATCGCAAAGACCGTCTCTTCTATCGGCGTCTCAGGATCCGGCCGGTGACAGAAGTACAGGTCAAGATAGTCCACCTGTAGACGCTCCATAGCCTGATGGCAAGCCTCGACGATATGTTTTCGACTCAGGCCCCGCTGCGTCGGGCCGGGATTCTCGATCGCGCCGCCGAAAACCTTGCTCGACACGATATACGAATCGCGACGCCAGCCGGAATTGGCGAGCACCTTGCCCATAATTCGCTCGCTCTCACCCTTCGCGTACACCTCGGCGTTGTCAAAAAAGTTAACCCCCGCATCGTAGGCGGCGTACATGCACTTCTTCGCGTTATCGACTTCAAGCTGATTCGAAAAAGTGACCCAGGAGCCGAACGACAGTTCGCTTACCTTGAGCCCTGACTTTCCGAGTCTATTATATTCCATAGAGTTCCTCCCTCGAGTGGAGAGGATACAACCGCCGGATACGCGGAGGCAACTCGTCACCTCAAACAGCTGTCACCAGCGCGACGAAGGATCCCAGCCCCTCTCTTCGAGATTACCGGGGTGCAGGTACTCGTAGGCCCACGCGCTACACACGCCGCCACCGTGAAGTCGGACACGAACCACAATCCGGCGATACTCGGTTCCTTCATCCTCAAACGCATCGATCGCGGCAAGCGACGCACCATCGACCTTCAAATAGAGAAGCCCGTCGACGTATTCCTCAGCGTCGCCGGGAACTATGCCCGGGTACGACACCCCCGAAATACCACGGCGCCGATAACCGTATAGCCGCGCCGGCGCGTGTGGCCCCAGCCGACCGGCCACGCTGCGCCATACCGAATCGAACATGAGGGTGCCGTATGTAAACACGTTGCCGTTCATATCGCCTGGAGCTCAACCGCCTTTCGGTGCTTCGCGCCGTCGAACATCGCCTCGATTACTCGCGCATCGGCGAGACTGGTATCCATAGGGAGGCAATCCCGGTCTGTACCGATCGAGTCAGAGCACTCGACCATGCGACTCGCTATTCGACCGCAAGCTCGATCGCGCCTCCGGTGCCGCTTATGTAGATATCGCCGAATCCGCCACCGACACGATACGCCAGCCTCGTGCGTTCCTCCACCGCACCGAACCCCGCGCCCTCCGCCTGCGGAGGCTCGGGACGCACCTGCGCTCCCCTGCGCGGCATTTCTATCCAGGCCGCCGACCGCTCGCCGAGTGTCAGCCGCGTTGTTCCGGATGTATTTCTAAGGTCGATGTTTCCACGCCTGAACCGCTCTACAGACAGGTCGATATCTCCCCCGGTACTGCGAAGCTTCACCTGCGAAGCACCGCTGCCGGACACCGCTATCGCCCCGTCGACCGACCGCGCGCGCACGCTGTGCAGCGTATTCGCCTCGATATCGACCGCACCCGACGTCGTGAAAATATCAACGTTGCCGCTTCCCTCGTACGCAAGCCCCACATCTCCCCGCCGGCCGTTCACCGTGACCCGGCCCTCGAGCCCACTCATATCTACATTCGCATTGCCCGATTCGATGTGCACGTTGGTTCGCGCCGGCAGGACGACGGTGAGCTGTGAGCTCGGCGTCCCCGGACGCTCGCGCCGGCGCGCCGTGATCCTATAGCCACCCCGCGCAGCCTCTACATCTATATAGCCGTCGTCGCCCGTTACCTCTCCCTCGGCTCGCAACTCTTCGGTGTCGCGCCCTTCAATGGTGAGCGAGCCGTCGAAAACGCGAATGTCCACCGCGTTCACACGACCGGCATCGCGGACTTCCGAAACCGCATCGGATAGTAGCGCAGGGGTCGAAAAGAGAAAAAGAACAACGCCGGCGATAAGGTACCTCGACACGACCGCACGCTTTCTAAGGGAAGAAGCAAGGCGATACAACTCCACACTCCAGAGTATAGCGATTGCCGAGCGCTACGCCAGCAGCGACCGGGAAATCACCACCGACCGCGCTTACGAAATCGCGGACGCGCTCGGCGGGAATCGCCGGCCGGCAAGCGGCCGGAAGTCGGGCATCGGTCGAACATGACGCCCTCATTCCTCCCGAGCGAGGCGATCCGGCTCATCGCTGTCGTAGAACGCGCGGAGCGTTTCGAAGGCGAGCTTGCGCGTGCGGTGGTCGGCGCCGAGAAGACCCTTCCGGTTGTAAAAACGCTGGTAGCGGTTGGTGCGCCTCGGACAGCGGAAGTCGAAGAGAATCCACGGCGTCATACCCTTCACGTAGGGGCAGGCACGGATAGCCTCGATTTGCCGGCGATAGATCTCGCGCTGTCGGTCTTCGGTGAAAAGCTCCTCGGTCGTACCGCGGTGTCCCGCAAGCGCTCCCCCGCCGAACTCGGTGAGCACCACCGGACGGTCCGGGTTGCTTCGCGCGAGCATATCCGGGAGCTTCTCGTAGGCCGGGTCGTACCACCCGAAGTACTGGTTTATACCGATGACATCGAGCTTCGCGGCGAGCCGGTCGGCGATCACATTTTCTTCAAGATCATAGAGACACGCCGCCGAAACGAGCCGGGTGCCATCGGTCTCACGCGCTACGTCGGTCAGCGCGCTCATGAACTCGAACCGCTCGTCGCTGTCGGGATTCTCATTGCCGACCGACCACACGATTACGCTCGCGCGGTTCGCATCGCGCAGCAGCAGTTCGCGCAGCTGATTCTGCGCGTCCGCCGCCGTAGCCGGATTCGCGAAATCGATCGCCCAGTACACCGGCACCTCCTCCCACAGCATCAGCCCCATCTCATCGGCGATTCGCGCCGCGTCTCTGCTGTGCGGATAGTGCGCAAGCCGCACAAAATTGCACCCGAGCTCACGCGCCGTTTGCAGGTCCCTACGGATACTCGCCTCGCAGGCGGTCTTTCCCAGCTGTGGGTCGTCCTCGTGACAACTCACCCCTTGAAGGAACACCGGCTCGCCGTTGAGATAAACGCGTCGCCCGCTGCGCTCGATCGTTCGAAATCCGACCCGGTCGCGCAGCACGTCCTCGCCGACGGAAAGCTCCACCTCGTAGAGCTTCGGATTCCGTGGGGACCATAATTCAGGATCGGACGCCAGGTTGATGTTTCCCCGCGCGCCACGGGTCTCCCCCGCCGCGCCGCCGGTAGCCGCCGCGCCGCCGGTAGCTGCCGCGCCGGCGTCGGCCGGGCTCAACGATATCGGCTCGTCCACCGCGAGCTCCGGAATACGCACCCGCGCCGAATCGACGGTGCGCCGCGCGGACTCGGCGGCGCCGAGATCAACATCAACCTCAATAGATATTCCTCCCGACTCCGACCGCCGTGCCCGATAGCCGCGGATGAAGACCTCTGGAACGCGGGCGAGAAACACATCGCGATAAATGCCGCCGTAGTTGAACCAGTCGGTGTTGCTCATCGGGACCCGCTCGTCGCTGCGGGCGTTATCGGCGACGACAAACAGCGTATTCGTGCCCGAGTGCAGGACCTCGCCGACTTCGACGCAGAACGGCGTCGAACCGCCGCGGTGATAGGCTACCTGCCTCTGATTGAGAAAGACATACGCGTCTCCGGCCACGCCTTCGAAACAAAGAAAGACGCGCTCGCCTTCGCAAAGCGCGATATCGAACGCGCGGAAATAGCACGCCGAGCCCTCGTACCAGAGGTAGGCGCGGTCGGCAAGATTGAAGCAGGAGGGTACGTGCATCGACTCCCACCCGTCGACATCGTAGTCGGGCGGTCGTCGCGCGGTGACATCGGTCGCGCCGGGTGCGCCGGTTGTGCCGGTTGTCCCGGTTGTCCCGGTTGCGCCGGTTGCCCCTGTCGCCCCGGTTGCCCCGGTTGCGCCGGTTGCGCCGGTTGCGCCGGGGCCACCGGGCTTCGCCACGCCGGCGCCTTCCGCGGCAGCAGCACCGGCCGCGCGAGGGCCACCGCCGGCGGCGCGGTCGAGCTTCTCGCTGCCGGCTTCAAAGGGCCAGCCGGCGCGCAGTGCCGTGTCGTACGGGTCGATCGTAAATCGCCACTCCCCGGAGAGGCTTTCGAGCTCCCGACCGGCAAGTTCAATGAGCGAGTCGGCAGTGACCGTCGGCTCGCGATACCGAGCGAGGTAATTGGTGTTGTGGATGTCGTTCTGGAATATTCGTGGATCCGGCATTGGGACAGTCCTCCGCCACGCGGCAGCTCTCTGTAGCGCCGCCGCGGCGACCATAAGTATCTCACATA
>JBKGYS010000009.1:0-32051 GCA_046545955.1 Spirochaetales bacterium | reverse complement strand
CGCCTCATCGGGAAGCTCGGTTTCGGTCGCCGCGCCCAGATCCACAGTAAGCGGCTGCGGACTCGCCTGGACACTCCAGTCCACGAAACTCAGTCCTACAGCTGCAACAAGATGAAAAACCAGCGCTACGCCAAGTGCGATCAGAAAACGATCGCGGTCGCTGCGACGCTTCATACGCTAATCCGTTTCGGTGTTTCGCGTTCGCAACGCCGCTCCACGAAACCCGTTCTGCCGCAGGACATCGAGCACTTGCACCATGAGCTCATATCGAACATCCGAATCACCTTCGACAACTATGCTCTGGACATCTTCGGCTTCATCACCTTCAGCGAGTTGCGAGAGAGCTTCCGTTAGCCCCTCGATGTCATATTGCTCGTCGTTGAGGTACAGTTCGTCCGGACCGGCAACGCTTATGACCATATTCGTCATTGAAATGCTCTCGTCCGAGGAACTTTCGGGAAGATCAAGGTTAAGCCCCGGTGTCATAACGAACGTGCTCGAAACCATAAAGAATATTACGAGCTGAAACACTACGTCGATCATCGGAACCAGATCGGGTCTCGCATTTGGCTGTAAACGTCGTCTGAATCGCATACTACGCGTTGTTCCACGCCGCCGATGTGTTACGCGTCGACGACTGCTGTTCCGGTCCCTTCAGAAGCATAACCATCTCGCTCACACGGTTTTCCAGCCGGATAATGTAGTGGTTCACCTTGCTGACGAGATAATTGTAAAAAATTATCGCCGGTATACTCACAATGATACCCGCGGCGGTGGTAACCAGCGCCTCGGCAATTCCGGTTGCAAGCAATCCCGGATCTCCCACTGCTCCGAACTCTCCAAGTACTCCGAACGCCTGAATATTTCCGGTTACGGTCCCAAGCAAACCGAGCAGTGGAGATATGTTAGCGATCGTTCCGAGCGTGCTGAGGTGTCGCTCCATCCGAGGTACTTCGAGACTTGCCGCGTCGGTGACTGTCTGTTTAATTGTCTCTTCCGAGTACTCTCTGTGTTCTATACCTACTTTCATTAGGTTGGTGACAGGCGATTGATTCGAGTCGCAGATTGAAAGCGCCTCATCAAAGTGCCCCTTCTCCAGCGCCCCGCGCAAACGTCTCAGAAGCGCCTCTTCATCTCCCATTATCTTTCGAAAATACAGCAACCGCTCGACAATAATCGCGACAGCGATAATGCTGAGCAAGATGATAAGTACAATAATTACTCCGCCCTGTTGAATCAGTTCGGCCATACGTCGTGTTTAACTCCTCTTGTGTTCTTTGCGGCCGCAGCTGGTGACATAACCGCGTCCTCTGCGTCCTGTCAAACTATAAGGTCAATCGCGCTGACAGTGTTGCCCGTATTCCCGGCTCGATAAACGGAAACTCGCTGCTTTCGCCGGCGCTATACCTGTATCTCGGTGACTCCGCTGCTGGTGAAAGCATATCCTGCAGGGAAAGACTCAATTCCACCCCATCGGTCACCGAAGCAAACCCTGTCACTCCCGCTATCGGGATCGAAGGACCATCGGAAAATACCGGAAGCGAACTATCCAAGCGAACACCCGCTCTTTGCTCTTCGGTCGTCAGCTCCGCCTCGGCATTGAACTCCTGTACCGGATCGATTGACCGCCTGCCAAGAAACCGAGCCACATGTCCGCCCGATAACCGCAGCCAACGCCGCGGCGACCAGCTTACCGATACATCCGAGCGAAGCTGTTGAATGTCCGTCTGGATTATCGGATGTCGCGCAGTGTCCGGATCAAAGCCGTCAAAGTCGACCGCGTTGTCGGTCTGCGTAAACTCGGCGTTCGCGTCGATAGTTACCGCGGATGTGACAAGCCAGTTTAACCGCGCATCGGCGAACCACTGTCTGCCGTCACTCAACTTCTGACCCCTATTGCCGGCAACCGGCACCTCGCGCCAAATGTCGGTCAGCGACGGCCTGAGAGCTCTAAAGCCACCGGATATATCAACGTTAAAAACATCCTCCACAGTGGCCGCCGCACCCAACTCGAAGGGAAACAACGGACCATCTACGGTATTCCAGGAAACCAGCGCTTTCGCGTTAAGCACAAGCGGCATCGCGAACGTATATTCACCCTGCAGCCCGCCGGAAAGCACTTGAAGGAATTGCCGGTCTTCTGAACTGCGCGTCTCGTATGTGCCGATCAGGCCGACTTCCCCCGAATCGAGTGAAACGACAGCTTGACTCTCGCCGGCGAACCGGTCAGCAATCTCAGAGACTGAATCGTTATCCCCTGTCGTCGCAAATCGAAGACCTGCGTAGTCCGCGTCCCCGCTCAAGCTCACGCTCAGCGGTCCTGTCGGCGACCATGACGAGTCAATGGTCCCGTCGAAGTATCGCTGGTCGATCGAAGAGAAATCCGGCGACTGCCGCTGCAAGCCGTCGCTTCGAACCTCGAAGGTCCCGTCGGTAGAAAGCCCGATTTCTCCTGCCTCCGTATCCAGCTCTCCGGCGAGTCGATCGCGGCGTGTGAGAAAACCGGTTCCCGGAGCCTGTTGCTGAAATCCATCGATACTCTCGTGGCTGAACTGCATATTAAAGCTCGGTTCCTCGCCTACCGAGAACACCCCGAGTTCACCGATCAGATGGTTCCGAGTTCCCACGGCCACGCGTCCGGTGCTGTAGAGACTTCGCTCCTCGGAGCCCGATGCGTCAACCGTGGAATCCGGGGCGGCCGGGTCCAGATCGAGCGCTGCCTGCGTGATCTCCATCTCCTCGGGCTCGGGCAGCGGAATCCCGACATCGGGAATTTCCGGCTCAGCGAAATCCGGCAGTGGCGCCTCGACTACCTCCATATCGACATCCTCGACCTGAAGGATCTCGCTCGGCAGGATAATATCGGTATCCTCCGGTTGTTCAGGACCACCGGGACCTTCGGGTTGCTCGTCACCGCGGTCCGGCTCGTCGGCCGGAAGCCGAGCGATGCCGGCGGAGGATAGAACAACAAGAAGCAGAAAAAACAGGATACGCCTCTGCCACCAGGGGCCGACTTTCTCAATTAACGCTGAATTATTCCGGCGGAAAACCCAATGCTGTCTCACAACTCCTCCAAGATTCGTTCCGCTTCGGCTGTCCACTCGCTATCGGGAAACTCATCGCGCATTGTATCTACAATTTCCCCGATCGTTCCCTCGTTGTCTCCCTCGCGCCGGTAGCTGCGTACAGCGCGATACAGGCTCTGAGCGCTGAGATCCTCATCCGGGCGGTGGATGCCCGCCGCCTCGAGAAACGCCTCCGCCGCATCGCCATGCTCCTCTTGCTCGTGATACCACTCACCGATGAGAAACTGCGCCTCGGCCGCGCGCTCGGGATCATCGTCCTCGCGATCGGCGGTCTCGCGCAGCAATGGAAGCACCAGACGAGTGTTGGCACTGTCGTTAACACCTTCGTAAATGACCAGACGCGCGAGCTCAAGAATTGCTTCGCGTCCCTCGGCAGTATCCGCGCGACTTCCCTGCTCGATGTTGACCAGAAGGCTTGCCTCGCGTTCCCCGAGACCACCGAGGCGAAGAACGAGCTCGTCGATTCTGTCCTGTGCTCCGAGGTCCGCTGCACGTTCTTCGTAACGACCGGTCATATCGGTATAAAGATTGAGGGCCTGTCTTAAATTTCCCCGCTGCTCGTAGAGCTCTGCCGCGCCGGCCATCGCGTCGAAGCGAAACGATGAATCAGGAAACTCGTCGATAAGACGGTTCCAGACCAGAAGCGCGGAGCCGGTTTCGTCGAGCTCAAGCGACGCCGCTCCGCTCCAATAGAGGCTCGCGGCGAACAGGCGATCGCCTTGCGCCTCTTCGCGATACTCCAACCAAGCATCCCGAGCCTCCTCGTAGTCGGAAGCGGAGAAAAAGACTTCTCCCCGTCGATACAGTGCCTCTACGGCGAGATCGCTTTCGGGAAACCTGTCGAACACGTCCGCGTACAGTTCGGCCGCCCTCTCCGTTTCGTCTTCATCGGCGCTCAGCGAGGCGTGCTCATAGAGCGCCTCCGGGGCGTATGAGGAATCGGGAAAGTCTTCGTAGATTGCCGTGAGCTCCCGGGATGCGTCCTCCGGCTCATCGAGCATCTCGTAAACCTGCGCAAGCAGGTAACGACCTTCAACGGCTACGCCTTCACTCGCGTCAAGGTCTTTCAAACGCTCGAGCATATCCCGGGCACGCTCATAGTCTTCGCCGCTAAAGGCACTCCAACCGGCGATGTAAGCGCTTCTCGCCGCCCGATCATGATCGCTGTCGAATGCAACAACGTCGCTCAGAATCGTGGTGGCCTCATCCCAAGCTCCGAGACGGTAGTGCGACCAGCCGAGATAATACATTCCATACGGATAGATTATCTCCAGGTCGCTGTCGGAACCGGCGTCCGTTTCTCCATCCGGCGAGTCTTCGTCTTGCCGCGTATCACCGAAATCACGCAGGCTTTCGAGTGCCGCAACCGCCTGCTCATACTCGCCCCGAGCGACGCGCGCGAGCCCCTCGAGGTACTCCGCCTGCAAAAACACCGCAACGTCGCGCTCTCTCAAATCGGGAACGCGATCATAGAGTGTGGAGACCTGCTCATTCACGCGTTCATACTGTTCGTCGAGAAAAAGCACCTTTGCGAACTCGAGCCTGGTCGACCAGTCGTCCGGCGTCTCGGCAAGGTATGCGCGATACTGAGATATAGAATCGTCGAGCTCGCCCAACCTTCTGTGAGCGCTTGCGCGCAGTCTTCGCATTTCGCGACTGAAGCCACCGGTAACCCCTTGTTCGTTTGCATCCTCAATGATCGCGATTGCCTCTTCGAGCTCGCCGAGCTGGAACAGCGCAAATGCACGCTGATACGTTGCCTGACCCACGAACTGCCCTTCCGGAAACCGATCGATCGCCTGAGCGAGCCGTTCAGACGCTTCCTCGTATTCCTCCTGGCTGATGTGGATTCCCCCGAGTCTCACGAGTATACGCTCGCTCTCCTCGGAGGTCACATCGAGCGCCTCCTCGAGAATGCTCTCGGCTGACTCGTATTCGCCGCGCTCGACGTGTATTTCGGCAAGGTACAGAGGAACGAGGCCCGGCACCGACTGGTTGGAACGCAGATCCCAGACACGCGAAAGATAAAGCTCCGCAAGATCGAAACTGCCGGAACGAAAGCTGTTAACACCGACCTCCTGCCAGAACGCGGACAGAACCTCGGTGCGCCCGCGCAGGTTCACCTCCGCCTCCCGGACGATACGATCCACTTCTGCGCGGTCGTCTTCTTCGGTCGCGCGTTCGAACTGTCGTTGGAATGCTATTACGGCAACGTCGGCGGACGCCTCTTCGAGTCCGCGGTACAACTCCATAGCACGTTCGCTTTCGCCTTGAGTCCGGTACGCTTCGGCAGCGTACAAGTCGATTCGCTCCCGCCAGCCGGCGTCGAGCTGCGATGAATCGAACGATTCGTACAGGTCGATGGTTTCCCCGGCCCGCCCCGATCGCATAAGCGAGCGCATGAGTATCGCCGTCGCGTACGGCTCGTCGACCGGACTCTCGGCGAGATCGAGAACTCGTTGCACATCTTCCTGCGGGTCCTCGCCGATACGATCTCGCGACAGGGCGCGATACAGCAAAGCCTGCCGTGTCACCGAATCCCGGTGATCACCGTCGAGAAACCGGTTAAAATCGTCTATAGCGGTATCGAAGTCATCCAGATGGTAACGGGTTATCCCCATCCAGAAACTCAGCAAGTCAATAAACTGTGTCGACCTGAACCGAGTTTCTACTCTTCGAAATGTCGACAGCGCCTCCTCGTATCGGCCGAGCTGATTCTGGACGACGCCTATTCTGAACTGCGCGTCGGGAACCCGGGATGAGAAGGGATAATCGCGGACGAGGGCCCGATATCGATCGAGGGCAAGTTCGTAATCCCCGTTGCGAAAGCGGACTTCCGCCTCCTGATATACATCGCGTCCGTCACTCTGCGCTACACCAGGGAGTGAAACCAGCAGCAAAACGACGGCAAGCAGAGCTTTCATATACCCAGAGACTATATCCCGCTACCCGCATGCATTCCAACACCCTGAGATTCCATCATCGCCTTTCAGTAGAACAGCTGCGGCAGCGCCGCCCGGGCGAGCAAACGGCTCATCGAAAGCGTCGGAATAATTACCGACTGCGGATCAACATTATCCTCTGTCCCGCCGCTACCGTCGTCGCGGGTCAGGCGCGAGAGGAAGGCGAGGTCAAACCACAAAGGGCCACGAATTTTCGTTGTGCGGCTGTTTGCGTTCTCGGGCCTCCCATTCGCCTCTCGCGAAGCCGTAAGTCGGGCTGTGATCGACGCGTGCCTATGACGGTGCAACGCTGGAATCGCGGGGCAAATATCAGAACCGGAGCCGGGCATTACGATTCCCACCGACACTGCCCCCTCGGCGAGAAGCCGCGCGCGTTCGTGCGGCTGGGTCAGCCAGGAGATAGCCTGGGCAAGTCGAGAATGAGACCGACAGATCGTGCCGTCGTCGCCGACGCACAACTGCCCGGTGGCGTAGAAACACGGCATCGGATAGCGACGGCCGATACGCACTCGAAGTCCCGTAACCCACCTGTCGCGCGCACGTTCCCACGAAAGGATTCGATCGGCGGGTACGGCGACGACGAGAGTCCCACTCTGCAGCGAGAACGGCAGGGACGACGGCGGAGGCTGATCTTCTGAAGGCCACCATACCAGCACCGCGTGTCCGCGGGTAAGCAGACGGGTTCCGACGCCCTCCCAACTGCTCATACTGAAATCCTTTTCGTCGCCACCGCTGGAATCATCCGGCAGTTTTCGCACGTTCGTCGGTCGGGAAACCGGCTGCCCTTCTTTCGGGCTTGTTTCCCTTAGAAGACGTCCCGGTGCGGCCAATCGCCTGACGTGATCGATCCAGTAATCTGGAAAAAGGCTGATTTCCGAAAGAAATCGCGTTCGAGCCGGCCTCGACAACTCTTTCCACCGGCGAAGGAGCTCGTCCGAATCACTACGCTCCCGTATCAGACCGGGAGCATCCGCCGCCTGTGCAAGGCGAGTGCGAACGAGTTTTGTCTGCTCTACAAGCGAAAGCATGTGCGAGCGCAGCTGACGAACGGCCGCCTTTCTATCGGCGATCCCGGGGCGCGCGTCTTCAACAAGAGCCCGAGCGGCTCCCTGCAGGGTCATTCCTCGTTCATTCAACAGGTATTTGAGTCTGAAAAGCTGCTGGATGTCCTGCTCGGAGTAGCTACGGCGACCGAATTCGTCCTTTCTCGGTCGTATTACCGGTACTTCCTGTTCCCAATAACGCAGCGTATGGGCGCGGGTATCGAGAAAATCACATACCTCGCCGATCGAATACCGACGCATACCGCTATTGTCTCCGGCTGCTTCTCAGCTCAAGCTTCACCGGTACATGCGAGAATCCAAGATCCTTGCGAATGCAGTTACGAATGTATCCGAGATAGCTTTCCGGGATACCACGCTGCCTGTTCACGAACAGAACAAAAGTCACAGGCTGCGTCGAAACCTGGGTCATGTAGCGAAGCTTCAGGCGCCCTCGTCCGATAACCGGAGGAGGCGTGCGTTCCGTCCAGCGTTCGAGGTGTCGATTCAATTCCCCGGTCTCTACTCGCCGCGTCGACTGGGAATAAACAAGGCGAATCTTATTCAGTAGTTGCTCGGTACCCGAACCTTCTACCGCCGAGACCGGCACAACGGGCGCGTAATCAAGGACGGGGAATATGAAGGTAATCCGATCCTTGACCGCCTGCAGCGTATTCGGAATATTGCTCATGAGATCCCACTTGTTCAGAGCCACAACAACCGCCTTCCCCCGGCGAATG
This sequence comes from Spirochaetales bacterium, assembly GCA_046545955.1. GTDB lineage: Bacteria > Spirochaetota > Spirochaetia > DSM-27196 > SKKC01 > SLAN01. The sequence goes on along the minus strand of JBKGYS010000009.1, from coordinate 24,222 downwards.
ACAACCTGTGCGATCTTTTTATCCTGCTCGGCCAGACCGTCCTGCGCGTCAACGGTCAGAACCGCCACATCACACGCTTCAGCCGCATGAACCGCGCGATTAACCGAATAGTATTCTACTGAATCGGTCACACTGCGTTTTCGCCGTATTCCCGCGGTATCAAGAACTTCGATTTCCCATCCCTTCCAGGAAAAGGTTCCTCCGACGATGTCCCTGGTTGTCCCCGCGTGCTCCGAGACAATGCTCCTTTCCCGACCGAGGAGACGGTTGGAGAGGGTGCTTTTGCCCGAATTGGGCTTACCGAGAATGGCAACCCGTATGCGCTGCGTATACGGTTCGGGTTCACCCTCCGAACGATTACCCGAAGATTGGGAGTCACGCGGCGGTGGAGGCAGCAGCGCTGCGACCTCGCGCTCGAGCTCATCCAGCCCCAGTCCGTGCGCCGCGCTAACCGCGACAAGGTGTGTGAAACCGAGCGAATAGAAATCGCCGAGGAGTTGCTCGCGCTTCTCGGAGTCCACCTTGTTAACGACGAGCACCGTTTTTTCCGCCATCGGACGAAGTAGTTCGGCAAAATGCTCATCTTCGGCATTCAGATCGGTCACGTCGAGAACGAAGAGAACGATATCGGCTTGCTGCGCCGACTCGATACTGCGCCCGCGAACCAGATCGGAGAACCTATCGTCCTGCAGTCCATACCCCCCGGTATCGATGTAGGTTACCCCGCGACCTGAAAGTTCACCGGCGGCTTCGACGGTATCGCGGGTAACTCCGGGCATCGCATCGGTGATACTCAGACGTGAGTGAACAAGTCGATTGAAAAGCGTGCTCTTGCCCACGTTGGGCCGGCCGACAAGTGCAATCCGGGGATCATTCATAATAAGTAACCGGATAATGCGCCGAAGCCGGGGGTAATGTCGAGTCGTTATACGGGTATCGAAGGCTGCACCTAATTATACACTCGCACATCGAAGCGCTCTTTCATAACGCTACGCACAAGTCCGTCGATATCCTCGTAACTGCGCATATCCATAACAGTGCCCAGCAACTCCTCGGCTTCACTTATCTGCAGTGACCGGATGATCTCCTTAACCTCAGGGATGCCGGCAGCACTCATACTCAGCTCGTCAAACCCGAGTCCTACGAGAAGCATAGTTGCGACCGGATCCCCCGCCATCTCTCCGCACATTCCAACCGGAATGCCGGCACGATGAGCGTTTTCGACAACCATATTCAGTAGCCGCAGCAAGCCGGGATGAAAGGGTTCGTAAAGGTAGCTCACGCGTTCGTTTCCACGATCAACGGCGAGCGTGTACTGAATAAGATCATTGGTGCCGACCGAAAAGAAATCCGCCCGACGCGCGAGAATATCGCTCGTCAGCGCCGCACTCGGTATTTCGATCATAATGCCGACGGGAATGCTCTCCGCGAAAGCCTCCCCGGCCTCGCGAAGTTCCTGCGAAACTTCGTCGAGCATATCAAAGGCGCGATTAAGCTCCTCGATTCCCGAGATCATGGGAAACATTATCCGCAGATTTCCGTAGACACTCGCCCGGAGCATCGCCCGCAGTTGTGTCCGGAAGAGATCCGGCTTGCTCAGACAATACCTGATCGCGCGCCAGCCGAGCAGCGGATTCTTCTCGTGGTTTTGTTCGAACTCCGGAACGATTTTGTCTCCACCCACATCGAGCGTCCGAATCGTCACCGGTTTTCCCTGCATCGCTTCGATAACGTGGCGGTACGCCTTGAATTGGGACTCTTCGTCCGGTAGCTTGTGCCGGCTCGGACTCGGGGCATTCAGAAAAAGAAACTCGCTGCGAAACAGACCAATACCATCCGCGCCGTGTGCAAAAATCGCCTCTACTTCCTCGGGAAGCTCAATATTTGCTTTCAGATGGATGAGCTTGCCGTCTTTTGTCTCTGCCGGCAACTCGTTCATCCGCATTAAGCGCACTTCGCGGGCTCTGTAGTCACTCTGCTCGCTGCGATATCGATTGAGCGTGGACTCGTCCGGGTCAAGAATTACCCTGCCGCGGGTACCGTCTACGATCATCTGAGCGGCTTCACGGCTCTGCTCGAGCACCTCACGTACGCCGAGTACCGCAGGTATCTCGAATGCTCGCGCGATAATCGCGGTGTGGCTTGTTTTTCCCCCTGCATTCATCGCAATGCCGCGGACTTTGCGCTTGTTCATACTGACCGCGTCGGACGGAAGCAAGTCTTGGCACACGAGTACAACCTCGTCGTTGAGATCCGAAAGGGAAAGTCGACGTCGATACAGAAGATGGCTCAACACGCGACGACCAACGTCGTGTATATCGACCGACCGTTCTCGCAGGTAGTCGTCGGCGAGACCTGCAAGCTTGTCGGCGACCACCATGGTTTCGTGGTACAGAATCCACTCAACGTTGTACTGCTGCGAGCGCACGTTCTCTTCGATACTGTTTGTAAACTCCGGATCCGAAAGCATAAGACGATGGCTATCGAGAAACCTGGTATGAGAATCGTCTTCCTGGCGCTGCAAGTGCTCCTGAAGAGACTCGATCTCCTCCCGGGCACGTTTAATGGCGTCGTGAAACCGTTCGAGTTCCGCGTTTACCGAGTATTCCTCAATACGATAGCGCGGGACGTAGTCGGTTCCGTCCGAGTAGGTAAACACGGGACCAATGGCAATGCCGGGGGAGGCTGGTATGCCTACAAGTTCTTTCATGACCGACTCGTACTATACGGTCGCGGTTCACAGCGCGTCAAATGCCTTCCGGGCCCGAAACCGAGATCGCCTCGGAAACACCCGTTACGTGGGCGATGGGAGCCTGTAAAAGGTCGATACATCGACCACGTGTTACTGTCAGCCACTCTGGTGTTTTTTCCTCAGACCCGGCCATAAACCCGCGAACGCCGATCGGTAAGCTTTCAGGCGGCTTGTAGGCGCGAGAACGCGCTTTTCGCGTATTTTACACCAAGGTGGTGCCCAGTAGTGACCGGCTGCTAAAATCAGCCTCCGCTGCTGCCGATAAAGTCCATAAGCCATGGGAAGGAAACAACGGCGCACCAGTCTCGGTGTACTATTCTGGATAGCGTTCATTCTACTCGTACTCGTCGTATTCATGGTGAATCGCCCACGAATACAGACAGTCCTCGAAAACACCGGATTGGTTGACGTCGTGAGGGAGCGTATTTCCGGCGGCGGAAGCGAAGACCCCGAGATTACATCCGATAGTGACCAAGACGATGAGGATGAAACCATTGAGCCCCTCCCGGATGAGCTTCCCGGCCCCGAACAACAGCCAGACGAGACCGAGGCCCCACTCGAGGAAACGCGCGAGCCCGACGGAGGTGAGGAGACAGAGACACCCGAAGGCGGCGACGAACCGGACGACGATTCCGATGAGCAAGAAGGTGCGGAACAAGAAGGTGCGGAAAATGAGGAGGAGGAGGAACAGGAGGAAACGCCTCCCGGCGCGTCCGAGTCTGAAGAAGAAGCAGAAGAAGCAGAAGAGTCGAATCTTCGAACGAGGCAGGCTCGGCTGTATTTTGTCCGTGTAACAGACGACGGAGCCTTCCCTGAACCGGTCACCAAGACAATCGAATACGAAGACCGCCCGCTCACCGAGACGATTAATGCACTGATCGAGGGTCCGAACGGAGACGAGGGAGCCGACGGATTAATGAACCTGATTCCCGAGGGAACGCAACTGCGAAGCGCCCGCGTCAGTAACGGAGTAGCGTACCTGGATTTCAACGAAGCGTTTCAGTTCAACCCGATGGGCGTCGAAGGGTATCGGATGCAATTGAAACAGATCGTATTTGCAACGACGGAGTTCCAAAGCATCGATCGTGTGCAGTTTCTAATCGACGGAGAGCGTCGCGAATGGCTCGGCGGCGAAGGCGTCTATATTGGTACTCCGCTCGGGCGTGATTCCCTGTCGTAGCGAGTAACCGCCTCCCGGTGTCATGGCTTTCACCTACAGATCATCTCGCGCCACCTCGATCGCAAGATCCAGAAAGTACTCTCGATTCCCCCTGCGTCCCCTGATCGGACTCTGACACATACCGAGACATACAAGCCCTTCCTCCGCGAGTCTGCGCGTAAGTGAATCGATAATCGCTTTTCCTTCGGCGTCGTCAACGACTCCGGAAAACTCCCCGCCTGTCTCGGGGGCAACGGCTTCGCTGTTGAAATGCCCTTGGTGTGGATCCGCTTTCACCGTTGCGCCGGGATATGACGCATTCTTAGCTGAAACGGCCCGCTCGAACTGTGGTTTTGCAAGCGCAACGACGCGGCGAGAGCGAGTAAGCGAGGCAATATGCAATGCAATTCCCGAGAGGCTTCTAAAACTCAGATCGCAGACGGCGAAATCGGGAACGGGATCGAGTTCCGTCTTCGAAACATCCGATATGTTTCTCTCCTCCATGGCGACGACCCGACTGTCGCTGCGCAATTTCCAGGCTAACTGGTTCGTTCCGACATCCACCGCGTATACCCGCGCGGCACCATGGCGTAAGAGCGTTTCGCTGAACCCGCCGGTGGAGCTTCCCGCATCGAGCACTATCGCCCCGGCGCAGGGCAGTTCAAACGCCTCGATAGCGGCAACGAGTTTGTGCGCCCCGCGCCCCACATAGCCGCTCCCGTGAAACTCGATATCCGCGTCCCGGTTTACGAGTCTCTTCGGGTCGCGCTCGGTCGCTCCGTTTACCGCAATTTCGCCACAAAGCACTCGTGAGTACAGCGCCTTTCGGCCGTCCTCGGGAAAGCGTTCGAGAAGAAGCTCAAGCAGACGAATGCGCTTCAAGAAACCCCCACCTGCACCACCCCGGCTTATACGCCTGGCTGGGCCTTAAACCGTTCAATCGAGGTCGCCACCTGACGGTCCATATCGATGGAGACGGCGACACCGTGAACCGTCGCAGCTTCGTTTGACACTTCGTTTTTCAACGGCATTTGCGTGAGAGACCGTCGTATACTTATATCCGTTCTGAAACCGATAACGCTGTCATCCGGACCAGTCATACCAAGATCGGTTATGTAGGCTGTTCCGCGGCTGAGAATCCGCTCATCGGCGGTCTGGACGTGAGTATGCGTGCCGCAGAGAAGCGCGAGCTGACCATCGAGGTAATGCGCGAGGGCCTCCTTCTCATCGCTTGCTTCGGCGTGAAAATCACAGACAACGGCGTGACACTGATTCTTTATCGACTTCAGAAGCTCTCGTGATTTTCGAAAAGGACAATCCGTGACCGGCATGCGCGTTCGCCCTTGAAGATGCATGACCGCAATCGTTCCCTGCCCGGTTTCGCAGACGGCGAGTCCGGACCCCGACAACCGTCCCGGATAATTCGCCGGCCGAAGAATTCGGCTGTCGCTTTCAAGCAGTTGGGCTATGTCCTTGTGCTGCCATACGTGATTGCCGGTCGTAATGACGTCGGCGCCGGCGGCGTAAATGGACGCGGCGTTTTCCGGGCTCATTCCGAACCCGGCATCCGCATTCTCTCCGTTCACGACCACGAAGTCCGCCCCATAGTGCTTTCGAAGCTTGGCAAGCTCGAGGGTTAACGCTCGAAGGCCTGCCTGTCCTACGACGTCGCCAACCATCAACACCGTAAAAGAGTTCGATGCCATAGCCCCTCTATCGAGCGTACTCCACGACGCGGGTTTCGCGGATCATGGTCACTTTGATCCGGCCGGGATACCGAAGCTCATTTTCGATTTGCCGGGCAATACTCTTGGCGATTTCCTTTGCCTCTGAATCACTGACCTGCTCATGGTTAACCATAATGCGAAGCTCGCGCCCGGCTTGGATCGCGTACGCTTTTTCTACTCCGGTAAACTGCTCGGCGATACGCTCGAGATTTTCGAGGCGCTTGATATAGTTATCGAGCGTTTCGCGCCTCGCTCCCGGACGACTGGCGCTTAATGCATCGGCCACCTGGACGAGGACGCTCTCCTGGCATGTGTGCGGCACATCACCGTGGTGCGCGGCGATACAATTGATAACCCGTTCGTCCTCGCCGAGCCGCTTGGCAAGCTCCACACCGAGTTCGACGTGATTGCTGTCGCCGTCGCTCTCAATGCCTTTTCCTATATCGTGCAGCAGACCACCCCGCTTGGCGATCTCCCGGTCGGCACCCGTCTCGCCGGCAAGCATCGCAGCGAACATGGCAACCTCTCGGGTATGCGCAAGCACATTCTGCCCATAGCTGGTTCGGTACATGAGACGACCGAGACCTCGAATCCCTTCCGCTTTCAGATCATGGATTCCAAGCTCGAAACAGACTTTTTCTCCTTCCTCATAAATGGCCTGACTGATCTCCTGTGTGATTTTCTGAACCACCTCTTCGATTCGCGTCGGATGAATTCGACCGTCGGAGACCAGTCGTTCGAGGCCGCGGCGCGCAATCTCTTTGCGAACCGGATCGAAGCAGCTGACAACAACCGCTTCGGGCGTATCGTCGATAATAATATCGACACCGGTCAACGTCTCGAGCGTGCGGATATTGCGGCCTTCACGCCCGATAATTCGTCCTTTCATCTCGTCGTTGGGAAGACTCACCGTCGCTACGGTGACCTCGGCGTTAACTTCCGAGGCCATGCGCTGGATCGTGGTTACGAGGATATCACGTGCCTTTTTGTCGGCCGTAGCCTGCGCTTCCTGGTCTACTCTTGCGACAATTGCCTGGCCCTCTTTTCGCGCCTCGTCCTCCATCGATTGAAGTATGAGACGCTTCGCTTCTTCGGCGGACAGGTTCGAGATTCGCTCGAGCTCCTGTCTCCAATGCTCTTCTTGTTGCGCGACTTGCTCTTCGCGCTCGCCTATCTTCCTCTCGCGGTCTGTGAACTCTTGCGCCCGACGCTCGACGGCGCTTGCCTTGCTGTCCAGAGTCTCTTCTTTCTGCAACAATCGCTTCTCATAGCGTTGTAGCTCATTCCTTCGGTCACGAAGCTCTTTTTCCTGTGCATTCCGTTCCCGGATCAGTTCATCTTTCGTTTCTAACAGCAGCTCTTTCTTCAGAGCATCCGCTTCTTTTACGGCGTCTTTCTTCAGGCGTTCTGCTCGTTGTTCGGTCGCAGTAAGTTGCGTCTTCGCATACAGCCAACGTATAGTCCAGCCCGAAGCGAGTCCCACGAGAAGAAGGACAACAGGTAAAGCCATCTGCGCCCTCCTTGGGATATTGATTCGAATAGAGTAGGTCCGCACGGCACTGCTTGTCAACTATCTGTAAGTTTATTCTTCTCCGCTCGCCTCGGAATGCATATTTATACGTACTATTGCGTAGAGGCCGGGTGGTGCACACCCCTGTGCGTGAGTATACTCTCGGGGCATGGACCATTTTTTATCTCATCGCGTTCGCCGGGGACAAATATGAGCGGAAAGTCGGAAGCGGGATCGCCCGAGAAGATTATCGACCTTGAAACAGGCGTTTTTGCGGCGTTGCTTTCGGAAGTTCTCGAAGACGAGAATATCCCGCACCGCCTGGTCAGCTACTTCGACACGGCTTACGCGGGGATCTTTCAATACCAGAGCGGCCTCTGGGGCCATGTCGAAGCACTCCCGGAGTATCGCGAACGCATTCTCGCTATCGCTGCCGATCTCGATGGGAGGCAACCGCAGGGGTAATCCCGTTTCAGCGGCTTCGACTCAAGCGACACGGGCAGCCGCTCATCCTTGCTTAGCCAAGGTCGTGATTGATTCGTTGACTCCCGGGCAAACTCGGACTCCAGGGCAAACACCGACTCCCGTACAAACACGATAGAAAGGGTGAGTCCCGAAGCGAAATGGTCACGGGCCGGATTCTTCAAGCTCTTCGCGAACAGCACGGAACGCCGCGAGAGCGGCATCCACATCGTCTCTCGAGTGGGCAGCCGAAAGCTGAACGCGAATCCTCGCGGTACCTTTGGGCACCACAGGATACGAAAACCCGATCACGTAGATTCCGCGATCGAGCAGCCGGTCTGCCATTTCGGTCGCCTTGGCAGCGTCGCCGACCATAACCGGTACAATCGGGTGATCCCCGTCGACAATATCGAAGCCGGCACGTTTCATGCCGTCGCGGAAGCGCGCCGTGTTATCAAAGAGGCGCTGTCGTAGAGAGCTGTCGGTGCGAACGAGGCGTATCGCCGCAATACTCGCGGCGACGACATTCGGCGCGACTGCATTCGAGAACAGGTACGGACGCGAGCGTTGCCGCAATAACTCAACGATCTCTTTGCGGGCGGCCGTATACCCGCCGGTTGCCCCGCCGAGCGCCTTTCCAAGCGTACCGGTTATAATATCAACCCTCTCGAGCACCCCGCGGTACTCGTGCGTTCCACGGCCGCCCTCGCCGAGGAATCCCACGCCGTGGCAATCGTCGAACATGACCAGCGCACCGTATCTATCGGCGAGCGAGCATATTTCATCGAGGCGGGCGATGGTCCCGTCCATGCTGAATACACCGTCGGTCGCGATCATAATCCGACGGGCTCCTTCGGCTTCCTTGAGCACTCTCTCGAGGTCGGCCATATCGTTGTTTCGATACACAAACCGTTTCGCCTTGCACAACCGGATCCCGTCTATAATGCTCGCGTGATTCAGCTCATCACTGATGATCGCGTCTTCGGGTCCGAGCAGCGTTTCGAACAGCCCACCGTTCGCATCGAAACAGCTTGCATAGAGTATCGCCGCCTCGGTGCCGAGAAAATCGGAGAGCTCGGATTCCAGCCGCGTATGTATTTCCTGCGTCCCGCAAATAAACCGCACCGACGAAAGGCCAAAGCCCCAACGGTCGAGCGCTGCTTTCGCCTCGGCGACAAGCCCGGGATGATTTGAGAGCCCCAGGTAATTGTTAGCACAAAAGTTCAGCGTGTCCGCTCGCTCGGTGGTGCTTATGTGTGCCTGTTGCGGCGATGTAATGATTCGTTCGCGCTTGTAAAGCCCTTGCTCCTCGATGGACGAGAGTTCTTCCTGCAGCTGGTCGCGCACATTGGTGTACATAAACAGTGCCTCCTGATAATCGCTCAAGTCACGCCTTCAGACATTATCCCAGTCGAGGATCACTTTTCCGCTCTCGCCGCTTTTCATGACCTCGAATGCATCGCGAAAATCGCGGTAATCGAATCGATGCGTAATGACCGGGCTAATGTCGAGGCCGCTTTGAATCATGCTGGTCATTTTGTACCAGGTTTCAAACATCTCCCGACCGAAGATCCCCTTGATCTGCAAACCGTTGAAGACGACCGTATTCCAGTCTATCGCGGTATTCTCGGACATGATTCCGAGTAGCGCAATTTTGCCGCCATGGCACATCTGCCCGAGCATATCCGTGAATGCTTTGGGATTACCCGACATTTCGCGCCCAACGTCGAAACCTTCCTGCATTCCGAGTTCGCTTTGCAACTCGGTGAGCTCGGTGTATCTCGGGTCGATCGCCCGGATAATATCCATTTTTCGCGCGAGCTCGAGCCGGTATGGATTAATGTCGGTAATAACGATGTAACGAGCTCCGGCGTGACGAGCTACCGCGGCAGCCATAATTCCAATCGGCCCAGCGCCGGTGATAAGCACATCTTCGCCGAGAACGTCGAAGCTCAACGCAGTATGCACCGCATTGCCAAGGGGGTCGAAACAGCTGATGATATCCAAAGGAATCGATTTGTCGGCGTACCAGACATTACTCATCGGAATGCACAGGTACTCGGCGAAAGCCCCCTGCCGGTTCACACCGACACCCCGGGTATGCGGGCACAAATGGCGGCGACCGGCGAGACAGTTTCGACAGTGTCCGCACACAATATGACCCTCGCCGCTCACCAGGTCGCCAGGGCGGAAATCGTGCACGTTACTGCCTACGGATTCGACCACGCCTACGTATTCGTGTCCGATCGGCATGGGAACGGGAATGGTCTCCTGTGCCCAGCGGTCCCAGTTGTATATGTGAATATCCGTGCCGCAGATTGATGTTTTTAATATCCGGATCAGAACATCGTTTATTCCCATCTGCGGAATCGGAACCTCCTCGAGCCACAGTCCCGGTTCCGCGTGCTTTTTCACAAGCGCTTTCATTTTCTTCTCGGACATAGCTGAAAGAACTCCTTTTAGAGCTTATATGGTCAAAACAGTGTAACAGGGATCTCGACGAATACGAGAAGCCAATTCCCGAGATTCAACGCGACAAGAAAAAGTATTCCGATCGCGGTCGACCGCGATTGAGGTTCACCATCGGGTTCCGCCGCGCCGGCAGGACCGTCCGGGGAACTATCAATCTGAAAATTCTCTCCGACGCCGGTCTCGGCTCGCCCGAGCGGATTATCCGGCGGGAAAAGTCCTTCCAGTATCTCGTCGATACTTTCGATGACCGCATTCAGTCGAATTCGCCGCTTACTCGCAAAAACCCGTTCAAAGTACCAGAAGACCTTACCGAGCAACCCCCCGAGCCGACCCGGGAGTTTCAGATCGGGCCGAATGGAAAAAAGCGATATGAATACCAGGCCTATAATGGTAAAGCCGCGCATGAGTCCGTCTTCGAGCGCGTCCCGAGTGATTGTCCAGGCTCCGAGCTCGAGAAGCACTTCTCCTATCGGGCTAAGCGTGTGAAAAAACGTAATCGATACCACCATGATTACGAAGTACATCCACTTGATTCGCTTTCCGTTGACCGTGGCGAGCCATGCAAACAGCATTACCTGAAGAATGCGGACGAAGAGATTGGCTTGAAGCAAATATCCCGGTAAAACCAGCGTCGCACCGACGAAGAGGTGAACTGCGCTAATATTTCGAGAAAGAAAGCTGTCGACTTTCTTCGTACGTCCCATAGTGCTCCCGGATACGCGCCAGCCAGCGGCTGCTATTCTGAAAGCGCTCGGCAAATAGACCGACGAAAAGCCCACTCCCCGCACCGAGCGTCATGAAAAGTGGTGCGATAACCCATGCGGTCAACCCGTAGATGAACAACACACTCAGAATAATCTGTACCGTGTTGCTGGCGACCGCACCAAAAAGGCTGATTCCCACCAGCGAAACGCGTTCGCCCCCAAATCGATGAACCGCAAGCATAACCAATATGCTGCTGAAGCTCCCACCGAGCGAGAAGAGAAACACGTAGGAGGCGAGCGTACCGTTAACCAACCCTTGCCCGAGCACCTTCAACAACACAAGAAGCAGCACGTATCTCGGCGGAAACAGCTTCAACGATATGAGTACCGGAAGATTGGCCAGACCGAGCCTGAAAAACGGCACAGGCTTCGGAAAGAGATATTCGATCGAAGCGAAAAAAAGACACAGAGCGCCGAAAAAAGCAAGAAGCTCAAGCCGCTCCTGCGTATCGTAGGACGTATTATGTTGCATAGACTGATGTAATCCAAAGGCCAGTATAGTTTTCCTCGCAGCCGGATGGCAAGGACAGCTGAAAACGTGGTAGCGTCCCCCGATGATGGAACAACAGCGAATCTTCTTTGCGTTGCCACTCCCACCGGAGCTTAAAGAGCACCTGGCTTCGATCCGCGACCGCGCTACATCGCAGCTCGGCGCCGAGATCCTGAGACCGGTAAAGACCGAGAATTTTCATCTCACACTTCACTTTCTCGGCAATCAGGCGCCGGAATCCGTGGAGACCGCGCGTGAAGTGCTCTCGCAGTTTGCCGCCGCGCCGCCGGCTGCTCCCTCGGTTTCCGTTGCGACACTCGGAGCATTCCCGAAACCGCAATCACCACGCGTGCTCTGGGCCGGAATTAACGACCTCGACGACCGCGCCGCCGGTGTCGCTTCCGACCTTGGTTCGCTCCTGGCCAAAGCCTCCTTCGCGCTCGATGCCAAACCGTTCCGCCCGCACGTGACGCTCGCCTACGTGCGCAAGGGTGTAGGTCGCATCGGACAACGTCGGGTACAGAAATGGCTCGACTCGGCGAGGGAGACTGCCGCCGACCCCGATGCCCCTGAGCCGAGTTCCCTCAGACGGATTGTGCTCTACCGCAGCGATCTCGCTCGGGGTGGTGCCGTGTACACTGAAATCGACAGCCTCGAGTTGGCTGCCGAGACGTAGCACACGCCCCAGTGTATCCCTTCCTGCTCTCGATTACGCCCGCCGCTCGAGCATAGCATTCTTCAGCGATTTGAGATCACTCGACAGGCTTACCTTATATATGTGCGGGTTTATAATTCGTTTGTAAGTTCCATCGAAGCGCGCTAGTTCGCCTATGGCGCGATTACGCAGTACGCTAAGCGGTTCTCGCTCGTGAAGCCGTTTTCCCTCCCGCATGACCGGCTCGATCAACGGACGCACTTCTTTGCATGGTGAAAGCGTGAACCGTTGCACTTCGGAAACCGGATGGTGAAAGGTCACAGGCTTTGATGTGTCGGGCGGGTGGCCCTCGAGCGCAATCAAGTCACCGGCCGGCCCGTTCTCTTCGCTAAAGAACCGGTAAACCTGCTTGACGCCCGGATTGCTCGCTTTCTCGGGTGTATCCGACATTTTCATAACCGGCTGCAGCGCTCCGTTATACTCTCTCGCTGCAAGCTTGTAGACACCGGGAAAGCTCGCCTGTTCGCCGCCGGTGACCATATGCGTACCTACGCCCCACACATCGATAGGGGCCCCGTCGGCGATGAGCTGCGCGATAATCCTCTCGTCGAGTTCATTGCTCGCCGCGATTTTTGCGTCGGGGAATCCTGCCTCGTCGAGGCGGCGCCGACAGCGTTCACTGAGGTACTGTAAATCGCCCGAGTCGAGGCGAACCCCGAAGTTCTTGCCGTTTTCGTGTAAGCGCTTTCCAACAGCGATCGCATTCTCAATGCCCGATTTCAAGGTGTCGTAGGTGTCGATAAGGAAAATACAGGAATCCGGGTACAGATCCGCGTAGCGCTCGAACGCTTCCCGCTCGGTCTCGAAGCTCATAACCCAGCTATGCGCCATCGTCCCGCGCACCGGTATATCAAAAACGTAGGATGCGAACGTATTGCTCGTTGCGGACGCGCCGCCAATGTAGGCAGCTCTCGCAGCCGAGAGCGCGCCGTCGGGTCCCTGCGCGCGGCGCATTCCCATTTCGAGCACCGTTCCGCGGTGGGTAGCAGTTACGATTCGTGCGGACTTCGTCGCTATAAGGGTCTGGAAGTTGATGAGATTCAGAATTGCCGATTCGACCAGTTGGGCCGCCGAAAGCCGAGCATGCACGCGCAGCAGCGGCTCGCCGGGAAACACAGTCGTACCTTCCGGCATGGCGTAGACGTCGCCGTCGAAGGTGAACGAAGCGAGAGCTTTGAGAAACTGCGAATCGAACCGACCAGTTGATTCAAGCCAGGCCACCTCCTCATCGCTGAAGCTCATATTCTCAAGCGTCGTGAGTACGTCATCAAGCCCGGCAAACACCGAGAACCCACCGTCCCATGGCTGCGACCGAAAGAACACATCGAACACGACCGGCACATCTTTCTCGTACCGCCAATAGCCTTGCATCATGGTAAGTTCGTAGAGGTCGGTCATGAGTCCACTCGACCGGAGGCGACCGAGCGCCCGGGTTGGATCCATCATACGCTTGAGTATCCTCTGTTTGATCGATTTGACCGGTGACTACACTCGTTCATCACCGCGCCCCGACCCGGATGAGTCGTCACCTTCCGGACGCTCGGGCCACACCGGACTCACTGAGGCCCGGTTGCCGCGGTGATCCGAGAACGCGAACGGGGCAATCAGTCCGAGCGTTCCGAAAACAATGAAGAGCCCTCCGAAAATAAGCGGCGTCGCCCAGACTTCGACTATCGAGTCGATACGGGCAACGTCGGGACTATCCGGGCGGTAGAGTACATCGACTGAATCCCCGACGGCAAACGTGTCCTCCGCTCGACTCGACCGTCCATTAAAACTCGACGTATCGCCGGCGTCGGTTTCGAACTCCACCACGGCGTGATTGAATGAGTCGCTACCGGCGGGATTAACCGCCGGAGCGGGGTTGGTGACCTGTTCGAAGTCGACAACCTCTCCCTGAGCCGACTGTGCGCGTGAGACGAAGGAAAGTGTGTTAAGCGCGGAACCCACGGCGACCAGACCGAGTATCAGCGCTGCGCCGCGGAACACGCGGGTAAACATTCCAAGCGTCCGTTGAGTATTACTGAACATCGACACCATAATTATCGCGACTCCTTATATCCGACCTCGGGTCATATCCGCCTCGGGTTCTATCCGCACTCGCGTGCGACTCGCGTGCGACTCGCTGCCGAAGCGCACCGACTTCGCGGTCGATCAGCTCAAGCCCTTCGCTGTAATCGCTTGTGCCCATAAAGCGCTCGACAAACGACTCATAGTCCGAAGGTTTACCCAGGTATACCGATACAAACTTCTTAACGATATCATATCGCCGTGAAGTCCCCCAGACATACCGGTGCAGCGCAATATGCCGCCTCATCCACTGCAAGCGCTCGACGAGGGGAGTTTCCATAAAATCCCGCCCCGAAAAGAGCGAAAGGTTCGCGAGAACACCTCGTCCGACCATTACACCGTCGACACCGTAGCGCCGATACGCCGCGTTCAGCTCCGCGAGAGATCCGATGTCCCCGTTTCCGATAAGCGCCGTGCGAGGCGATATTGTATCCCGAAGTGCAACCGCCTTCCCAATCTCATCCCATCGACACGGGGTCTGGGACATATCCTCAGCAGTCCGGCCATGAACGGTTAGAGCATCGAGGCCAAACCCGAGCAAAAAACCAATCCATTCCTCGGTCGCAATACTGGAAATACCGATACGTGTTTTGACGCTAACCGGTAAATCTCCCGCCCCCTCCTTAGCCGCCAGTATCAGCTCAGAGGCGAGCGATGGTTTTTCGATAAGCGCGCTGCAGTACCCTTTTTTGCGGATCTTGGGCTTCGGGCATCCCATATTGATGTCCACTCCGGCAAAGCCGCGCTGACGCAGCCAAGCTGCCGCCCGCACATAGTCCTCCGCGCTGTTACCCCAGATCTGCGCCACGAGGGGTCGCTCCCACCGAGTCGCGACAAGACGGCCACGAACCCGATCGGCGCGGGGGCCGAACATCGCGGACGCGCCGGTGAACTCGGTGAAAAACACATCCGGGCGCCCCAGTACGCCGACAATACGGCGAAACACCGTGTCGGTAACGTCTTCCATGGGAGCGAGTATACGGATCGGGCGTTGCCGAACGGTCCATCGTGTTGTATTCATAGAGGCACCTGTGAAACTACCAACCGTATACTCCGACAACTACGTTACCCCGCTCCCTCGTGGACACAGATTTCCAATGGCGAAGTTTCAACTGCTCTACCGGATCATCCGCAGCGAGGGAATAATCGACGACCCGGCGGCGATTCGGCCGGGTGAAGTGGACCGGGAATCGCTCGAGTACATTCACACCCGTGATTATATCTCCCGATTTTTCGACGGGACGCTCGCTACCCGCGAGATACGACGCATGGGTCTACCGTGGAGTCCGGGACTCGTCACCCGAACCCGGACGGCGGTCTCCGGCACCATAGCGACAGCCCGCGCAGCCCTGCGTTACGGCATTGCAAGTAACTGCGCGGGCGGAACGCACCACGCGTTTCCCGACTTCGGCTCGGGGTTCTGTATTTTCAACGACCTCGCCGTTACTGCCAAGATAATGGTTGAAAAGAACGAGGCCAAGCGAATCCTTATAATCGATCTTGACGTACATCAGGGCGACGCAACGGCCTTCTCGCTGGCGAGCGAGACGCGCGTGTTCACCTTTTCGATGCACTGCGAGAAGAACTTCCCATTCCGCAAACAGCAGTCCGACCGGGATGTTGCGCTGGCCGAGGGGACGGGTAACGAAAAGTATCTGCGGGTTCTCGAAAGCGAGCTTCCCGCGGTTATATCCGCGGCCGACCCCGATCTGGTTCTCTACGATGCGGGCGTCGACGTCCATCAAAGCGACCGGCTCGGGAAACTCGAACTCACCGATACGGGCTTGAAACTTCGCGACGAGATGGTACTGCGAGCATGTACCGAACGAAACATTCCCGTCGCCACGGTTATCGGAGGTGGCTACGACAGGGATATCGACGCCCTCGCCGACCGGCACGCGATTACGATCCGCACGGCCGCCGAAGTCGCCGACACCATGGACGCTGCCGTCGACCAGGTGTAAGCCGGATACCGCCGGCGCAAGGTGTGAACCCGTAGCGAAATTGCGATGCACCGAAATAGCGCTGGAAAAAAATTGAGCCCCGCAGAGGAAAGGAGGTAGAAAAAACCTCTTACGGGGCTCGCTCGGAAATTGGAGGCATGATTGGTAGACCGGTGCACTACGTGCCCGCCCGGTTATCAACCACTTTGTGTGTTAGTAACGTAACCATACAAAAGATAAGAATCCAGTGCTTTTTGTAAAAAAAGTGTAAGGATTCTGTTAAAATTCGGCTTTCACAACGTAAGGATGTTTACGCGAACTCGGGATTGTCCCGGTACAAGGGGTGCAGCTGTCGGCGAGCCTGCCTACGGTATTCGGAAAACTGTTCGCCGGCATGGTAGCTGCTGCGCACGAGTGGCCCTGATTCACAGTGGGCGAGCCCCTTCTCGAGCGCCCTTTCGCGCAACTCGCCGAACTCTTCGGGGGTCCAGTACTTATGTACCGGCAGATGATTCCGACTCGGCTGGAGATACTGTCCGATATTCATAATCGAGACGCCGTTGGCAAGAAGATCGTCCATGACCTCGAGTACTTCCTCGCGTGTTTCACCGAGACCGAGCATGATGGACGATTTAGTTACCGTTTCAGGATCGATTTCGCGAGCGCTGCGAAGGAAACGAAGACTTCGCTCGTACGTTGAACGGCTTCTAACCGAAGGGGTCAGCCGGGGAACCGTTTCGATGTTGTGGCTCATTATTTCCGGTTGGCTTTCGCACGCCACACGAATACTCTCATAGTCGCCCATAAGATCCGAGCTGAGAATCTCGATTGTCGTTTCCGGAGACGCTTGGCGAATGGCGCGTACCGTATTTGCAACGATTCCGGCGCCGCCGTCTTTCAGATCGTCACGGTTGACCATTGTTACGACTACATGGCGCAGCTGCATCTGCGCCACCGACTCCGCAACGCGCTTTGGCTCACCGTAATCAACGCCGCGCGGCAGGCCGGTTTTTACCGAGCAGAAGCGACATCGGCGGGTGCACGTATCGCCGAGGATCATGAATGTCGCGGTACGATGTTGGCCCCAGCATTCGTGGATATTCGGGCATCGTGCCTCTTCACAGACAGTATTCAGCCCTTCGCTGCGCATGAGCTGCTTCAGGTCCTTGAAGTTACTGTTGGTGTTGAGCTTAATTTTGAGCCAGTCGGGCTTGCGCTTGGCCGGATACACGACCTGCTCTCCAGCGCTCCGACCAGCTTGCTCTATTCCCCTGCGTGTGTCTTGCGTGTGCTCGGCCATAACTCGAGGGTAAGTATATTCATTGATGACGCGTTTCGTATACCGGCATATGACAACCGGTATATAAGTCATCCGGCATTGACCCTGCGAATCGGCTTTAGCTACACTCTCGCGTAGCGACGAATATTATGAGTACGCTGACAAGTACCCGCGACCTGACAAGACATACCGTCCATGAAGTGCGAAATCTCACCGACAGTACCTACGTATTGCGCGTTGACCGGCACGGACTGGACTTCGAACCCGGACAGTATATCAGTCTCGGCGTGTCCGACGACATCAACATGCGCGAGTACTCGGTGTATTCCCCATCGCACAGCGATTACCTCGAGGTGCTCGTTAAGGAAATAACGCACGGACACGTGAGCAGACTGCTGCGACGACTCGAGCCGGGAGACGATGTGCGCCTCGACGGCCCCTTCGGTTTTTTCACAATCGACGAGGCGGCGCGCGAGAATTCCCGGTTCCTTTTTATAGCAACCGGGACCGGCATTTCGCCGTTTCACTGCTTCGCGCTCAGCTATCCGGGGCTCGACTATACGGTCCTGCACGGTGTCAGGACCGCCGAGGAACGCTACGAGCGCGAAACCTTCGACGCAGATCGGTACGTTTCGTGCCTGACTCAGGACCACACCGGAGGCTATCACGGTCGAGTTACCGATTATCTGCGCGAAAACCCGCCTGCGACCGACACCCTTTGCTATCTCTGCGGTAATTGCGACATGATCTACGAAGCTTTCGACATTCTCGTCAGCCACGGCGTGCCCCACGACCAGATGTTCGCGGAGGTCTATTTCTGACCATGAAGTATTGTCTCATTCAGCTCGGCTGCCAGATGAATATCAGCGACGGCGAGCGTATTCGCACCGTACTCGAACAGATGGGCTTTGAACGTACCGAGCAGGAGGGTGAAGCCGATCTGCTCGGTATCGTCGCCTGTTCGGTACGGCAGAAAGCGATCGATAAGGTCTACTCGCGCATCGCGAAGTGGAACTCGTGGAAAAACAATCGGAATCTTTTGACCTTTGTCTCGGGCTGTATTTTACCCGCCGATCGCGAGCGATTTCTGGGCCTGTTCGACCTCATGTTTGCGATTAACGACCTCCCGCAACTGCCGGATATGATTCGCCAGTACGGTGTTGTCACGCCGTTTTCTCTTCGAGGATCGGACGAAGAGTTTCAGGTTGATGTTTCGCAGGTGAACCGTTCGCACGGCGGTAGCGAGCGGCAGGAAGCTCACGTCGACGGAGATGAGACCACGGAGAGTGGTCACCGAAAAGCCGACGGCGGCCTCGACGGCGGCAGCAGCTCCAAAGTCGGGGCAACCCTGTCGAGCGAATCACTGCGGTCAGCGAAGCCGAAGCGCCGATTCGCCGTTATGCCGCAGAAGCCCGCCGAGGATCGAAGCACCGAATACTGGAAAATACGCCCGTCGTACACGAGCGGATTCGAGGCGTTTGTCCCCATTCAGAACGGCTGTGACAAGTTCTGCACCTTTTGCGCCGTCCCACACACTCGAGGCCGGGAAGTCAGTCGTCCAAGCAGCGAAATCCTGGCCGAGGTGCGGTTCCTCGTCGAACATGACTACAAGGCCATTACGCTTCTCGGGCAAAACGTCAACAGTTACGGGCTCGACCGCAAAGGCACCGAGCTATCCTTTGCCGATCTTCTCCGCGCGGTCGGCGAGATCGGACGGGAAACGGGTAAGGAATTCTGGACGTATTTCACGAGCCCGCACCCACGCGATATGACCGACGAGGTTATCGATACCATTGCCGAGTATCCGGTTCTCGCGAAACAAATCCATCTTCCGATTCAAAGCGGTGACGACAAAGTGCTCATTCGTATGAACCGAAATCATAGCGTCGTGCGCTACCGTCACATAGTCGAGAAAATCCGAAAAACGATCCCCAGCGCGACCATATTCACAGATATTATCGTAGGCTTCTCGGGCGAGACCGAAGAACAGTTTGAAAATACGCGCGCGGCTATGCGCGAGTTCGGCTACAACATGGCGTACGTGGCCATGTACAGCCCGCGCCCCGGCGCAGCAAGTTCCCGCTGGCCCGACGACGTTCCCCAGGAAACAAAGAAAGAACGGTTACAGATCCTCTCCGATGAACTTAAAACCTACAGCTACCGGTACAATCGCGCGCTAATCGGAAGGACACTTCGTGTACTCGTCGAAAAACCCGATAAGAAACCGGGCTTCCTGAGCGGAAAAACCGAAGGCAGGATCACGATTCGCTTCGCCGGCGACGATGCATCGCTTATCGGTCGATTCGTCGACGTTAGAATCACCGATTGTGCGGCCTTAAGCCTCGAAGGTGAGCTGGTTCGCACGCCCGAGCCGATTACCGTCTGATTCGCGTATCACGGAACTCGAAATGAACGGCAACAACAATACCGACAACACGAAACGCACCCGACGCGTTGCGTTTCAGACTCTCGGGTGCAAACTCAACCAGTACGAAACCGACGCTCTCGCCACGCGCTTCGAGAATCGCGGCTACTCGGTGGTGGACAACCGGGAACACGCTGACTGCTACATCATTAATACCTGCACCGTGACGAACAAAGGCGACCGAAAGAGCCGAAACGCGATTAACCGGTCTTTGAGACTCGCCGAGTCATTACCGCTTGCCTCGAGCGCCGAAGAGGGGTCCTGCCGGCCGCAAGCGATAGCTCGGTCGGAGCCCGGGCGCCTCGAAGCCGCGATAACGCGGACGGCACCATCGCAGGACGAGACGAACACGCTCCCCGAGAAGCCGCTTGTCGTTGTAACCGGCTGTTTTGCCGAGAGTCACCGGCGGGAGCTGGAGAACGATTCCCGGGTAGTTACCGTCGGCAACGATCATAAGCAGTCGATCGTGGAACTTGTCGACGCTCATTTCGCCGGAGAATACTTGAGACCCGATGAGCTGCCGCGGGATGTATTCAACTACGGAATACCGAAGCAGCTGTTCCATACGCGTAGTCTTATAAAAGTTCAGGACGGCTGCGACAACTACTGTACATTCTGCATAATTCCGTTCGTTCGCGGCCGCGCCCGAAGTCGGGCGGCCGACTCGATTCGCGACGAGCTCAAGCGCAGTATACATAGCGGCTACCGCGAAATTGTGCTCACGGGTGTAAATATCAGCCGATGGACCGAGGGCGAACTGTCGTTCAGCCGTCTCGTTGAAACACTGCTGGAAACGGAGGGCGATTTCAGGCTGCGGCTCTCGAGTCTCGAGCCGGACCAACTCGACGCTCGCTTCTTCGACCTTTTTTCGCATCCGAGAATGTCACCGCATCTGCATCTATGCCTCCAGAGTGGAAGCGACAGGGTGCTTCTGAAAATGCGAAGGCAGTATACCGCCCGAGGCTACCGTTCCATCGCTGAATCGCTTCTCGACCGGTACCCGGACTTCAATCTTACGACCGACTGTATTGTCGGGTTTCCCGGCGAATCCGACCGGGAGTTCTCCGAGACAGTCACCATCGCGAGGGATCTTGGCTTCACACATATCCATACCTTCCCCTACTCGGTTCGCTCGGGAACGCGTGCAGAGCGAATGGATGGGCACGTGAGTAACTCGATAAAGCAGGAACGGTCGGCGATTCTCCGCGACATCAGCCGAGACAACAAGACAGCGTATCATCGAAGGATGACCGGGAAACGCGGGCGTCTGCTCGTCGAGCGAGTCGAAAACGGAAAACTGCACGGGTATACCGAGCACTACATACCGGTTCAGGTGCCTTTGGTAGGTACCGAATCCGACGGCCAAAACCTTCGAAACACCTTCCAGGAGGTTACCTTGCGACGAGCTATCGACGACGGGGACAATTCGTTTGTAACCTGCGACCCGCTTTGAATACCCTTTACATCGTGAATACCATGAGTTCTACCCGCCCCGCCTCCCGTGCACTTGGATTAACGCTCGTGCATCAGGAGTATGGCGTTCGGTACTACCGGCAAAAGCGGGTTTCCGGCGATGAGACCGTTATTCTCATGGCAAGCACAAGCGGGCGCGCGATCGACGTATGCATTCACACCGCGCACTTTCTCGGTTCCGGCCGGGCGGGGACCGCGCCGGGTTCGCAACCAGGAGCAAGCCCCGAGAGTGACACCTCAACGCTAAGCGGCCACAGACTCGTGCTTCTGCTGTGCGAATCAGAGCACGCCATAAGCCCCTCTGTAGGTATTCGCGTCAGGGGAAGTATCCTCGACCGTCCGTACTACCCCGACGTTCTCGCGACGAGCGATTTGGCCGAGCTCACTATTGAATCCCCAGAGGCAAGCGGCTTCGCGGCCGCGGTTTCCAGATTGTGCGCTCCGCACGAAGTACTCATCGGGATTGTTCCGCAGTCGGAGACTGCCGCGGGCCGGCGCGGCGCCGTCAGCGATTTCGCGGCGCTCGCCGAATCGACGCTGAAGAAGTTTCCGGCAACGTTCGAGTTCGAATGCCGCGAACGCGATGCGATTCGCGCGTGCTGCAGGCGGCTGCGGCTCAGCACGGCCGAAAGCAAACAGCTGGAGAAAGCCGCACGCGCTGCGAGAATACGCGGGGCTACTTCCGCTGAGATTATCCACCATATTTCCGAGGCCAGCCATGCGAGACCCCTTATCACAACACTCGAGCAAGCACACGCAGAATAAGTCGCGGTCGCCGGGGCCGCTTCCACACGTTAGACGGGTATACTACGAGAGCCAGGCGCTCGACTGGCCCGACACATCGACGATTCTGAAGCGGCTATCACACCTCCCTCAAGTGGAAATCGACCACTACAAGGATATTTTCAATCGCCCCGGGCAGCACTTTCAGGCGCAGAAACGTGCCCCCGCGCTTATTCTCGCAGTAGAACGCGAGCGACTGCTTTACGAAGGAAGCGAACGCGTGGAAAGCTGGAACGGCGACGTTCCCCTTTACTACAACGCCCCGGTTAGAAATTGCGTGTTTAACTGCGATTACTGTTTTCTGCAGGGAATGCATAACTCAGGTAACATTGTGTTCTTTGTAAACACGCGCGATTTCATGGATGAAGCGTCGAAGCGCGCGGATCAGGGCCCGATATTTTTGAGCATAAGCTATCTTACAGATTTGCTCGCGTTCGAACGTCTCTGGCCCATCTGCCGCCAGTGGATCGAGTTTGCCGAAACACAGCCCAACATCGAACTCGAACTGCGAACCAAGAGCGAGTACTTCACGGCCATTCGTGATATCCCTGCCCCACGAAATACGGTTCTTTCGTTCAGTCTCTCCCCGCCGTCGATCGCTGCCGCCTATGAAAAAGGGTGCGCAGCGTTTGCCGGACGGCTGTTTGCCGCGCGCCAGGCACAGGCAGCGGGCTGGCGCGTACGTCTGTGCTTCGATCCGGTGATCCGTGTCGCCGATTGGCAGCAGCTCTACGGTGATGCAATCGCCGAGACGTTTCGCCGCCTCGACCCCGATCTCGTAGAGCAGGTAAGCTACGGAGTGGTTCGCATGGCGCCCGACTTCCTTTCCCGCATGCGGGCCATGCGAAGCGATTCGGATATTCTCTACTATCCGTTCGAACGTGATCGTATGTCCGCCGGGTCAGCCGTATCGACATACCCGCAGCAGGCGCGCCTCGAGATGCGCAACGTACTTCACGACGAGTTAACAAAGTATTTGAACGCCGAGCGGGTTCACTACGTTTACGGGTGATGTCCTGCTTAACATTGTTCGCAAATCGTTGACACAAACAGACCTGAATCGCTATCGTCACAGTTGCTATGACAATCGAAGTGACAGACAAGGCGCGTACCGAGCTTATTAACCTGGACGTCAATCACACGCAGTTTCTTCGCCTCTGGGTCGAGCCGGGCGGGTGCTCGGGAATGAGCTACGGCGCGGCGATCGATGAGGAGATCATTGAAGGCGACGAGACCATCTACGAGGATGAAACCATTCGCGTGGTCGCCGATCCCGAAAGCCGCAGATACTTCGACGGTCTGAAGATTGACTACACCGACGACCTCGTCCAGAGCGGATTTCGCTTTATTAATCCTAACGCGGTTCAGTCTTGCGGGTGCGGGTCGAGTTTCAGCTGCGAGGGGTGCTAGGTAGCCATGGCGGGAAAAACAACCGACAGCCTCAAGCTCTCGCTCACCGGCGGTGAAAGCGTTTACTGCATAAACGAAGCGCAGCTTGCAAAGGCGAAAAAACTTGTCGAGGGCCAGGGCGCGGAAAGCGAGCGGGTGCGCGAGGCGATTGTCTCCATGGAGAGCGAATACTCTCGCAACGAGCGTGCCGCGATCGCATTCGTCGTCATCGAGCGGCTCTTGAATCACGAAGATACAGGTTCATTGTAACGCCTTAAATAGCAGAGCTGCGTCGTGGCATAGATCGCAGCAAGGGTTCCGGCGCACCGCGACCGACACGATAAGCGAGCAGCGTGGAAACGAAATGCTATCCGGCTGCTCCGGCGGCGCGGAACAGGCGGTCCCTGAGTCCACGAAACTCCGGCGTGTCGGCCGGCAGTTCAATCCATATAGCTGACGCTTTGTTCTCGAGCTT
Source organism: Spirochaetales bacterium (assembly GCA_046545955.1). Classification (GTDB taxonomy): domain Bacteria; phylum Spirochaetota; class Spirochaetia; order DSM-27196; family SKKC01; genus SLAN01. Next base: position 334 of record JBKGYS010000009.1, on the reverse strand, counting down.
CCACAACCACCGGTAGAGATTCGCCGAAAGGTCCTCGAACGATTCGAAGGTAACGACGGTCGACTCCGCTTCGCTCGGTGAGCTCCGGCCCGGTGCGAGACAGTCGCCATCCTCACGAGCAGACCGCTCGGCCGGCACAGCGGTCCGGGGGGCAGCCTTTGCCGTCTTTTCGCTACACACACAGGCGACTCCCGCCTCGAGCTCGCCGGTTGTACATCTCGGAAGCTCCGCTATATCGCTAAACAGCCGCACCGGAACCTTCGGGGCGTAATGCCGGTACCTTGTTCCAGGCGATACCGCCGCTCCCCGTCCGACCAACGGGGGAGCTACGGGC
>JBKGYS010000008.1:0-33267 GCA_046545955.1 Spirochaetales bacterium | reverse complement strand
CACGCGATCGAACACATTGGTGCCGGTCGAGTACTTCGAGGCCGACCTCGGAGAGGAAGGCAAGGTTATATCTCTAACCGACGCACGATTGCGCGAGGAGTACGAACGGGAACTTCTTCGAGCCGCGCGGGAGGCCGATGAGAATGCCCGCGCTCGCGCCCGGTTTCTATCGAATGTCAGCCACGAACTGAGAACGCCGCTTAACAGCATTATGGGCATGACCGATCTCGCACTCGATATTGCCGAAGACGAAAGGCAACGCGAATATTTAGAAATTGTCCGTGAGGCAGGTCATTCGCTCTTGGGGCTTATCTCTTCTATTCTGCACTATACTCGGACTGACAGCACAAACGAGCCGATCGAATCGGTAAGCGTCGATCTTCTTCTCTTTTGTGAAGAAATCGTTGAGGCAGTGTCCGCTTTGCGCACGAACTCATCGGTCAGGGTTGGTTTTCAACTCCGCGGACCGTTGCCGCGTTTTGTACGTGTCGATCGCCGTAGTCTCCGGCAGATTCTGTTGAGTATCGCGAGCAATGCGGTGAAGTTCACGGGAAAGGGAAACGCCGTTCTGTCGGTTGAAATCGACGAATCTTTTTCTTATCTGCTATTCCGCATCCGTGACGAAGGGCCGGGGATACCCGAGCAGGAACTCGAAAGGATTTTCGAACCATTCTCACGTTCGGAATATGACGATCGGGAGTCCGAACGTGGAAGTGGCGTCGGTCTGTCGATCGCCGAGAGCCTTGCGCATCGAATCGGGGCGGAAATTCGGGTGGAAAGCAAAGTAGGCGTCGGTAGCGATTTCACGGTCCGTGTGCCGGTAGAAGTTGAAGAGGGCGCGAGCCTTGTCGACGGGCTCGCGGGGGTCGGGAGTTTTTCGTCGGTGGAGATCGCATCCGACGACCCCATATTCACCGAATGCGTTTCGAGTCTGTGCGCACTTGGAAATATGTCGGTCGTTACCGCCACGGGTTCGCGTAGCGCGACCTCGCTTGAGAGCGATGTGGCATGCGACATTATTGTCGTCGACGGTGACCGCGAGTACGCAATAGAGCGCGTCGGACACTTGGAGTACCGGCCGCGGATGGTACTTGTTGCAGTCGATAAGGACTCCGACCCTACGAGTGTGCTCGACGCGATCCCTGCGGTTCTCCGTGAGAGTACCCGGGTCCTGGAAACACCTTTACTTCCGACATCTTTCTACGCGCTTATCGCAGGGTACGCGGCAGGGGGTGACCGGGAAGGCTATTCGAATGCTACCCTGTCGGGTGTCGCGACGACGGTGGATAGCTCGCGACGGTCCGAGCCGTCGCCGGATGAGGCGCATTCGGCGGCGCATCGGGGGATGCCCGGAACAGCCCCGGTCTCGAAGCGGATTCTGATCGCTGAGGACGAGGCGGTAAACCGACTGGTGAATCGAAGGGTGCTTGAGCGGTTCGGCCACGAAGTCGAAACGGCAGTGGATGGCAACGAGTGCATACGAGTTCTTGCGGAGAAGGAGGTCGACCTTATAGTTATGGATTTGCGAATGCCGGAGTTGAACGGAATTGAGGCCGCCAGGAAAATCCGCGCAGGAGTCGTTCCGGGAGCTGAAGATACCCCCATCGTCGCGTTGACTGCGTACGCGCTCGAGTCGGAACGCGCCGAGTGCCTGGCGGTGGGGATGAATGGTTTTATAGGCAAACCGTTCTCTTCGCAGGAACTGTACGACGCCGTAGAGCAGTACGCGAATCACCCGATCGTCGGCGGGACGAAGCATCCGTCGACTGTCGATGCGGAGTCTTCGCGTCTTTCGACTTCGCATACCGCGAGTAATTTTATGACTATTCTGCAGCGGGTCAGCGCCGAGACTGACCGGGAGCGGCTTAAGCGTTTGGCAGCCGACGTGTCCGCCGGGAGAAGAGAAAGTTTTTCGAGGATGGACGCTTCAGAGCTTATGTTCCGACTCACGCTCGCGTGTCGCAGGGGCGATATCAGTAATGCGCACGACCTTGCCGAGCAGCTGCTAAAAATGGCAGAAGTAGGAGAGCTATGAGATTTCTGGTAGTTGAAGATGACTTTGGCAGTCGCAGACTGCTACAGGTGCTGCTGGCTCAATACGGGCAGTGCGACGTCGTTGTCGACGGTAACGAAGCAATCGAGGCGTTTCGTCTCGCGTGGGAGGAAAACGATCCCTACGAGCTTATTCTTCTCGATATTATGATGCCGAATCTGGACGGGCAGGAAGCTTTGCGTCAGATTCGCTCGGTCGAACGAGAGATTGGAGTTGCAGCTGATGACGAAGTCAAAGTTATTATGACAACGGCACTTGAGGATCCGAAGAACGTCGTGGAAGCCTTCTACGAGGGGGGAGCAACATCATACCTGGTCAAACCGATCGATAAAGAGAAGCTTCGTGTGGAACTGGAAAAATTCGGTTTCCATCCGCCGGAGTAAGCCTTGTACGGGGTAGGGGTGTTATGAGTGTCGAGCCAACGCAATTCGAACAAAGTGCGCGAATCGTCATCGTTGAGGACGAACGCGTCGTTGCTCTCGACATTCGAACGCAACTGCAGCAATCCGGCTATACTGTTCCTGCCGTGTATCCTTCCGGCGAGGAGGCGATTGCGAACATCGAGACAGACGCTCCGGATCTTGTTCTGCTCGATATCCGCCTGCAGGGTGATCTTGACGGTGTCGAGACGGCGCAACGAATACAGGCTTCATACGGGATTCCCTTTATTCTGCTTACCGCCTACGCCGACGAACACACGCTCGAGCGGGCGAAAACCAGCCAACCGTTTGCCTACATCATTAAGCCGTTCGATGAACGCGAATTACGCACGGCCATTGTCATCGCGCTCTACAGGCATCGCATGGAACAGGCGCTCGCCGAGCGCCAGGAATTGCTCGACACGACCCTTCGAAGTATTACCGATGGGGTTGTCGTAACCGACGATGAAGATCAGATTAGATTTATCAACGATGTTGCCCTCAACCTCTCCGGGAGAACTGAAGAGCGAGCAATCGGTGAGAGCTTCGACGCGGTGTTCGCTTTCGAACCGATCCCACCGCACTTCGCTGCGAAGGGCAGCGTGTCTTGTCACGCATGGATGCTCGTGGGAAATAGCGGAGAACGGACGCCTGTTGAGCTCATGCATAGCGAGCGCGTGAGTCCTGCCGGAGTCAGCGGGTCGGTCTACGTTCTACGTGATATTTCCGAACGGCTGGATATCGAGCGAGTTCTCGCCGACAGGGAGGAGCAACTCAGGCGTTCGCAGAAAATGGAAGCGGTTGGCCGTCTCAGCGGCGGCATCGCTCACGATTTCAACAATCTTCTGACGGTAATTCTCGGCTATTCGCGCCTTCTTGTGGAAACAATCGACGAGGACAAATCGCTCGATCGCGAAGACCTTCGAGGCGATGTTCTCGGAATACAGAAGGCGGCGTTTCGATCGGTTTCGTTAACCCGGCAGCTGCTCGCATTCAGTCGACATCAGGTCTTAAGCCCTCGGACCATCGGCATAAACTCGATTGTTTCCGATATCGAGAAAATGCTGCGTCGTCTGCTGAGCGAAGCCGTTTCGTTTCACGTAGCGCTTGAGGCGGTCGATGGTACGGTGCTTGTCGATCAGGGCCAGATGGAGCAGGTTTTAATGAATCTGGTTCTCAATGCCCGAGACGCACTGCATGACAAAGACGGAGCGTCGATAATTATCAGAACCGAAGAGATCTTCACGGAGACCGAACGAACAGTGCACAGTGGTACCCTCGAACCCGGCGCGTGGGTTGTGCTGCACGTGCAGGACAACGGAGCCGGTATTCCCGAGGAACATCAGCAGCAGCTCTTCGAGCCGTTCTTCACAACCAAGGAATCGGCGAGAGGGACCGGGCTGGGCCTGTCGACCGTCTACGGGATTGTACGTCAATTGGCGGGTCACATCGACGTCGACTCTCAAGTGGGTCGAGGATCGATTTTCAGTGTCTTTCTTCCGAAGGCCGTTCATGAGCAACAGCATGACGGCGAATCCGCATCGAATCGGAGTTCTGCATCCTCACAAGGAACCGAGGTTATCCTGCTCGTAGAGGATGACAGCTCGATTCGTGCGTTGCTTACGCGGGTACTTGCCGGGTACGGCTATCACGTCGTTGAAGCTCAGAATGCCGGCGAGGCGTTTCTGCTCGCGGAGGAACCCGAGCGCCATATCGATCTTGTGGTCACCGATATTGTAATGCCGCACGTTTCCGGCTTTAAGCTTGTCGAGCGGCTGCGCGGGTCTCGCGAGGGGCTTCGCTTCCTGCTCATTTCCGGGTATGCTGAGGACCTCGCTGATCATGATATATCCGGTTATCGGGATGTACACGTGCTTCAGAAGCCGTTCGAACCCGAAGAGTTCGTCGAGAACGTCCGCAATGCGCTCGACGCGTAAGACGAGCATCGATCACTAGCCGTATTTTTGGTACCACAAGGCGAATTCACATGCGACACGAGACCATACGAAACTTCTGCATCATAGCGCACATAGACCATGGAAAATCCACGCTGGCCGACCGTTTCATACAGAGAGCGAGAATCGTTGCCGAGCGCGACTGGAAGGATCAGCTTCTCGACACCATGGATATCGAACGCGAGCGGGGGATTACCATAAAGAGTCAGGCGGTAAGCCTTCCGTACGACTCGAACGATGGTGAGCGCTACCATCTTAATCTTGTTGATACACCGGGCCACGTCGACTTCAGCTACGAGGTGAGCCGCGCGATATCATCGTGTGAAGGGGCGCTTCTCCTTATTGACGCGAGTCAGGGGGTGGAAGCTCAGACGGTCTCGAACATGTATCTTGCGCTCGATCACGAGCTCGAGATAATTCCCGTGATCAACAAGATCGACCTGCCGAGTGCCGATCTCCCAGCGGTAGTCGAGCAGATCGAGCACGAGCTTGGGCTTCCCGAAGAGGCAATCGTCCGTGTCAGCGCGAAGACGGGCGAGGGAGTAGAGGAGCTCCTTGAAACGATTGTCCGGCGTATACCGCCTCCGAAAGGAGATCGTTCGGCGCCGCTCAAGACCATGATATTCGACAGTAACTACGATCCGTACCGGGGCGTGATTGTTCACGTTCGCGTTGTCGAAGGTACGCTGAAGAAGGGTCAGCGAGTGCGGGTCTGGTCCAACGGAGCGGTATACGTAACCGAGGAGATCGGTCGGTTTCGCGTTGGTCACGAGGTGGTCGATGAGCTCTACGCCGGCGACGTGGGATACTTGATCGCGGGAATTAAGAACATCTCAGAGATTCGGGTGGGCGATACGATTACCGACGACGAGCGTCCCGCGGATGCGCCCATGCCGGGGTATCGTCCTATTAAGCCCGTTGTCTTCTCGTCGATCTATCCGGTGGATACGAACGACTACGACGAGCTTGTGAAGGCGATGGAGAAACTTACGCTCAACGACGCGAGTCTGGTCTACGAGAAGGATAACTCGGCGGCGTTGGGCTTCGGCTTTAAGTGCGGATTTCTCGGTCTTCTTCACCTCGAAGTTGTTCAGGAGCGCCTGGAACGCGAGTGGCAGCTCAATATCGTCCTTACCGCGCCGAGCGTTCGCTATCGAATTGTTCTCAAAGACGGCTCCGAACAGTACATCGAAAGTCCGCATGATTTTCCCGATCCGCAGGATATTGCCGAATCATGGGAACCGTATATACGCGCCTCGATTATGACTCCCTCGGCTTATCTCGGAAACGTGATTACCCTCTGCGTCGAAAAACGCGGGATACAGAAATCGCTCAATTACCTCGATGCAAAACGCGTCGAGGTTGTCTATGAAATGCCGCTCGCCGAGGTGCTGTACGACTTTTATGACAAGCTTAAGTCGTGCAGTCGGGGATACGCTTCGTTCGACTACGATGTCGCCGACTACCGGCAGACTCGGCTCGCGAAACTCGATATTCTGGTCAATGGCAAGCCGGTCGACGCGCTCGCGCAGCTTGTATTCCGTGATAACGCCGAGGCGCGCGCTCGAATCATCTGCAGAAAGCTACGCGATGAGATTCCGAGACATCAATTTAAAATTCCCATTCAGGGCGCAATCGGAGGGCACGTTATCGCCCGTGAAACGATTCCGGCGCTACGAAAAGATGTAACCGCGAAGTGCTATGGCGGAGACATTACGCGGAAACGCAAGCTTATCGAGAAACAGAAGGAAGGTAAGAAGCGAATGAAAATGGTCGGCGACGTCGAGCTGCCGCAGACCGCGTTTCTCTCGGCTCTCAAGGGAGGCGAAGACGAGTAGCAGCGGTCATCGCCGTACGGTTTCGATGAAGTCGAGAAAACTTCCGGCTCTGTGGACCACTCGGTTACGCAGCGAGCGATGGAGATCGGAAAGCTCGGTCGGAAGGGTGTTCGGCTCGCTGCGATTGTATCCGACGATGGCGGGAGTCTGGTCGGCGAAATCCATCCACAGGTATTCCATGCCCGCGATATCGCCGTGACTTCGTACCCGCCGTAGTCGCTCGACCTCCTCGGTAAGGAAAGAAGCTGCCCCGGCGCTCCGATCGGCGGCAGCGCCGTGTGCTTGGCTCGCTTTCGATCGTACTTGAGTAGTCTGTCGCTCACACCCGTTCAGGAACGCAGGCAACGACTGCTCGTCGATCGGTACGGGAGGCCCGGTACGCGGCAGTGTATATACGGTTTTATCATCGGGAATCGCGCGCGTAAGAATGGTCGCCTGTTGCGCAAGATTCGCCTCGGTCGTGTACTCTACGCCTTCGGCGGTTCGCCCCCGGCGCGACTGCCGTGTCATAGCGTGGCGGTAGAGAAGCGGGGGCTTCAATCGCGTGTCGAGGGATAACGCGAGGCGGTGGGATAGTGAGCCCCTCGCGTGCGGTTTGCCGATGGTATACGCGAAGTCAAAACCCGCGAGTAACACCGGCCACCGAGAAAGCCGGCACGCGAGATTGATCGCCGCAAGCCCCACCGAGGCAAACGGGTCCACGGTGGTGATGTCGGCCACGGCGTGACCGATACGGTCGAGAACGGCCAGTGGAGCGAAGTTGGTCAGCAGCCTGTGGCGGAGAGCGGGGTGCGCGAGGCCCGGCACCGAGGGGTGTGTTGTCAGGTCATAGAACAACCTCGTCGATTCGGGCAGACCGGCGAGGAAGTCTCCGACGTTTACGACCTGTGACTCAATCGCCACCACGCTGTCGGGAGTAATCGCGTTCTCGATAAGCGGTCCGAGCGCGGTGTCGACCGCCATGATGTGCACGCGTTCGCGATATCGGCGGAACGACGGCATGTGCTTCTCGATACTCTCTCCGGCTGCGCACACGACAATGGGCACATCCACGGCCGACGGTGGTGGCGAGGCGGTGTAGCCGAGATTTCGGAATGTATTTCGCATCCAGCGTCGGCCGAAGTGGACAAGTGTCGCTACGTTTCGCCAATGGCGGTCTATTTCTGCCCGCAGGATCTCGAGAAGACGGTCGTAGTGCTGACGCGAAACGCCATATCCTCCCGTCGGACGAACGATTTCGACTCGGCGAATATTCGAGTGAAATGCGGTAGCGATCAACTCGGCGGTTTCGCCTATAGAGCGGTTTGCGATCAGCGGAACCAATTCCTGTATCTCACGATCGGCGTATTGCTGCGACACGCGGGCAAGCTGCGAATCGAACTCAACCGCCCGGATAACACTCGACGCTGGAATTCGATCGAGTAGCTCGGCTACCCCGTAATAAAGTATCGGTGAGGCAACAAGATAGCACGTATTCTCGGCGATCGGAGTTGAGACCGTCCGACGCTCGGCGGAAGATCTGGGCCTGCGGCGGTCGTAGAGGGCCTTTCGGTAATGGAACACCGTGAATCCGTCTTGAGTGCGCTCGAGCCGGACCGTGGGCTTGTCGTTGTCTTGGGGATCGTTCACCGGCCTCCGCCTACAGCGTGAAGTTCACTACATCGAAAATGAATGCGTGCCATGCAACGAGGTATCCTCCGACATCCCGACCGTGAAGCGAGCAACCGCCGGCCGTAGCCGGAGCCCGAATCACGGTGGGAGGTTACGTCTACATCATCGGCTGCTGCGAAGGTCCCTGAGATGGTTGTTGCTGCTGAGGCTGGAGGAAATTCCTGGAAAATGCCTGATTGAAGTTGTCCTCGATGAGTGACTGATCGAGCAGGGTTCGCTCGATTTCGGCGCCCTGGTACTGCTGATACAGCTGAGGCACTGTTGCTGCAATACGCTCGGTGTCGGCAGGATCCTGCTCGCGCTCCTCAACCGGCATAAGTACGACAATAGTCTCGTCGAGAACGATCGGATCGGTAGTTTCATCGATATCTACCGAAAACGCTGACCGGAAAAACTCCTCGCTCTGCTGTGCACTTCCAAGTGTCTCTCCCTCGACTGTCTCGATCCGTGGTAGAAACGGCTGTCCGCCGTAATTAATCGGAAAGAAGTTCGTTTCGGAGCGTCGAGCCCGGTACTCGTCGAGGGAGTTCTCGAAGTCTGCCCCATCCCGTACATCAAACGCAAAGTTTTCTGCCTGTTCAAACATGTAATCCTCGAGTATGCCCTGTTCAAACTCTTCGAGGTATTCACGAACGACCTCTATTGTATCTTCATCGTCGAGCTCGGCCTGCTGCGTCGGTGAATCCAATCGATAAATTGTATAGCCGCTCTCAGTGTCGATAATAGGAGTAGTTTCCCCTTCAGAAGTCGAGAACAGTGTTTCCACGTCCTCGGATTCGAGCACTTCCTGCTCGATTTGATATTGAAATACGCGCCCGCGTTGCCCTTGATTCTCCGCGCTGTCCTCGTCTATGGAAAACTCCTCGGCGAGATTCTCGAATGTGTCCTCTCCATTCTCGAGTAGTTCAAGTACCTCTTCGGCTAGTTCGCGGTCGGGGCCGAGATTGATCATGGAAACCTCGGCGTTCCGGAATAACTCCGGATTCTCTTCAGCGTAGCCGCTTACCACTTCTTGTGGGACCTCGTCGAAAGCGAACTGTGCGACTTCGAATCGACGCTCGAGCGAGCCCTGAGAAGCGAAGAAAGCGATTTCCTCGGAAGAGTAGTGGAAACCTTCGAGAACATCCTGGACAAACTTCTCGTATATCAGGCCTTCCCGCATATTCGTACGAAGATTCATAAGCTCTTCCTGGGAGGTGTCATCGAGCGCCGACTGACTGAATGAGTCTCCCTCCTGAAACTGGGGAAGCTGTACGATCTGGTTATTGACCCGGTCGGTCGAGACGCTCATACCGCCGTCTTCGGCTTCCATGAGTACTGCCGTATGAAGCAGCGTCTGTTCGAACGCTCGTCGATACAGTTGGTACATTTCGGCGGTGTTCTGAGGGTTACCCATTTGCTGGCCGAGCTGCGCGACCTGGTTCTGCATGTAGCTGCCCTGTTTAAGCTCTATTGGCCTTCCGCGGTAGCTGCCGAACTCGGTAGACGCGCTCGGACCAGCGAACTGGCCGACTATTGGTCCGGCGACGAACGAAACGACAATAATACCAAGTATGACAACGCTGAACACGTAGAGTACAGGTTTGCTGGTCCAATTTGAAGTCTTCGGCTTAAGGCGCTTCTCTAAAGACTGTTGTTTCTGCTTCTTTCCTTCGGATGGTTCTTTTGAGGCCATGTATATTCCTTATGTAGCAGTATTTAGCGTACGCGTTCCTGCGGCTTCGAGGTCGCGACATTGTGACCGGTTTGTGGGGTTCGGTGCAAGTCCGTGTACGAACCATCGAAGCGATTGCGACCGAAAGGTGAACGTATTACTTAAAAAAAAGGATCGCGTTCAGGCGATCCTTTATGGGCTTTTCGGGCTGGGCAGATTTGAACTGCCGACCTCTCGGTCCCGAACCGAGCGCGCTAGCCCCTGCGCTACAGCCCGTTTAAGCAAACAGTCAGGGCGTCACCCCTTCTGCTTCCACGCTCTTTCACTTTCAAAAAAAAGCCCCGCTTTCAGGCGGGGCTTGCCCCGCTATGGATGAGCAGGGATATGCGGGAGCGACGGGATTTGAACCCGCGACCTCCGGCTTGACAGGCCGGCGTGGTAACCATCTCCACCACGCCCCCGGCTCGATTGAGTTGGTAACATATTCGATGAGCGTTCCCTTGTCAACACACACTCTGCGCGAATTTCACGATCTCGTGCTTATCCAAAAGCGACGTCTGCCGAAAATCAAACAGAGAGAGATCATCGCTTTCGAGTATGCAATGCAGAGAACGCGCAACACCTACAGCAACTCAATCGTAAACGGCGTCATATGCGGGGTACTTTTTCTGACCGTCGTTACGTTCGCAGCCGGGGACGAGCAGGACAGCGACGATGAATGGGCGGACTATACGTTCCGACCGGGCGATACCGTGTACAGTCTCTCGCGCGACTACGGGATCTCTCCGGACGACATTCTCGAGTACAACGGGATTACCGACGCGGGAAGAATTGCGGAAGGTGAAACAATTGTTCTACCAGGCGTTCGGGAGATTCAAAGCGGTGAAACCCTCTACGGGTTGTCGAGACGCTATGACGTACCACTATCGGAACTGCTCAGTGCAAACGAAATGGATGAAGATGAGACCGTTTTCGTTGGCGACCGAGTGGTTATTCCCGGCATCACAATCGAGCAGAATTCCGAGTCGGCATCGGCCGACGCTGAGGAAGATGAAGCCGCGGACGATGATGATCGCGAGCGATCGAATGGCGGAGATGGAGACAACTCCGATTCCGATCTTCGGTGGCCGCACGACGGATCGAGATCGGATCGTTCGGGCCGGGTGCCGGGTGTGAGTATTCGTGCGTCTGAAGGTGACTCGGTTCGCGCGGTGGCCGACGGACGAGTCACGTTCGTGGGACCGTACGCTGGTTTCGGAACGGTGGTCATTGTGGAGGCGGTAAACGGCTATATCTATGTCTACGGGGGACACGAAGAGGTGGAAGTACGTGTAGGCCGGCAAATAAAACGCGGCGAGGTCCTGGGGACGGTTGGGACGGTTGATTCCCGGCATGAGGTGCACTTCAGCGTTTGGAACGACGATGCACCGGTAGATCCGCAGGATGCGCCGCGTGGATGAGGCGGGGGATGCGATGGCAGGATACGATTCAGATACCGAGTTGAAGCACGGCGCAGCGGAGCTTCCCGACGAGGGGTCGCAGCACATCGAGAACGGCGAGACGACTGATCCGCTTGCGATCTACCTCAAGCAGATTTCGCATTATCCGCTTCTCAACGCAAAGCAGGAAAGGAAGCTCGGGCAGCGGATCGCGGAACTTCGGGAGCGCCTCGAACACCTGCGCAGGCAGCGAGACCACGTCGGGTCAAAAGATTCCGTGGCTAACGCGGCAGCCAGAGTTCAACAGATTGAGGACGTGGAAGGTCAACTCAGTCACGCGAAGAATGAAATGGTAAACGCCAATCTGCGGCTCGTCGTCTCGATCGCAAAGCGTTACCAGAATCGCGGTTTATCGCTGCTCGACTTGATCGACGAAGGAAATATTGGGCTTATCGAGGCTGTTGAACGTTTCGACTACACGCGGGGATGTCGTTTTTCGACGTATGGAACATGGTGGATCAGGCAGGCCATAATAAAGGCTCTCGCGGACAAAGGCCGGGTAATCCGCATTCCTGTTCACATGCTCAATACAATACGGAAGTGCTACTTTGTCGCCAAAACGCTTACGCAGGAATTCGGACGCGATCCAAGTCATGAAGAGCTTTCAGAATACCTGCATTTGGCTCCCGAGAAGATACAGGATCTCATGAATCTCTCTCAGGAAGCGACCAGTCTTGATACTACGGTCGACGACGAACACATCACCAGGCTCGGGGACCTTATCGAGGATGAGGCAAGCGGCGAGCCTCTCGAAGTTGCGTTTCAGCTCGCGTTACAAGACACGTTACAGCATGTTCTCGAAAACCTCACCGAACGGGAAATGCGTATTATTCAGTTGCGATTCGGGCTTGCCGGCGAAGGCCCGTATACCCTCGAGGAAACGGGAAAATTTCTCGGTATTACCCGCGAGCGTGTACGACAGATACAGGAAAAAGCGCTCGGTAAGCTTCGAGACTATTCGAGTATCCGCTCTTTTCACGAAGAAATGGAGTAACGCCGATTCGTTACTCTCGCCCCCGATCGACTGTCTGAATTCGGCAGCTGAGCATTTCGTCCCCGTCAAAGGTAAATTTTCCATCGATCCGAGCACCATTGAGTACCATCGGTAACCAGTGCCGATCGTCTGCCCACATCCTGTCGTAAGGAATATTCGAAACCCGGCACCAGAACGGTGCGGCTTCTTCGGTTTCGCGGAGCGTGCCCGAATAAGAGTTCGAGAAAAACACCGTACAGTGCAACCCGTATCCGTCGGCAAACTGAAAGCTCAGTTCGGCGACGCGGGTCAGATCCTTTGGTGTTAGACCTACCTCCTCCCAGGTTTCGCGAACCGCGGCATTCTCCGCGCTCTCGCCGGGCTCTATTCGACCGCCGGGTCCGTTTATCTTGCCTTGCCCGAGCCCGCGTTTTTTCTCTATCAGCAGGAGATCTTCGCCATCGCGAATGAAACAAAGCACGGCCGTTTCCTTTGGTTCCCATTTGTTCCAGGGAATAAGCGGATCGAAGTCCCGACAGCCGAAAGCATGACTGCCGCTCGATGGGGTGGTGGTGTCTGGCTGCGAATACACGGTCTTGTATGCTCCTTCTCTGACGACTGGACGCCCGCGGCCGGCCGTGCTAATCCTTGCTACTGGTATGGATAACCATAGCATGAGCGCCGAAGAGCTGCTATCCCGTATTCTAGCGGCCAAACGCGCGATACTGGACTCCGGTGAAAATCCCTCGAAGGTATACCTGAGCAGAGATCAGTATCGACGTATCCGAATGTGGCACGCCTCGCTCGGCGATCTTGCAGAGCCGGCCGCCGATTACGTAGGCGAATATAAGATTTTTCAGCTCGAAGTCTACGACGACCCGAGTGGGTCGCTTATAGTGGAATGAACGTCATTCGGCGTTTCACTATCGAGCCAACCATCCCAGAAAGCCAGAGGTCTGGCGCTGAGATCGGAAAGCTCGCGGGCAAGTTCGCCCGCGATCCCGACCGAGTCCATCTGTGCGAAGCCGGAGACGGCCGTGAAAATCCCGGGAACGTCATTCTTGTAGTGTCCGCCGGCGAGTCCGGTCTTTAGCTGCTTGATCAGCCGAAGCCCGGGCGTTGCCGCGTCACGGTGGTCTCCGGCCCCGTCGCCGATCAGGCGTGTTACGAGTGGCCGTCTCACCCGGGGGCCGAAATGGGCTTCAATGCTCGAAACCCCCAGGACTGCAGCTGCATAGTCGAGCGCACTGTGTAAGTCGCCTATTTCGTCGATCAGTCCGTTCTGCATCGCGTCTTCACCGCTCCAGATTCTCCCTTCGGCAATATTGCTCACCGCCTCGTGGTCGAGCTTACGTCCTTCCGCGACGAGCTCAAGAAATTGATCGTAAATATGTCTGACTTCTTGCTCGAAGATTCTGCGCTCTTCGATGCTCATTTTTCGGAGTGTGCTGCCTAAATCGGCGTGGTCGCCATACTTCACCACTGAGGCGGTAATGCCGTGTTTTTTCAGAAAGTCCCGCAAATAAAACAGCGCGGAAATGACGCCGATGGAGCCGGTAATCGTGAATTTCTGGGCGAACACGCGGTCGGCTTTCGCCGATATCCAATATCCACCGCTCGCGGCTACTTGCCCCATCGATACGATAACCGGTTTGGTTTCGCGGATTCGATCGATCTCTCGGCGGATCTCTTCGCTCGCCGTTGCACTTCCACCCGGGGAATTAACTCGGAGCACAACTGCCTTTATCTTCTTGCTCTTGCGAATTTTGCGAAGCTGTTTCACGTACCAGTCGCTTCCCATGATCTGCCCCAACAGAATGCTCTTGCGATTTGATCCGTGGTCTATCGCGCCGTCAAAAAAAAGAACCGATACGTTGGGTCCGGACCTGCCGAGCCTTGCTTTGGGCTTTCCGACCTTGGCGGATCGAAGGTCCGAAAGCGTTTCGAGAACTCCCTGTATATCGTCTACACGCTCGACCCAGCCCCGTTCCAACGCGTCGGCGGCCCTCACCGGTTCGCCGTTAAGCATGGATTCGAGTGCGGTGTCCGACAGCATCATGTCGGAGGTAATAAGGGTTCGAACGCGTTCAACCATTACGCGCAGAACTCGCTCCAACTGTTCCCGGTCATAGCGATCCACACGATCGGAGGAAAGGGTGCTCATCGCGCTCTTGTACCGACCGTGACGGATTATATCCACTCCTACCGACTGCTTGGAGAGCAATCGACCGAAATAGAGTTTATTAAGGGCCTTGCCGTAAAACGATATGCTTCCAAGGGGATGAATGACCCGTCTGGTACAGACGCTGGCGAGAAAGAGGTCTTCGAGACCGTAATTGACCGCGTAGTAGATCACGTCTCGGTCAGCGTCACGGAGCTTCATAATCAACCGCCGTATTGACTCGTAGCCGGCAAGTGATGCGCCGGTGAACTCCTCGGTGCGATGGACGATGACCGTCGTCACCCGTGATCGTTTTAGAATCCATTCGACGGTCTGCAAGAGCTCATCGAGCCGAAACAGCGATTTTCGCGCGGTTGCCGAAAGCCCGGAGACCAATGGGCCTGTTTCGGCATACTGTCCCTTGAGCCGAATCGTGACGTATCGTTTACTCATTTTCCTTCCCGTTTCTTTGGAGATTCATTAGCATTCACCCGGTTTGCCCGACGGAATCGAAACCGTTTACGATACTCGCCGCCGATTACGGAAAGCGATGGGCGATCCGGAACCGGATCGGCTCCGCCTTCGAAAAGTCCTCCTATACATCGGAAGATGCGCGCAAGGCCGAGTATCCAGCCCTTGAGTACACCGTGGCGCATAATTGCTTCCCGAGTGTAGTGACTACACGTCGGCGCGTAAATGCAGCTCTGGGGCAACCAGGGACTGACGATAAGCTGATACGCGCGAACCGGTATGGTTGCGGCTCGTCTGAGAATGCGGGAACACTGCATAACTTGACTATTGTATCGTAATTTGCGACATACGATCACGGCAAAAGAAAGGAAGTCTATGGGAAAGAAAAGCCTCGTAATCGTTGAATCACCGACAAAAGCGCGAACCATTCGCCGGTTTCTTCCCGCAGGGTACGAGGTCGAAGCGAGTATTGGACATGTGCGTGATCTTCCACAAACCGCCTCCGACGTTCCTAAGAAGTATAAGGGTGAATCGTGGGCACGACTCGGAATAGATGTCGACAACGGCTTTACTCCCTTGTATGTGACACCCAAGGGGAAGTCTAAGATCGTCACCGAGCTGCGGCGGAAACTGAAAGAGTGTGATGAACTATATCTCGCCACCGACGAAGACCGGGAAGGGGAGAGCATATCGTGGCATTTGATTGAACTGCTGAAACCCAAGAATAAACCCGTCCGACGTATGGTGTTTCACGAGATCACAAAAACGGCTATCGAACACGCACTCGAGCACCCCCGCGACGTGGACATGAATCTCGTTCGAGCGCAGGAGACCCGGCGCATTCTCGATCGCTTGTACGGGTTTACGCTGTCACCACTTATCTGGAAGAAGATCGCGTATGGATTGAGCGCCGGGCGGGTACAAAGTCCCGGGCTTCGAATGATTGTGGAGCGCGAGCGAGAGCGGATCAGATTTCGAAAGGCGGTATACTGGGATCTAAAGGCGAACCTCGCACCCCGCGGTACGGGTGGAGACCAGCGGTTCGAGGCCCGACTCGATTCGGTGGATGGCAAGAAGGTTGCAGGAGGCAAGGATTTCGACGCCGAGAGCGGTGCTGTTATCGAGGGTCGGGATGTTATTGCGCTCGATGAATCCCGTGCTGAGACGCTGCGTAAGGCCCTCGAGCAGGATACATGGAGCGTGGTACGTGTCAGCGAAAAACAAACAACTTCGAAACCTTCGGCGCCGTTCATAACCAGTACGCTTCAACAGGAAGGTAACCGGAAGCTCAGGATGAGCGCGCGCGATACAATGCGGACCGCTCAGAAGCTGTATGAAGAGGGGCTTATCACCTACATGCGAACCGACAGCCCCGCCCTCTCCACCGAGGCATTGACCGGCGCGCGGACGAGTATTGAAAAGCTCTACGGCGCCGAGTATCTGTCGCCCGAGCCCCGACAGTTCAGCGCCGGGTCACAGGAGGCTCAGGAGGCCCACGAAGCGATAAGGCCCGCCGGCGGTGAGTTCCTGCATCCCGATGAAACCGGGCTCGAGGGGCGGGAAAAAGCGCTCTACGAACTTATCTGGAAACGGACGCTGGCCAGTCAGATGGCCGAGGCGAAGAAGAACCAGGTCAGTGCCCAAATCGGGGTCGACGGAGCCGAGTTTACCGCCAACGGAGTTCGCATCGTGTTTGCGGGATTCCTTCGGGTATACGTCGAAGGCAAGGACGATCCGGATGCCGCCCTTGACGATCGGGAGGTATTTCTGCCGTCTCTGAGCGAGGGCGAGACGCTTGATTTAAAGGCGCTTGAGAGCGTTTCCCATGAAACCAAACCGCCCGCGAGATACACCGAAGCGAGTCTCGTGCAGCGTCTTGAGAGAGAGGGAATCGGGCGACCGAGTACGTACGCGAGCATTATTAACACACTGTTCGAACGCGGATATATCCGCCGGCAGAGCAGCGCCCTTGTTCCGACATTTACCGGTGTGGCGGTTGTACAGCTTCTCGAACGACACTTCCAGTCTTTAATCAAATACCGGTTTACGTCCGAGATGGAGCAGGCACTCGACGAGATCGCCGTCGGTCGACGCGATAATCAAGAGTACCTCGAGCGGTTTTACCACGGTGGCGGGGACCAGGAAGGCTTGCTTCGGCAGGTGGAACGCCGAGAGTCGGAAATTGAGCCTGAAGAGTCTCGAACCATAACCTTGCCGCAACTCGACGAGTCGACCGAAATAAAGGTCGGCCGCTACGGTCCGTATATCGTTCATCAGCCCTCGGACATCGAAGAAGAGGTACACGCTTCTATCCCCGAAGAAATCGCTCCGGCGGAGCTTACCGAAAGCGATATCGAAGAGCTCATAGAACTTCAGAAACACGGGCCGACACCGCTCGGGACACATCCGGAAACCGGCGAAAACATCTACTGTCTCACGGGACGGTACGGACCGTACGTTCAGCTCGGAGAAAAGACCGAAGAGAATCCGAAACCGAAACGCGCAAGCCTTCCTAAGGGGGTCTCGCCGCGCGAAGTGACCCTCGAGGACGCGGTAAAGTACCTGAGTCTGCCGAGAACGCTCGGAGTGCATCCCGAGACCGGCAACGAAATCCAGGCGAATATCGGGCGTTTCGGACCTTTCGTGGTACACGACGGGGATTTCCGAAGTCTCAAGAAGGACGACGACGTGTATACCATCGAGCTGTCCCGGGCGCTTGAGATTCTGGCCGAGGAGAAGAAAGGAAGGGGAGGGTCCAAAGTTCTACGCAACCTCGGTGAGGACCCTGCATCGGGAAAAACAATTGCCTTGTACGACGGGAAGTATGGCCCGTATCTGAAGGTGGGTACCAAGAACGTTCGCCTGCCCGATGATAAGAAAGAAAAGGAAGTGCTCGAGTCCCTGACCCTGGAGGAGGCGAGCCATATAGCGGCCGGCGCCGAGGGCAAAAAGTCAAATAAAGCGAGTAAAAAGCGAGCGAGCAAAAAGAGGGAGGAAGGCAGCGAGTAAGCGCACTCCCGCACAGGACCCGTTTCGAAGAGCTCGCCCGAAGCCGAGCATCGCGCGGCGTCGGCTCCGGTATTCCCGCTGATGGTGCAACCCGTTACCGCCGGCGTTAACCTCGCGCCGCAGCGCGAATAGCATCGATCGTCCCGGCAGGTTTGCAGGCCGGCTCGCCGCGGCGATAGCTTTTCCATAAACCCGGAAGCACGGTGCCGGGACCCGTTTCGAGAACGGCATCGTAGCGGCCATCATCGATGCCCTGCTCGCACGATACCCATTGCACGGTGCTGACTATCTGTTTGCCGCAGAGATCACGGGCTTCGGAACCAGTTGAAAGGCGTGTACCCGTGGCGTTTGCGTACACAGGCATTACAGGATCGCTGAACTCGAACCGATCGAGTTCTTTCCGAAACTCTTTTCGGGCGTCCTCGAGAAGCGGGCTGTGAAACGGCCCGGACACCTTGAGCTTTACCACCTTTCTCGCACCGAGCTCGGAAAACGCTTGCTCGGCTTTCTTAAGACCGTGCCCGCTGCCGGCGACAACGAGCTGCTTCGGCGCTGAGTGATTTGCGAGATAGGCGCGGTGTTCGCCGAGCGCTTCCAGCGTCTCGCGGGATTCTTCGAGGGTTTTTCCCAGCACGGCAATAAGCCCCGCGGGGCCCTCCTCATCGTCGAACTCGCGGCTGTACGCCTCCATGAGCTCGCCTCGGATCTTAACAATATCGACCATAGCGTCGGTCGACAGAACACCCGCAGCGTGCAGAGCCGGGTATTCGCCAAGGCTGAAGCCGGCGGCGCCGGACGGCTCGAGTCCGTGTTCACGGCAGACCATATCCGCCGCCACATCGGCCGCCGCCATCGCTATCTGGGTTACATCGGTCTTCGCGAGCTCTTCCTCGGTACCTTCAAACAGCAACCCCGGAATATCGCGTCCACAAAGATCGCCGGCCCGCGCAAAGAACTCTCTCACGGCCTCGCTGCTATCCCAGAGATCCTTGGCCATTCCCGGCTCCTGAGCACCCTGGCCGGGAAAGAGAAATGCGTAGCGTTTCGTACTCATTGGTCTGAGGCTCCTTCGTATCGCCTTGCGTCGATGTAGCGTCGCTGCATTGTCGCTGCATTGTAGCGCGACCTCATAGCAAAAAAAACCCTGCACCGAAAAGTGCAGGGCCACCGCCAGGAATCGCTCCCCCGGCAAGACTCGAACTTGCGACCCACTGGTTAACAGCCAGTTGCTCTACCAGCTGAGCTACAGGGGAATGTCAGCGTTTAGCCAGGAAGTTAGCCTGAGAAATCAAAGTGTGTCAACACTCTTCGCCTCGCCGGCGTCGGCTCCGCGCTCAGCTTCACTCTTCGCCTCGCCGGCGTCGGCTCCGCGCTCAGCTTCGTGGTCTTGTTGCAAGATAACTCAAAAGGAGGCCACGAATATCCGGATCGAGTCGGTTGAACACGAGATGCAGCCTGTTATCCGCGGACAGGACCCGGCACGCGATCTCCGCGATGTCCGTTCCGATTTTCACGCGGCAACGCGGAATCAGCATACCGACTTCGAGGCTCTCGGTGAGTTCCGGACGAAACGGTTCGAACTCGAATCCTTCGCGGTCGATACGCTCGACCGTCCCGGTCACAATCGTATTTCGTACCGGATGCGTAAAGACGACCGCAATATCGTGTAACGGGGGGTTGTCTGTTTCCGCCATTATTCAGTTCCCAGATTTTCGACGCTGTAGTCGTAGATTACCCAGACGTCATCCCTCTTCTCAAGACGGTAGGTATATTCCTTAACCTCTGTGAAGCGGGGAAACGCGAACCGCTGCTCGGTTCGAACCGTCGCTTCGTTGCTCGTATAGCGAGTTTCGGTCACTTCGAACTCAGTCGGACGTGTTGTTATGTCCTCGTCGATTTCCTCGCTCTCGAGATCCTCGCGAAACTCCTCGAGTTCCGCTTCACGGTCGGCCTCCGAGAGCTCCTGGTAGCGCCTCTGACGCTCAGGGCTGGTTTGAAGAAGATCTTCAAGGTCGATATATAAGAAAAATCGGTCCCAGTTACCCCGCTGGCGCGCCTCGATCGTGCCCTCAACGACCTCATCGGGAGCAATCTGCTCACGTCGAAGGATTTCCCCGGTCTCCTCGGCAATTCTTCGGCGTACCTCCGGAACCCCGGCCGGCGACGGGCGCACCGACAGCGTTAATCGATTTGACTCTATCGATTCGCTCTCGGCGTCGCGGTACAGATCGGGAAAGAAACGCCCCCGAACGATATATGTTCCCGGATCGGGAGTACGAACATACCGATCGAGCGGTTCGGTGAAGCTGAACTCTTCGCCGGGACCGATAGTGACCTCGCGATAGAACATCGCTTGATCGGAGGTTCGCCGCATGGTAAATTCCTCCGACCGCGGCAGCTGATTGTTCTGCAGGGTGCGGACGTCGAAATCCACGGTAAAAAGCCTGCGGTCGGCCAGTTCGAACTGGTACGGCTCGGATGATTCATTCGAAATGGTGACACGAATACGAATGTCCGAATCCGGGTAGAATATCTGCCGGTCAACTAGTTGAATAGAAACATTCACCGATTGGGCGCTTACCGCGATAGTACCCGCGACAAGCAAAATCAGTGACAGTACTGTTGTGGAACGCGTCACGTGTCTGCCCCCGTAGTTCTCATTGGTATTTTCGGTAAAAGAGCATGATTACCTTATTCGGCAAGCGTATTTCCGACGCATTAAACTCCTATAAACCGTTTCGCGAGCTCGTAGCCCGTGTACAGGCCGGTGAATGGCCCGTAAACATCCGAGTGGCCGCATCGGGCTTACAGCCGTTTTTACTGTGGAATCTTCAGCAGAAGATAAACCGACCGCTTCTGATCGTAACACCGACCGAGCAGGAGGCAAATGAGCTGGCATACGATTTGTCCCGGATCGGAGGCGCGCCGGCCATATTCGAACACTGGAATACGGTACCGTGTAAGCCGGCTCCGGAGAACTCGACCGCGTTCGGCAGACGGAGTCGACTTCTCGACGAACTCGTAGCCGGCCGTCACGATACGGTGGTAGCCGGATTGCGGGCGGCGCGCACGATTCTTCCGACACCCCGGCAGTTCTGCGGGTGGCGTCGAACCTTCCGTGTCGGCGACGAGCTCGATCCCTCCGAAATCGCGGAAACTCTGACACAAATTGGCTATCAACGGGTACCGACCGCCAGCGTACGGGGTGAGTTTTCGGTTCGAGGGGAAGTGCTCGATATTATGCCTCCCGCCGGTGAGCATGGGGTACGGTTTACCTTCGGCTTTGACGGGGTCGAAGAGATCCGTAGCTACGATCCGGGCTCACAATCGACGATCGATGAACTCTCAAGCGCAGATATTTTTCCGGTGCGCGAGGTCGTCTGGGACGATACGACGCTTCAAACACTGCGGGAAAACGCCTCGGGGCTATCCGAACTCGCCGGGTATACCGATCAGATCGTAGACGAGCTCGCGACGCGGGGGTATCGGGACGACGAACATCTGTTCTATCCGCTTGCGCTATCCACGCACGCATCCATTCTCGATTATCTTCCGGACAACGCCGCGGTAGTCTTCACCGACCTCGACCGCGTTCGAGCCGGGAGTAAGGCGCTCGACGAGGAGTTCGAGACGCTTTACCGGCAGGAAAAAGTAGCGCGACCGGTGCCCAGGCCCAATCGGCAGCTACTTGACTTTGAAACGTTCGATCACGAAAACGCCCGCGCGATCCGTTTCGCAATGCTCGAAGACGGGGATTCGACCAGCGGGGTGCGCATCGAAAGCGAGCCGCCTCGAAGTTTCTTCGGTAATATTGACTTCCTCAAAGAGGAAATCGAGACGCATTCGAGTGCCGGCTACTCAATTTACGTATTCGCGGATACCGAGCAGCAGGCAAAGCGAATAGAGGCAATCCTCGGCGACCTACCGGTCGAAGTGATCCCCGATTCAATAGGCAGCGGGTTCGCGCTTCCGGACCTCAAGATACTTGTAATCGAGGAACAGGAAATATTCGGCCGTCGTCGTCGGACACCGAAATCAGTGAAGTCAACGCCAAGTAGCGCGCTCGAAAGCTTCGTGGAACTCAATCCCGGAGACTATGTCGTCCATGTCAACTACGGTATCGGGCGATTCTGCGGAATCGAGCGGCTTCAAGCCGGTGGCAACGAGCGCGATTATATACACCTCGAGTTCGCTGGTGAGGAGTTTGTCTATATACCGATCGAGCAGGTAAATCTCATTCAGCGGTATATCGGCAGCGGTGACGCGCCGCCCCGGCTGGATAAGATTGGAGGGAAAAGCTGGGACAACCGCAAGAACCGGGTCAAGAAAAGCGTTGAGGATCTCGCCGAGCGCCTGATTACCTTGTACGGTCGTCGTCAGAAAGCACGGGGATTCGCCTTCCCGGAGGATACCGAGTGGCAACTTTCCTTCGAAGCGTCGTTCCCGTATGAGGAAACTCCGGACCAGTTGCGCTGCATCGAAGAGGTGAAGGCGGACATGGAGGATCCCAAGCCTATGGACCGGCTTGTGTGCGGCGATGTCGGTTACGGTAAGACCGAGATTGCCATGCGCGCTGCGTTCAAGGCGATCACCCACGGAAAGCAGGTGGCGTTTCTCGCACCCACAACTATTCTCTCAGAGCAGCACTATGAAACCGCAGTCGAGCGCATGAAAGGCTTTCCCGTGCGAATTGGCATGCTGAGCCGCTTCGTATCGACCGCTGAGCGCAAACGCGTGCTTGCAGATCTTGCCTCCGGTGCTATCGACATGGTCATCGGAACACACCGGGTAATACAGAAAGACGTACAGTTCCGTGAGCTCGGCTTGCTCGTTATCGATGAAGAGCAGCGCTTCGGAGTCAAGGATAAAGAACGGCTGAAAGAGCTGCGGACCAATGTCGATGCGCTGACGCTGACCGCGACGCCGATTCCGCGAACGCTTCACATGAGTCTCCTGAAAATTCGTGATATGTCGGTGCTTCGCACGCCGCCGCATAATCGCCTGCCGATTGAAACGCATATTTCGGAGTTCGACGAGGAAACGCTCGCGCGCGCCATTCGCCGGGAGGTGCAACGAGGCGGCCAGGTCTATTTCCTTCACAACCGCGTCGACACGCTCGAAAAGATCGAGCAATATATTCGCAGCCTTGTCCCCGAAGTGATGGTGGAGATCGCCCACGGGAAGATGAGTTCCCGCGAACTCGAGGACATTATGCACCGGTTCGTGCACGGAGGGTCGCAGGTCCTCGTCGCAACCACGATCATAGAAAACGGGCTCGACATTCCCAACGTCAACACCATAATAATCGACCGCGCAGATATGTACGGCATCAGCCAGCTGTATCAATTGCGCGGCCGGGTCGGCCGCAGCGACCGTCTTGCCTACGCGTATCTGTTTTATCCCGACTCCCGCGCCCTCAGCGAAATTGCGATGAAGCGTCTGCAGGTAATCTCGGACTATACCGAGCTTGGGAGCGGATTCAAAATAGCGCTCAAGGACCTCGAGGTGCGGGGCGCTGGGAACCTTCTCGGTCGACAGCAAAGCGGCGATATTCTCAGCGTCGGCTTCGACATGTATTTGCGATTGCTCGATGATGCGGTGCGAAGAATGTCACAGGATCAGAGCGAGCCACCCGAAGATGTGCTTCTTGATCTCGAGTATTCGGGGTTTATTCCCGACAGTTACGTCAGCGAGCCGGCCGACAAGATGGAGGTTTACAAGAAAATCGCCGGGGTTGGAACGCAGGAAGAACTTGACTCGGTGTACGCGGAGTTGACCGATCGGTTCGGCCCCCTTCCCGAAGAGGTGCAGAGTCTCCTGAGCCTTGCGGAAATCCGGATACTGTGTAAACGTTTACACGTGGCAAGCTTGCGTGAGCGAAAAGGTAGGCTGGAAGTGGAGTTTGCAAAGGTTGCGGAAATATCGGTCGATCGGGTATTGCGAGCCATAAAGAACACCGGCGGATCGGTCCGTCTGGACCCAAACCGGCCGAATGTCCTCGTCATTGATACCGAAGGCATAGGGCTGAAAGAGAAAAGTGAGTTCATTCGCAGTCGCCTGAGCACGCTTGTCGGGTGAGGGCGCAGGGGAACGCGGAATCGGAGCGTGATGCGAAAAGATAATATCGACCTGATTTGCTCTGTTGCGGAGTTATCCGGTCTCTTCGAAAAGAGAAGCAATGTCGGGGGCTTCCTCCAGGACGTCGTTGAACTCGTAGCCGGTCACATGATGAGCGACGTCTGTTCGATTTACCTCTACGATGAGATCGGTGACGAGCTTGTTCTCCGAGCTACGCGTGGGTTGAATTCGGAGTCGGTTGGAAAAGTACGTCTTTCGCTCGGCGAAGGTTTAACCGGGCTTTCCCTGAAACAGCTTCGCCCCATCCGGGAAGGTCAGGTGGAGGAAAACCCCGATTTTAAGGTCATCCCCGAGGTGCAGGAAGAAGGCTACCGCAGTTTCCTCGCCGTACCGATTCGACGTGGACTTACGAGAATCGGTGTAATCAGTCTGCAGCATCGCAAAGCGGGATATTTCGATCATCACGATACGAAAGCGCTGAAGGCTATCGCGAGCCAGCTCGCAGCAACCCTGGAAAACGCGTCGCTGCTTATGGACATTCATTCTTCACACTCGCAATCTGTCGCCGAAGCGTATTCCGATCCAGGCGATACGATCAGCGGAATCAGTGCCGGCGCCGGCGTCGGAATCGGCGAAGCGGTTCACCTTGATTCTCGCGAGACGAAGGAATTAGCAGAGCTCCCGAGGCTTAGCAGCACGGAGGAGGAGGTAACGCGTTTTCAGACGGCTATAGAGCGCTCCCGAACTCAGCTTGAGCAGCTGCAGCGCGAAACCGAGAGCCGTTTCAGTGACGTCGCGAGCCTTATTTTCTCGTCTCATCTTCTCATGCTTCGCGATGATGAGTTCTCCGGCCATATGGTCGACGCGGTTCGCGATGGCGTTAACGCCGCCGAGGCAGTCCACATGGTTGTCGGTCGATACGAGAAACTCTTCACCGAAATGCACAACGCCCGTTTGCAGGAGAAGGTTCAGGATGTCAAAGACCTCGGACGCCGCATCATACGGAATCTTTTTGATTCGGGGCACGACGACGGAGACTATTCCGAGCAGGTTGTAATCGCGAACGAAATCTACCCGAGCGAACTCGTCAAGCTTGCCGTCCAGCATGTAGAGGCTATTGTAATTGGTGGCACAACGGTAACGAGTCATATCTCAATCCTCGCCCGCAGTCTCGGCCTGCCGGTTGTTGCCACGCGGAACACCCGTGTCTTCTCGGTGGACGAGCACGAAACGTTGGTGGTGGATGGGAACAACGGTACCGTCCACCTCAATCCTGCCGATGATGTACTCCAGCAGTACCGTGGACTGCGGGATGAGGAGGCGCACGAGCTCGAAACCGACCCCGATATCCCCGAACGCACTCGTACCCACTGCGGCGAACGGGTTCGAATAATGGCGAATGTAAACCTGATTAATGATCTGCGCTTCGCGAGACGCAACAAGGCGGAGGGCGTCGGTCTGTATCGCAGTGAGTTTCCGTTTATAGTTCGAAACGATTTTCCGAGTGAGGAAGAGCAGCGCGCCATTTACCGCAAGATTATCGAGCAGATGAACGGTGAGGAAATTGTGCTGCGGACCCTCGATATCGGAGGTGACAAACTCGTCGCCTACGAAGACTCCGAGGTGGAAGCAAACCCATTCCTCGGTCAGCGAGGCATTCGCTTCTCGCTCGCCCACCCGGACATATTTACCGATCAGCTGCGCGGTATGCTTCGAGCCGGCATCGACGCGGATTTGTCGATCATGTTTCCCATGATTTCGGGCGTCGACGAGTTTCACAGAGCGCGCGATACCGTGAATCAGTGCGTGGAAGAGCTCCGCGGCGAAGGAGTTGAGTTCAACGAAAACCCGCGAATCGGAGCAATGATCGAGCTTCCCTCGGCGATCGAAATTGCGTCTGAACTCGACTCCCATGCGGATTTTCTATGCGTCGGAACGAATGACCTGGTCATGTATTTTCTCGGTGTCGACCGTACGAATGAGCTTGTCAGCGAACTCTACATAAGCCATCATCCGGCAATTCTCCGAAGCCTCGCTCGGCTCGCGGAGGCGATGCATGAACCCGAAACCCGGCTTTCGATCTGTGGTGAGGCCGCCGCTGATCCGGCGCTCATTCCGTTTTTTCTCGGTATCGGCGTTCGATCACTGAGCGTGGAACCGCGCAGGATTCCCGATGTTAAACGTCAAGTTGAGCGCGTGAGCATCGACGAGGCGACGCGTATAGCCGGTGCGATGCTTTCCATTTCCACCATGCAGGAAATGCAGGACTATATAGAAGAGACGCTCGGCGTCACCGTGTTTCCGGGGCCAGTCAACAATGCGTGATCAAACGGCAAACCGGGATGTGTCGCACTCTCATTCCTCGCGTATACCCCTCGGGGAAGCGCGCTCGGTTCGAAGCTTCGTGTTTCGACGTGCGCGGCTTAACAGGCTTCATCGCAGCGCCATAGAGCGGCTGTCGGATACGTACGTTCTCGATCTTAGCGGTGCCGATGACACGCATGGAGCGGCGGAGTTTTCCCTTTTCGACCAGTTTCAGCGCCCCTGTGCACGCAAAGTTTTCGAGATCGGTTTCGGCATGGGATATGCAACCGCCGAATATGCCGAGCAACATCGGGATACCTGCGTACTCGGGTCGGAAGTCTATCCTCCCGGGGTAGGGAAGCTGCTTTCAGAAATCGAGCGTCGAAATCTTTCCGGCGTGCGTATTGTTCGCCGTGATGCGATAGAGGTTCTCGAGCGGGGTCTCCGGGAGAGCGAGATCGATGCTGTTCACGTGTTTTTCCCCGACCCGTGGCCAAAGAAAAAGCACCACAAACGCCGTCTCGTTCAGACGACGTTTCTGAATCTTGTCGCGTTTTGTCTCAAACCAGGAGGCTTCCTGTATATAACCACCGATTGGGACGACTACGCCGAGCACATAGCGAAGAAGCTGGACGAGCACGAAAACTACACAAACGTTGAGCCCGCGCAACGTGACCCGCGAAAGAGCGTGCCCCGCACGTGGAGGCCGCGTACCGCCTTCGAGAGCAAGGGGCTTTCGAAGGGGCACACGGTAAGTGAGTTTTATTATCAATTTCAGAAATAGGAAATGAGCCGCGTCTACGCGCTCGCGCTTTCCTCCTGCGCCTGTTTAACGATATCGTCGGCGACCTTTCCACTCACCGGTGAATAGTGGCTGAAGGTCATCTCGAAGCTTCCTGTACCGCTTGTGATGGAACGTAAGTCGGTCGCGTATCGCAAGAGTTCCGCTTGTGGGACTTGAGCAATAACCTCGATAATTCCGCCGCCGAGGTTTTCCTGTCCCTGGACGCGTCCTCTCCGGCTGCTCAGGTCGCTAAGCACATCCCCGAGATACTGCTCGTCGATAAACACGAGCAGATCCATTACCGGTTCGAGCAACACCGGTTTTGCCTTCTGCATGGCGTCACGCATCGCACCCTTGGCCGCCATCTTAAAGGCCATTTCCGAGCTGTCTACCGGATGCTCCTTGCCGTCGACGAGCGTAGTTCCGATATCCACCGCTGGGAATCCCGCGATAATACCTTCCGACATCGCCTCTTTCAGTCCTTTCTCGATGCCCGGCACAAAGCCCTTGCTTACCGCCATGCCGCGGATTGCATTCTCGAACTCGTATTCCCGACCGCGCTCGAGTGGTTTGATCTGAATCGATACCTCGCCGAACTGCCCGTGGCCTCCGGATTGCTTCTTGTGGCGGTACACAGCGTCGGCCGGTTTTGTGATCGTCTCGCGGTAGGCAACCTTGGGAATACTCGTCTGAACTTCAATTTTCTGGTTTTCGCGAATGCGCTCGAGTATAAGATTAATGTGCATTTCCCCCATTCCCGAGAGTACCGACTCGCCGGTTTCCGGATCCAGGGTAAGCTGAATTGTTTTATCCTCTTCGGTAATCCGCTGAAGCGCCGCGGAGAGTTTGTCTTCATCCTTTTTGCTCCCCGCTGCAATGGCCACCGAGTAAACGGGCTGAGGAAGCGCCAACGGCTTATAGGTGTATCGGCAGTTGTGCGCGCACAGCGTGTCGTTGGTATGGACGGTCTGCAATTTAGTTAGAATGCCGATATCGCCGGCGGGCAGCTCGTCTACCTCCTCGAGTTTCTTGCCGAGCGCAGTGAAGACCTTACTCGTTTTCTCCTTCTTTCCTTCGCGAGGGTTCCACAAATCGCTGTCGGCGGCGAGCCGCCCGGTTACCACCTTAAAGAAGCTCAGTTTTCCGGAAAACTGATCGATCATGGTTTTGAAGCTGAAACCGGAAAAGTCGCCTTCGGCGCTCACGGTAACACTCTCTTCGTTTCCTTCTTCGTCGATCGCGTGTTCCTGTGCCTCGGCGGGGTTAGGTGCCTCGTTCACGAGGAAATCCAGAAGCGCCGCCGTTCCGCTCCCTGAGGTCGCCGCTCCGCAGAGAACCGGAACGACGCGGTTGTCGCGAAGACCTTCCATGAGGCCTCGACGCACCTCCTCGTCGGAAAGCGTTTCTTCGGTTAAGTATTTTTCGGTTAACTCGTCGTCGCCCTCGGCAGCGGATTCGATCATGAGCGGCCTATACTGCTCAACGATTCTCTGAACGTCCTCCGGGACCTCCGCCCCCGATTCGCGCTTATCGTGTCCCGGGGCTTGATAGAATCTGTTGTTTACAAGGTCTACCACGCCCTTGAAGCTATCGCCGCTTCCCACCGGTACGACAACAGGCACGAGTGGCTTTTCGAACTTCGTCTGCAAGTCCTCGAGTGCCGCGCTGAAATCGGCCTTCGCGTCGTCCATATATGAAATAAACACCGATCGCGGCTTGTTTCGGTTGTCGAGTCTGCGCCACAGCTTTATGGTTTCGATCTGTACGCCCTCACGACCGTCAACAACCATAAGTGCACTCTCGCAGGCACGAAATGCGGCTACTACTTCCCCGATAAAGTCGGATGTCCCGGGAGTATCGAGCAGGTTTATTTTGCTTCCGTTCCATTCCATGCTCGCGAGAACGGTGTGCATGCTCGATCCATGCTGCCGTTCCTCGTCGGAATAGTCGCTTACTGTGCGACCACTTGCCACCGTCTGTGGATCGTCGATCTTTCCCGCGGTGAACAGCAGCTGTTCAAAGAGTGTCGTCTTGCCGGTGAACCCGTGTCCGGCAACGGCAACGTTTCGTATTCTGTCAGTTGATACACCCATAAGCGCCTCCAGCTTTTCGAACGATCATACGCCTGGAAATTTCGCGCTGTCAACGAATAACCGTCGCCGGTCGGACGTACTTGACGCGTAATCGCGGCTTTTGCGGTCCGTCGAACCGCCGGCAAGGCGGTGAAACGGTATGTGGTGATTGCACCGTCTGTCAGTCGGGTTTCTTCTCGAAGTGGCTGAACTCCATGCCGTAGGTGCCTCGGCCCTGGGTCATGCTGCGCAACGAAGTCGAATAACCGAACATCGCCGCGAGGGGCGCGGTCGCTCGTATATGCTCGACGCTCGGCTTATTTTCGACACTGTGCACGACGCCACCTCGAGTTGTCAGCCCCTGGATGACATCCCCCATGAACTCGCTTGGACACATGATGTCCACGTTCATAATCGGCTCGAGCATAATCGGCTCGGCCTTTTCGCAGGCCTCGTCGAAGCCTTGCGACGCGCACGCCTCGTAGGCGAACTCCGTTGCCGTTGCTTCGTCGTAGGACGCGTCGACCAGCGTTACTCCGATATCGATCGCCGGGTATCCCATAACGATTCCCGAGGAAAATGCGCCCTCGACGCCGCGGCGTACTGCATCCTGAAACGAAGGCGGGAGCTGGTCTTTAGAAACTTCTGACTTGAACACATTTCCGCTGCCACGCTCGAGCGGCTCCACTTTGAGCGTAATCTCCGCGTTATTCTCTTTGCCTGCGATTATGCGATGGAACTCGGCGGTGTAAATCGAAGCCCGGCTTATACTCTCGCGGTAGGTGACCTGCGGTTTTCCAACTTTTGCGTCCACACCGAAATCGCGAGTCATGCGCGTCACGAGTACGTCTATATGAAGCTCCCCCATTCCCCGGATAATGAGCTCCCCAGTATCCTCGTCTTCGTGGGAGAAAAACGTCGGATCCTCGAGGCTCAACGTGGATAAGACCTGCTTCATCTTCTCGCGTTCGCTTAAGGATTTCGGTTCGATGGCGACCGAAATGACCGGCTCGGGAAAGTGCATTCGCTCGAGGATAACGGGAAAGTCCGGTGACCCGATTGTGTCTCCGGTCTGCGCGAACTTCAGGCCTACGACCACCGCAATATCGCCTGCGACCACTTCCTGCAGCTGCTCGCTTCGCGCCGCGTGCATACGAAGGAGCCGGTTAAAGCGTTCCTTCTTTTTCTTGTCGATGTTATGCACCGCCGTACCTGCCTTGAACTTGCCCGAGTAAACCCGTATGAACGACAGCGTACCGCTTTCCTTGTCGCTCTGAATCTTGAACACCAGCGCGAGGGGCTTGCCGTCGGCGGACCGTTCGACGGCCACTTCGGACTCATCCTTGGCATGATGGCCGACGATCGCGGGAAGCTCTTCCGGGGCCGGCAGGAAGTTCACAACCGAATCGAGCAGCGGCTGTACCCCCATATTGCGCAACGATGCTCCGCAATACACCGGAACAAGCGTTCGCGCGATCGTCTGCTCGCGAATGACCGCGAGAAGGTCTTCGAGCGCAACGCTTCCCTCCTCGAGGTATTGCTCGGTGAGCTCGTCGGAGAAAGAGGTGACCGCGTCGAGCAATTTTTCGCGCCACTGCTCGGCTATCTCGCGATGCTCGTCGGACAGCGGCTTGCGCGTCATTTCGAATCCGAGGCTCTCGCGATCCCAGTAGAGCTCTTCCATCGACAGAAGATCGATCGCTCCCACGAAGCGGTCCTCGCTGCCGATCGGGACCTGCATGGCGACAGGGTTTGCCGCCAGTTTCTTCCGCATATCGTCGAGCACCATCGAGAAATCCGCTCCGACGCGGTCCATCTTGTTCACATAGGCAATACGCGGAACTTCGTAGCTGTCGGCCTGATGCCACACAGTTTCACTCTGTGGCTCCACCCCGCCGACCGCATCGAAAATCGCGATCGCACCGTCGAGGACCCGAAGGCTGCGCTCCACCTCGGCGGTAAAATCGACGTGTCCCGGTGTATCGATAATGTTAATCTGATGCTCTTTCCAGAAACAGGTCGTCGCCGCGCTCGTGATCGTAATGCCACGATCCTGCTCCTGGCTCATCCAGTCCATGGTCGCACTTCCCGAATCAACCTCACCGATGCGATGGCTTTTCCCCGTGTAATAGAGAATCCGCTCGGTGGTCGTGGTCTTTCCGGCATCGATGTGAGCCATAATACCGATGTTTCTTCGTTTTGTTACGTTCATGTAAACTCCGACTACAGTCCGTGTATTCGATACAATGTATGTATGAGATTCGCTAAGCGGGCCGAACTTTAGCACAAAACCTCAGCTGCGCTAAAGCGCCTTATCGCGAAGGAACATGCCGCGACCTTTGTTCTATATCGATGGTGTTTCCCGTGGAGCCGTCGCTGTGCGGTCTGCGGCTTACATAAGGCGTTCGGTCTCCACGAAAGGCCTTCCCGCTTTGAGCCGACGTTCGGTTTCCGCAACGTAGGTCTTCTGCCACTCTCCCCACGTTCTTCGTGGAAGGCTTGCGTAGAGGGAACTATAGAGCATGAACTCCCGCAACCTCAGAAACTCGGGCAACCGCTCACTCAGGCGAGCCGGAAGCCGCCGTTCGCTCTCGTATCCCTGCAGAAGTCTTCGCCAGACGATGCGGTTCGCTTCCACATCGATTGAAGAGGGATCGCTGCCGAGCAGATAATAAAAGATGTATACCGCCAGATCGTAGATATGCCAATGGTACTCGACCTCGTCGAAATCAATTACGGTTATCCCCTCGGGTGAGTAGAGCATATTCGCGAATTGATAATCTCCGTGTACGAGTCCAAACTCTCCGGGCGTTTCGTCGTATTCGCGCAGTTTTTCGATGTGCTCGTTCATTTTGTGGAGAACCCATCGCTTCTCGCGGGGGATCGCCCGTTTCGCAATGCGAATGTAATGATTCTCGTCCCATCTCGGTCGTTCGAACGCGCTTGGAATATGCTCGGTCTCCGCATGAATGCGGGCAAGAATCTGTCCCGCCTCGAAGAAATCCTCCTCGCGCTGCGGATACTCGCTCCATGTCGATCCCGGTGCTGTCTCGAACAGAATAATGAAGTACGTGTTTCTTCGAAGCCTTACACGATTTATCGTCGGAATGCCGGATAACCGCATCGGTGCTGCGACGCGAATGCCTCGTTGTCGCAATGCGTTCACTATAGTCAGCTCGGCCTTCAGCTGAGTCAACGACCGGTGACTTGCCGGTGTAACGCGAAGAATTATCGGTCGACCGTAGCACGTTACCTGATACACCCAGTTCTGGTAGCCTCCGTGCTCCTGCATAGACCAGAACTGTACCGGGTATTGCTCGCGAATTATATCAGGGATATACGCTCGGATTTCATCGACGGTGCCGCTGTCCAATTGAGTTTTTCCTTCCATCCTATTATCGGTCTTCGGCCGCGCCATCCGTAGTGTCGAACGTAAGCGTCGGTGGACTGTAAGGATCGAGCCCCGTTTCTACGATCGAGCTCGTTCCCATATGAAGAATGGTCTTGTACGACCCGGCACCCGAGGGCCTGTACTCGTGCGTTCCGATCGTTACCACCGTCCCGGGAAATAGTAATTCTTCGGCCACCAGGATGGCGTTCCGATCCGGAACGAGTTTCTCCCGACGGTCGGGGACTTCCTGTCGCAGCCGTCGTCGAGCTTCGCGCAAGGAGGGAAGCTCGGTTTTCAGTTGCTTTCGTGCCCGCTCTATGCGTTCGTCGCGCTTGCCTTCTTCGACCGCCTTATCCAGCTTGGAAAGCGCCTCCTCGGCATTGTCGACGCGGTCTTCGGCCTCGGACAGAGCACGTCGCGCCTCGTAGTAGGCAAGAAGTACACGCGGTGGAACCCCGATCGCCGCCCGGGTACCGACCTCGTTGACATTTCCCATTTTCCGGCACCAGATACTGCCACCGGCAATGACGCGCCCGCCTATTATTTCCGCGCGCTTTCCACTGAATACGCAGTTGCCGCCGGAGGTAACCTCCGAATGCATGATCGCCTCCTCGACAAAGATGTGACCCTCCACGTGAGCGGTGCAGCTTTCGAGGAATCGTGCGTACAGATCCCCGCCGCATTCCAGATATCCTTCGTTCTTGCCGTTGATGCCCGTTTTGATTACCAGGTTGCGACCGGAACGAAGGCGCGCTTTACCGACGCCCTTTCCAATCTGCAGGTCACCTCCGGCCTCCACGACAAAGCCGTCGGCAACGCTGCCTTCGACGATGACCGACCCGTTATAGCGGATATTGCCCGTTTCGTAGTTTACGTTTTGAACCACAACCACCGGCTCGACCGTGACGATACCGCGTTCGTCGAGACGGACATTT
>JBKGYS010000007.1:0-33961 GCA_046545955.1 Spirochaetales bacterium | reverse complement strand
AGATCAAAAAAAATGAGTTTGCTTTGGCTCTTCAAGTTCGTCTTCTGCGCTTTCAAGAACTCACGATAATCGAATCGATACTTCTTATGGACGATATAGTGAGTTCGATCGTACAGCGCTCTGCGAGAGGGGTTACGCAGTGTTTCATAGGCGGTTAACAGCCGCCGCATGTGCGAAAGCGCTGCCTCGCTATCGGACGCCGCGACATCCGGGTGCAGCTCCTTTGCCTTTTTACGAAACGCCCGCTTTATCTCCTCCTGCGAACTCTCGGCCTTTACCTCGAGGATCTCATAATACGTTTTCGCAGTCGCCATCGATCTATCACTATCTTATCAGCACCGACAGTATAGCGGCGCCGACGGCCTGCGTCAACGCAAATCTT
Organism: Spirochaetales bacterium; assembly: GCA_046545955.1. Classification (GTDB taxonomy): domain Bacteria; phylum Spirochaetota; class Spirochaetia; order DSM-27196; family SKKC01; genus SLAN01. The sequence continues at coordinate 33,579 of JBKGYS010000007.1, read as the reverse complement.
TTCCGAGTATACGCTCTGTTGGTCACGAAATCGAACCGGAGGTTATCTCGTCACGCCGATCTTCGGCAGTGCTTTTCGCGACGATTCGGCTTCAACGTGGAAGTGGGATGCGGTCGACGGGGGCCTCAACTGATGCGCAGTCGGCGGGAGATTTCTTTGGCCTGTTCGGGGCTCGAGAGTACTTCGGAATACTTCAGGAACATACCTTCGCCTTCCATTCTCGCCATAAGTCTGCTTAGACTTCGTCCGGTGGCGAGACCACGCTTAGCGACGAACGCGAAGCAGCGCTTGCCGGCGACAACGCCCGAAGTGCTTAAGTATGTCGAAATGCTCTCGGGCACTTTCCCGGATAGAAACGATACCGGCTCAGTGCCGATGCACAAGTACTCGTACACCGTGAGCTTTTTCTCGTATTCCTTCGTACCATCGATAATATGTACCGTGTGCCCCTGCTCCTCAACGCCGGCGGCCACAGCCTGAGCCAGCGCTTTGAGTCGATTTTCACCCGCGGCCGGGAAGTAGACTACCGCTATCCGCATGGATAAGCCTACTGCTCGTCGACGGGGTCTTCGTCGAGTTGGTCAAGGTCGAGCTCAGGAAGCTCCTCATCTTCAGCCTCCTCGGCCGGTGGCGATTCTTCGTCCTCATCCACGTTCCACCACTCAACGCTCGCGCCGCCACCCCGCAGTTCAGCGGCCGCTTCCTGCAGATCGCCCGTTTCACCACGATTGAACCACGCGAGCGCGAAGGCGGTTATCATAAAAACCGCCCCCAATATTGACGTTGTTTTTGTAAGAATGTTCCCGGAGCGGTCGCCAACCTGCGACGCGCCGCCACCACCGCCAAAAATTCCACCGAGACCCTGGCCTCCCTCATCCTGAATAAGGACAATTGCCACGAGGAAGATGGCCGCGAGCACGAATAATACTAGCAACAGAATACTGATTGGTCCCATAGTTTTCCCTTACAGACCCGCACGCGCGATTGCAGAAAAGCTGTCGACCTTCAGCGAAGCGCCCCCGACGAGCGCACCATCGACGTTCGGCTTTGCCATGAGCCCTTCCACGTTATCCGGCTTTACCGAGCCTCCATACTGTATACATACAGCGTCGGATGCCGCCTGCGAATAGCGTTCGGCGAACCAGGATCGAACCGTGGTATGCACCGCGTCGGCGTCTTCAGGCGTAGCCGTACGACCGGTACCGATTGCCCATACGGGTTCGTACGCTATTGTAACCGCACCGAGGCGCCCTTCGTCCACACCCTCGAGCCCGCTTTCGAGTTGTCGCGTAACCACCTCGTCAACGCTTCCCGCGTCGCGCTGCTCAAGGGTCTCTCCGAGGCAGAGAATTACCTCGAGCCCGTGACTGAGCGCCAGCTTCACCTTGCGGTTGATGAGCTCATCGGTCTCCCCGTACACGTGTCGACGCTCCGAATGCCCGAGAATGACGACCGTTACGCCGGCATCGGTCAGCATGATCGGCGAAACCTCGCCGGTATGGGCGCCGCTTTCCTCCGGCGCCATATTCTGCGCGCCGAGAAGAATATTCGATCCCTGTAGTGCCTTTGCAACCGCAGGAATCGATGTAAAAGACGGCGCAAGCATAAGCTTATTGCTCACCCCGGAGAGCTCCTGCACAAGCGCCTCGGCAAGCGTCGAAGCTTGCGAGGCGGTCATATGCATTTTCCAGTTACCCGCAAAATAGGGTCTTCGCATATCTATGAACTATCCTTTTTCCAGTATCGCGATACCCGGAAGCGTCTTGCCTTCCAGGAATTCCAGGCTTGCGCCGCCGCCGGTCGATACGTGATCTATTCGTTCTGCAAGCCCGAACTGGTTCACCGCAGCAACCGAATCGCCGCCACCTACGACCGTCATCCCCGCGCATTCGGCGACGAGCTTTGCGGTTTCAAGCGTACCGGCGGCAAACCGTTCAAACTCGAACACTCCCATCGGTCCGTTCCAGACAACGTTCTTCGCACCGAGTATTATGTCTCGGAGCATCGCCACTGTCTGGTCACCGATATCCATTCCGAGCTTGTCGTCGGGAATATCCACGCTGTCGACTGTTTCGGCTTGGGCATCTTCGGAGAACTCCGAGGCGACCTTGTGATCGACCGGCAGTACTATCCGGACTCCGAGTCGTTCGGCTTCCGAGAGTAGATTCTTCGCGGTATCGACATATTCGTCCTCGACGAGGCTCTTTCCAATTCGGTGGCCCTGAGCCTTGAGAAAGGTATAGCTCATTCCCCCGCCGATAATCAACGTGTTGCACTTCGGCATGAGTGTTTTGAGTACATCAATCTTGGTGGAAACTTTCGCACCGCCGATAATCGCGACAAACGGCTGTTCCGGATGCTTCAAAAGATGCTCGAAAAATCGTACTTCCTTCTCGATCAGAAATCCCGCCGCACCCGGAAGTATCCGTGCCACACCTTCGGTCGAAGCGTGTGCACGGTGCGCACTACCAAATGCGTCGTTCACGTACGCCTCGCCGAGAGAAGCAAGCTTCCGTGAAAAATCGGGGTCGTTATCGGTCTCTTCTTTATGGAATCGGGTGTTCTCGAGGAGAATGACGCTTCCCGGCGCAGCCTCGCTGGTGAGTTTTTCCACCTCGCTCCCGATACAGTCCGGCGCCATGATCACATCTCTGCCGATAAGCTGTCCGAGGCGTCTCGCCACAGGCGCAAGCGAATACTTTTCGTCTCGTGTGCCTTTCGGTCGGCCAAGGTGACTCATGAGTATAAGCCTCGTGTCGGGCTGTTCCAGTATATAGTTAAGCGTCGGCAGCGCCGCACGAATCCTTGTGTCGTCACCAACTTCGCCGTTCTTCACAGGGACGTTGAAATCGACACGAACAAGCACGCGTTTCCCGCTAAAATCGACGTCTTTAAGAGTTCTGACTGCCATAGAGATCCCCCTTTGCAGTGATTGTCGGACACCCACCGTCGCTGTTACCTCCCCTCATATCAGGAGGTTGGGTAACCGCGGTCGTTGGGAGGAATCCTCAGGGGAAGCGAAATCCCCCTGAGGAAACCTTGGCATGCTTCGGCCGCTTTCTATTCGGCGAGTTTGCGAGCAAGGTCAACCACGCGTACCGAGTACCCCCACTCGTTGTCGTACCAGCTGTAGACCTTCACCATATTACCACCGATCACCATGGTGCTCTGTGCGTCAACAATGGAGGAGTGTGTATCGTGGATGATGTCGGTTGACACAATCGGGTCTTCCACGTACTGCATGATCCCCTTCATCGGTCCGTCCGCAGCCTTTTTCATCTCCGCGTTAACCTCTTCGACGGTAACATCTCGATCGAGAACCGCAACCAGGTCGGTTATGGAGCCGGTGGCCGTCGGCACGCGCATTGCCAGGCCGTCGAGTTTACCCTTGAGGCTCGGTATTACCTTTCCAACCGCTCCTGCCGCGCCGGTCGTGGTCGGAATTATGTTCTGCGCCGCGGTCCTCGCGCGCCGCAGATCCTTGTGAGGACCGTCGAGAACGTTCTGATCGTTGGTGTAGGAGTGCACCGTTGTCATAAAGCCCTTCTGTATACCAAAGGCATCGTTGAGAACTTTCGCAACGGGTGCGAGGCAGTTTGTCGTACACGAAGCGTTGCTGACACACGTGTCTTCGGGTCTGAGATCAGAGTCGTTGACTCCAAGCACGATCATCCGATCGATCTGGTCCTTCGCGGGAACGGTTAGAAGTACCTTCTTCGCCGGATACTTGGCGTTGTTCAGATGATCTCCGTAGCCGCCTTTCTTGCTCTCACGCTCCCTGAAAATACCGGTCGACTCAACGACGACGTCGGGAGAATCTCCCCATGGAATCTGAGCAGGATCCTTCTCTGCACACACACGGTATTTTTTGCCGTTTACGATCAGGCTCTCGCCGTCCTCTTCGACTGTGCCGGTGAACTTACCCTGGGTCGAATCGTAGCGAAGCAGGTACGCCATGGTCTTTGTATCCATAAGATCGTTGACAGCCACGACGTCAACACCCTGCTCGAGGGCAATCTTGAAAACATTACGTCCAATACGGCCAAATCCATTAATTGCTAACTTCATATTATCTCCTTGTGAAAAGATATGTCATCGCGTTCTACCGGCAGGATAAGGAATGAGACGCGTAGTGTCAATTTTGTGAATCCCGTTGCACTTCCCTAATTCGGAAATACAACGGCGAGAACGCAGGTCGCTCATCGATGGAGTCCACCTGCCCCTCGCGATCCTCGAGGACTGTATCGCCGGTCTCCACGAGATCGAAGAACCCTTCGGTCTCCAGTCGTCCTTCGAGCAAGAGGTCGTCGACGCGGCCGACAGTGATTCGACCGACCACGTCATTCTCGTCGTATTCGTAGCCGACTCGGTCGGACGCCGTTGAGAACCGCCCTTCGCGGAGAACTATCAACTCCTGTTCCTCTTCAATTCCATCGACACGACCCAGGTTTATGAGTACGCGTGAGCCTTGCCGCTCTATGATTCGACCCCGGGCGGGAAGTGTTTCTTCCACCTGCACCGAAATCGAGGCTGAGGCACGCTGAAGCCGGCGTGAACCGCTTCGAAGCGCCCTGAGCTCGGCGACACTATTGCCGGTAGACCCATGGCGCAAATGCGCATCAAGGGCAATGCTTCGATCCTGCTCGGTGAATCGCACAACGAAGTAGTAGTCGACACCACTGTCGCGAGCTTCGGAAAAGGCCTCTTCGTTCGAGCGTACCGCGACTACATCGTCGGACACATCGATCGTTTCACCGCCGAGTAGTCGATGTCGGATATATTCGGCGGCAAACCGCGGCGCTTCCGGGCGCGTTCCCGCAGCCGGAGGAGTGCGAAAGAAGAGCCCGATACTCATGCGATCGCGGGGCTGATCGAATTGATCGGCATCCCACCGGGACGAGACCGAATCGGCGAGTACACCCGCGTACGTCGTAATTCCGTCGAGTATTTCCTGGTCGTCGTACCCGAGCGATTCGAGGATCCGAAGCTCTTCAAGGTGCTTTCCGGTAAACCCTCGTCTGCGGTGAAGCACCGCCATATCGTATCGCCCATCCCGCGACAACGGGTAGAGCGACAGCCCCCGGCGGTAATCGGCGGTGGCCTGGACAAACAGGTTTTCTTCGGCGAGCGATCCCGCCCTATCGAACCGGTACTCGGCTACTTCCTCGCGGATGTCTTCGTCGAGTTCGAACGATGCGCGAACCACGCTTTCCAGGGCAAGCCTCGAAACCTCATCATCCGGGTCGACTTCGGTTGCCCGCTCGAGCGCATCGACTGCCTCATCGTCGTTACCTTCGCCTCGCTCAGCGAGTCCGAGCAAATACCACCCACGGGTGGATTCATCATCCAGCTCAATAATACGCGACGCAGCATCGACTGCCTCGGAGTACCGCTCGTCTGCCAGCTCGATTCGGGCGAGAAGATCCCATCCACGGCGAAAGTCACTGTTCAGCGAAACGGCGGTCTCCGCGTGATTCCGAGCCTGTTCGATGTCCGAATCAGCCAGAAAATAGTCACCGGCAAGTTCGTGAACCATCGGATCGCGCGGATGATAATCGAGCGCAAGGGAGATATATGTGGCTGCTTCTTCGCGTTCGTCGCGTTCATCGTAGAGTACCGCCAGCGACAGCAACGCTCTGCGACTCTGAGGGTCGAGGTCGAGCACTTCGCGATACGTATCGATCGCGCGTTCGAGTCGGTCATCGGCAAGATCAAGCTCGGCAAGACCGATACGCGCGCGGGTATTATTCGGTTCAATATCGAGGACTCGCTCGAAGGCCGCGCGCGCTTCTTCAAGTGCTCCGCGCATCAGCTGGATATCACCCTCGAGGTTGATGACTGATGGGTCCCGGCTTGCCTGGCGACGGGCCTCGCGAACCGACTCGAGCGCTTGGTCAAGCTCGTCGAGCTCGCGATACGCCCGAGCGAGTCCGAGCCAGGCATCACGATAGCCTTCGTTCAGGCTCACCGCATCGCGGTATCTTTGTACTGCGGTGGTAAACTCTCCGGCATCGGCCGCCTCCTCGGCGGACATAAAGTGATCGCGCGCGGTCTGCGCGGCGACCGGCAGCGCCGGGCCGGTCAGTATCACCAGGCAGGCGAACAGATATATACGACCGATACACGGCTTACTCGCTCCGGCCATTCTCGTTTACCGAAAGCTTCACGGTCTTAATTTTGTGCCCATCCATTTCCTGGATTATGAATTCGAGCCTGCCGTAGCCTACTTTCTCGTATTTGCTCGGCACCTTGCCGAACAGATCGAATACGAATCCACCGAGTGTATCGAAGTCATCCTCGGGGATTTCGACCCCCAATTTGGCGTTGAGCTCTTCAATATTAAGACGGGCGTCGGCGAGAAACGTCCCATCGCCCAGTTCGAAGAGCTCTTCCTGCTCATTATCGAACTCATCCTGAATGTCGCCGACGATTTCCTCGATAATATCCTCGAGACAGACGATACCACTCACCCCTCCGTATTCATCGACAGCGACCGCGATATGTACCCTCCGGCGACGCATTTCCCGCAGAAGCGAGTCGAGCCGCTTGCTCTCGGGAACAAAGTACGGCTTGCGGATTATCGCATCGACCTTGACCTCATCGTTGGTTATAAGAAAACGGAGCAAGTCCTTCGCGTAGAGAACACCGACAACATTATCGATATTGTCTTTGTAAACGGGGAAGCGGGAGTGCCCGCAGCCTACCACCTTTTCGAACACGTCCCGACCGACCATCTCCACGCCCAAAAACGCGACGTCGATTCTCGGGACCATGACCTCTTTTACGGTAGTCTCCGAAAGCGTTACGACGCCCCGGATCATTTTCTCCTTCTCGGAGTTCAGTCCGTCCTCTTCACCGTTGTCCGTCTGAGATTTTCGCCCGAAAAACCGATCGAGAATTTTCACAGCTGAAACTCCCCACTCCAACGTTGCAGAATCTCTTCCTGGAGTCTGAGCATAGGCTCGTCGCCGTTGTTCGTCTCGTGCGTTCTTCCACATATATGGAGCATGCCGTGTACCATTACTCGGCGTAACTCCTCCTCCTTACTGATCCCGAACCGCTCGGCGTTACGCGCTACCGCCTCAGGGCTGATAAGTATGTCGCCCGCGTAACGTCCCGGGCAGTCGGATTGGTTGACTGGCATCTGATCATCTCCGCTATCGGATACGAAGCTGAGCACATCGGTCGGCTCGTCGCGACCGCGATAACGGAGGTTCAATTCGTGTACGTACGAATCATCTGCTATAGCGACCGACACGGTAGTATCGTCGAGCGACTCGCAGTCGAGCACAAACCGGCCGAGCGCTTCGAGTTCCGGCGTGGGAAGGTCCGAAGCCTCGCTTCGACCGATAAGATAGATCTGTACGCGGTTTCCACGGGAAGACTGGAACGGCTGTTCGCCGCCGGGGTCGTCGTTACTGCGATTCATAGGCACTGACAATTTTCCGCACGAGCGGGCTTCGCACAACGTCCCGAGACGCGAAATAGGACATATGAATCTCGTCTATGCCGCGTAGAATTTCGAGCGCGTGTATCAGCCCGGACTGGTAGGCTTTCGGCAAATCAATCTGGGTAATATCCCCGGTAATCACCGCCACAGACCCCTCACCCAGACGGGTAAGAAACATTTTCATCTGTTCACGGGTCGTATTTTGTGCCTCGTCGAGTATTATGTAGCAGTCTCGCAGACTTCTGCCGCGCATATACGCCAGTGGCGCGACTTCAATCATACGATTCTCGTCCATGCGTGCGATGATATCCGCGGGAATCAGACTCTCCATTGCGTCGTAGAGGGGACGAAGATACGGACTGATCTTCTGCGACAGGTCACCGGGCAGGTAGCCGAGACTCTCACCGGCTTCGACAACCGGCCGTGTAAGGATAAGTTTCCGTCTTTGCTTGGAAAGTACCTGGGATAGCGCGTGAGCGACCGCGAGAAAGGTTTTGCCCGTTCCAGCCGGGCCCACGCAGAAAGACATGTCGTAATTGTCGAGCCCTTCGATGAACGCAGCCTGCGCCGCCCCTTTCGGATACACATTACCGAAGCCACCTGGAACGCTGATCGTCTTCGACTTTAATAACTCAACCGAGCTATCTTCCTGAGTAACCAGGCTGCGATACAGGCTCCTGATCACCGCCGGGCCGGGGTTCTGCCCTCTGCGAGCCATTGACTCGAGCTCGCGTAGCACGGACGAAAAGAGCTCGCGAACCGTTGGGTCGTTGCTTTCCAAGTGTACTTCGTTGCCGCGGGAGAGTACCCGCAATCCGAAAAGTCTCTCAAGCTCTTTGAGATTCTCGTCGTTCGCGCCGCATACCTCCGCAACCAGATTATTGCTCTCAAGCACTACAACTGCTCGCTTATCCAAGCAAATCCCTCATAAACCGCACGTTACAAAATGGTACCGGAGCGCAGAATAAAACGTCAAGTACGCATTTCTTCGGCCGCCTACCAGTCAACCGCCCCGTCTTCATACTCGAATGAGCGCGATATTTCCGGAATCGGACGCCAGTCGAGGGAGATATCGAGCCGGCTCTCCCATTCAACGATTGTCTGCGCATTCTCTCTGCGCTGGGCAGGGCTGCCCCGATAGGCCACGGTAAGATCCCAGTCACCGAGATCGTGCACTGCGTCGATTGACAGATCGCGGATATTAAAGCTCGAAAACTCGCGATCCTCCCGACTCAAGAAATTAAAGCTGCGACCCACGTCGACGAGAATATTCCGGGTATCGCGGCCGACCCTTTCGGCAAGGCCAGGAACATACTGATACATCTGCGCGTTCTGCGATCTCGCGGAGATATTGAGATCGAGAAAGCGGAATACGTTGACATCCGCCTGGGCCCGAAGGTCGAGCGTGCTATCGGTGTAGCGAAGAAGATCCGCGCTCAGACTCGCGGTAAGCCCAAAGTCCGATTCAATCCGGTTTTTCCAGAGCGGATCCGGTTCCATATCACCGCTGAATCGTGCTGATACGCTTGATGGTCGCAACCGAACGTCTTCGTCTCCGACCCAGTCGACCTGCTCATCGTCAAAAACGAACCTCTCGTTTCGCTCGGCCTCGAAACGCGCGGTGAATGCTCCTGCAGCCAGATCGCTTTGCGTCGAATCCACGAAATCCTCGTTCAGGTCGTATTCGATTTCCTGAGAGATATTGCCGGTTTCCCCGAGAGAGAGCGTCTCGGTAAGGCGCAACGGTTCCCAAACAAGCTCCTCGGCTTCCCGCTCTCGGGTATACCCGGCTCGAACGCGCGTTCGCAAAGGCCCCGTGCGCAGATCGAGGTCGGCGGTAGCACGCTCATCCTTAGGCGGTAAATTGTATCGAATGCCGAGTGTCTGACGCGTGCCTAGCGTGTTCGCGGCGAGCGTAGCGTTGAGATTATGCGCGGTGATGCGTTCGTCGTCCCACTCGGCGGTGCGGACGTCGTATGTCGGCTGTCCGTCTTCGAAACGCTCGAGCGTCCGGTCGAGCAACCGGACATCTATGTCGTACCGTGTCCGCGTGCCGCGGAACAATGGCAGTTGCTCGAGCGGCGCGAGACTCAGTTGCGTCGAAGCGTCCACATTGGTTCTGTCTCCGCGTGCGGCTCGCTCAGCGAGCGAGTCCCGATCGGCCTCATCGATGGTCTGCGAAAAATCAAACCGGCGAAGCCGCCTGTCGGACAGCGACAGACTGGAATCAACCGATACCAACGGATCGAGATACGCCGAGGTCCAGTCAAGCGAACCCGAGAAACGACGTTGCTCTTCCCAGTAGGCTACGTTCCAGTCGACGTCCTGCGGAACTTCCCAGCGAATCTCGTTTGCTCGTGCACCTCCTTCGGTTCGTGCCTCGTAGGACAAAGCGGGAGTGACCGTGTATCGCAGTCCGTACTCGACCGGGTCGGCGGGCGGAGAAATGCTATCCGCCTCTCTCGGGGGAACGACGCGTAAACGGTCGGAGTCGATCACGTCACCTCCGCCCGGTGTGGGCCTGTCTTCGTCCAGCACGGAACGGGTATCCGAATCGTTACCGGAAGCGTCACCGTCGCTCGGTTCGAGCTCGTCGGTTCTCCCGCCCTCATCCGTATCGTATGTCGGTGGCCGAAGTCTCCCTGAATCACGAGGGTCGGAGACGTTGCCATCGCCGGCTTCACGGTCGGAGGCCAGCAGCGTTCCAGCGAGACGGGCGGAGAGATCGGGAGCGGTGATCGTATCCGGGTAGAAAAACGCCCCCGCGGGAGCATCGAGCGCAGCAGCTTCAAACGGTTCAAGCAGCGTCTCATCGATCGTGCGTCGTCGCCATTGCACCAGGACGTCGGCGCTGCGAAGATCGGCGGTGGTAACCCATGGGTCGAGCGTTTCGACCTCCGGTCGATACGAACCGCGCAGGCGCCAGTTCAACGTGCTTCGCTCACTCGGCGGAGTCTCTTCGGTATCCGAGAGACCGACAATATTTCCCCAGTCGATCTGCTCCTCACGACGGAGCAGATCGCGCTCAAAGGCAGGGTCGGAATAAACCGGTAGATCGAGCGAGGTATCCAGCCCCCCGATCGATCCGCTTGTCGACAAATCGGCGGCGAATCGAAACGGCGCATCGAGTCCCGGAAACTGGGATGAGGACCAGTGCTGCCTGCTCTTCCCGTCTTCATCGAGGTAAAAGGTAGTGCGCCGATCCGAGCCCGCCACATCATACTGCAGGCGAGTGGCCCCGATACCGCCAAAAAACTCGAAATCATCCACCGCGGGTGGATCGGCAAGCACAACATCGAGGGCGAGCAGCGCGCCGAGATTCGAGTACACGTCGGCAAAGATGCGAATCGTATCGTCGCTTCGCTCAACCGATTCCCCTTCCTCGGCCGGCCGGAGAAAGAGCCCCTCGCGCACCCTGTCTGTTTCAGCTTCTTCCCCGGCAAGCTGGAGTATCGAAGGGGCGTCGGTTTCGCCGGACTCAGGCTCACCGCGAAGGTAATACGTTGTCTGGACGTAGCCGCCGTCGCGGTCCCGAAAACCGAAGGAAAGATTCAGGATATTCGGACGGCCCGGATAAAAAAACGCCGGAAAATAGAACATGGGTACACGCCCTACGTAGAGCACTCCGTTGGTGAGTGCCCAGTCACCCGGCTCGAGTACCCAGATTCGCGAGGCGGAAATGTTATAGTAGGGCGGATCGGCGCGCGATGAGGTGATCTCTCCGTCCTCTATCACAATCACGTCCTCGGCATTTCGAGTAATACTGCTGCCGGAAAACCGGAAGTTCAGTCTCTCTCCTTCGATTTCCCGGGGCCGACTCGACGTGCCGTAGAGGAAGCCTCCCGCCCATGTGTCGAGTTCGACCGTGAGCGATTCGCCTTCGAACCGCTCGGTTTCCCCGTCGCGTTCGATTTCATAGAGCACCGATCCGTAGGCGCTGAGAATCTCCTCGTCCTGGTTCAACACGACTTCGTCCGCATCGATCCGGTGCCGGGCTTCACCATCGCGATCGCTGAGCTCGAGCCGTACGCCGCCGGAGAGACGGATATACTCCTCTTCCACGTCATCCACGGTGAAGTACTGCAGGTCCTCGGCCGCCTCGATTCGTACAACGCGGGAATCGGATCGGGACGACTCGTCGACCTCGATTTCCACTTCATAGTAATCGGCAAGCCGCTGTTGAAGGTCGGAGCGCGAACCGTCGGTCGCAATGCCGAGGGTTTCCGCCCAGCTTTGTAGTTCATAGTATCCGGCAGTTTCTATGTCACGCGCACGGGCGCGATCCAGATCCTGTGCATCCGCCGGGACCGAGACCGACAGCAATACGACAACCCACAGCGCGATACCGCGTGCGATGACCGCTTCCCCGCTCATTGCACGTCCTGTGGGGTCACACTCGCTCTTCGAAGCACATCGCGGAGGAACTTGCCCGTGTGGGATTGCGGGCAGGAGGCGAGCTGCTCCGGTGTGCCGGTGGCTACCACCGAGCCTCCTTCGTCTCCGCCCTCGGGGCCGAGGTCAATAACAAAGTCGCTCTGCGCGATCATATCGAGATTGTGCTCGATTACCATAACGCTGTTTCCTTCGTCCACAAGTCTCTGAAGAACTTCAACGAGTTTGTGGACGTCGGCGAAGTGGAGGCCGGTAGTCGGTTCATCCAGAAAATACATTGTGCGACCGCTGCTGCGCTTGGATAACTCAAGAGCGAGCTTAACCCGTTGCGCTTCCCCACCACTCAAAGTGAGGGCGCTCTGGCCAAGGGTAATATAGTCGAGCCCTACGTCACACAGCGTCTCGAGCTTCCGTTTCGCAGCCGGCACCGCCTGAAAGACTTCGAGCGCCTCGGAAACGGTCAGCTGCAGAACATCATGAATCGAAAGGCCCTTATAGTGTACTTCCAGCGTTTCCCGGTTGAACCTTCGCCCGCCGCAGACGTCGCAGGTCACATATACATCGCTTAGAAAATGCATTTCGATGGTTATCGTTCCGGCGCCCTGACACTGCTCGCAGCGGCCTCCTTTGACATTGAAACTGAATCGCCCCGGTTTGTACCCTCGCGCCCGACTTTCCGGAAGCGATGCGAATAGATCCCGAATAATCGTGTACAACCCGATGTACGTTGCCGGGTTGGAGCGGGGCGTTCGACCGATCGGCGATTGATCAATCTCGATTACCTTGTCGAGCGCTTCGGCCCCGCTTAGTTTCGAATAGCGCCCCTGCTCGACAGCCCGACCCCCAACCGCGCGTGCAAGAGCAGGATAGAGCGTACCGGTCATAAGGCTTGATTTTCCCGACCCCGATACACCGGTCACAAGCACCATGCATTGAAGCGGAATCTCCAGGTCGATGTTCTGAAGGTTGTTCGTACGGCAGCCGTGAATACAAATGGACTTCCCGTTGCCTTTCCGTCTCTCATGGCGGGGATCGATTCGCCGTCGCCCGCTTAGGTACGCTCCGGTAAGGCTCGCCTCGCTTTCGAGAATGTCGTCGAAGGTTCCCGACGCAACCACGTTTCCGCCGTGAACACCGGCTCCAGGACCGAGATCGACGATATAATCGGCATTCCGGAGCGTCTGCTCGTCGTGCTCGACAACAATCAGGGTATTCCCAAGATCGCGCAGTCGTTGCAGCGTTTTTAAAAGCCGTGCATTGTCGCGTTGATGGAGCCCGATGGTCGGTTCATCGAGAATATACATGACCCCCATGAGGCTCGATCCGATTTGCGTCGCGAGGCGAATGCGCTGAGACTCGCCCCCGGACAGCGTCCCGGCCTCGCGACTGAGCGTAAGATATGCCAGCCCGACGCTGAGCAGGAAATCGAGCCGGGAACGTATCTCCTTGAGGATTTCGCCGGCGATCTGAAGCTCAGTGTCCGACAGAACCAGGCTCTCGAAAAACGAGCGCGCGTCTCGTATGTTGAGAGCCGAGATATCCTGGATTCCCATGCCGGAGATTTTCACCGCAAGGGCCTCCCGGCGCAGTCGTTTGCCGCCACAAGTGCCACACGGTGTACGGCTCATAAATCCCTCGAGCCACTCTCGAATCCCCTCCGAGTTCGACTCGCGGTATCGGCGTTCGAGATCCGCATACACCCCGGGAAAGGTCATCGAATACTCGAATCGACTCCGCTTCTCCCCGCTTTCGACCGAGACCGGAATCTCGTCGTCGCTGCCTTCGAACAAAACTCGGCGGGCGTCCTCACCGAGCGCCCGTATCGGCGTATCGAGGTCAAATCCGTAATGTGCGGCGAGGCTCTCGAATCTGCTGCGGTGCCACTGACTGTTCGGATTGTAGGGAGCAATTCCGCCATCATTGAAACTCAATTCCGGGTCTGGTACGACCTTGTCCGGGTCGAATCGCTGCATTACGCCGAGCCCGTCGCACTCGGGACAGGCTCCGCTCGGGCTGTTGAAAGAGAACAAACGCGGCTCGATCTCGGGAACACTTAAGGATGAATCGGAATACGCGTAATGCTCGCTGAACTGCTCAAGATGTTCGTTGCCGTTTTCATCGAGCACCAGGATTGCCATCGCGCCTGAACCAAGCTCGAGTGCGGTTTCCACGGACTGGGCAATTCGCTTTCGGCGATCCGGCCGAACCCGAAGCCGGTCAACTACGATTTCTATGGTATGGGGCTTGTTCTTCGTAAGGGAAATCTTCTCGTCGAGGGTATAGATCCTTCCGTCAATTCGAACCCGCGTGAATCCGCCGCGACCGGCGTCGTGCAAAACGCGCGTATGCTCGCCCTTTCGCCCCCTGACGACCGGACCAAGCACAATAATTCGCGTTCCTTCCGAAAGCCGGGATATTCGGTCGACGATCTCATCGACCGACTGACGTTCAACCGGCTCGCCGGTATCCGGGTCGTGCGGAATGCCGATGCGGGCAAAAAGAAGGCGCAAGTAGTCGTATATTTCAGTTATTGTTCCGACGGTAGATCGAGGATTTCGGTTGGTCGTTTTCTGCTCGATCGATATAGCCGGGCTAAGGCCCTCGATATAATCGATATCGGGCTTATCCATCTGCCCGAGAAACTGACGTGCGTAGGTCGAAAGCGACTCCACATACCGGCGCTTTCCCTCCGCGTAGATGGTATCGAAGGCGAGGCTCGACTTCCCCGATCCGCTCATCCCGCTTACGACCACGAGCGCGTCGCGCGGGATACTGACAGTTATGTTTTTAAGATTATGCTCGCGTGCGCCGCGAACTATCAGCTGTTTCCCCTGCATGCGGCCCCTGTTGCCAACTCATTGTTTGCTCGCCTCTCCGCGTTGCCGGCCTGACGTCCAGAACTACGGAAACCGCGGGGGAAGCGGTCGATCGGCCTGAAGCTGCGTCTGAGCGCGCGCCGCCCACGCTCCCGACTGAGGATGATCGACAACAAATTGCCAAAGCTCCCGGCCGCGTGTGGAGTATCCGTCGAAATACAGCGCCGTGGCAAGGTAGTACAGCGCTTCCCACACGCGACGCTCGGCGAGAAAATCCTGAAGCGGCCGACGGTCCTCAATGTTGTCCATGAACCGGTATAACGATCCAAACTCGTAATCCGGCTCGGATTCGCGATATTGCCCGATCACATACGACATTGATTCGAGTACGCTGCGTACCAGATGCGCGGTTGATTCCTCGAATCGTCCGGCCCGAACCAGATAAGCACCGTAATCGGCGTGCGGTGGCGCAAAGACGGTGGGTTCGAGTCGGTAGAGCACTAACGCCCGCGCCAGACTCTCGTTGCGAACAACCCGGAGCTGGTTTTCTCGCTGCGGCGCCGTCTCATCGGAGGTGAACTCTTCGTCGAGCTCAAAAAGCTGCTGCATCTCGCGTTCGTACGAGCCGAAATCCTCCTGCTCCCGGAATATCCGGGCACGCGCGTAGCGGACTTCGACCTCAGTCCCGGGCACTTCAAACGTCCCGCGCTCGAGCGCTCGCTCGTAGTAGCGAAGCGCCTGACGGCTATCGCCCGCTCGCTCGTACAGCAGCCCGATATGGCGAGCGGCATCCGCGTTCTCCGAATCGGCCTCTTCTACCTGTCTAAAGTAGCTGAGCGCCTCGGCCGACTCACCGGCGCGCAGCGCGCGCTTTCCACGTTCGAGAAGGCTCCACGACGGCTGCTGCGTTTCGCTTTCCTGCGAAGCAATGGTACTCGAGGCAAAAACGGCGAGCAATACGACTGTAATGATGCGCATACGATTCATATCGTAGTACGAGTATCGACATTCATCGCCATATGCGCCAGCTCAAACAGCCCAAAATAAAGGGGACCCTTATCCAGGAATCCCCCTATAAAGCGCGCTGCCGAGGCGAATCTCTTTGCCCATATTACGGAAGAACCGCAATCGATAACGCCATAACAAACAGCGCTACCGTCTCGACGATACCCACGACAAAAAGATAGTTACCAAAGCCCTGACCGGTTTCCGCGAGCGCATCCGAGGCGCCGGCGGCAGCCTTACCCTGGAACCACGACGACATGCCGATCGCGATACCGCCGAACAGTCCAATTCCCAACAATAGACCCGGATCACCACCACCCTCGGCGGATCCCTGGAGCTGCCCCATGAGAATGAATCCGTACAATGTCTGGGTCAACGGCGCGCCGACGAATACGAGCAAAAGAAACGGTGCGGGCCGATTCTGCAGAAAACAGCGTTTCCAAGCTCCGATCGTCGCCATACCGGCAGTTCCGGTACCCAGTGCTGAACCCATAGCCGCAAATGCCAGTGCGGCTCCTACCGATAGTAGTCCGTAATCAATATCCATGATTCCAGCTGTCTCCTTATCCCTTCGTTCGTGAATTCTCTTTCCATGATCTCGGGGCGAACCCCGAGAGCAATTTACGTGTTATAGCGGAACGGCTTGTAATCCGAACCTGACCATTCCATTCCCAGTGCGCCCGAAAACTCCAGCATGTTCAGCCGCACCCCGTGGACAAGCACACTCAACCCCCCCATAGCCAGATTTAACGAGTGACCAAAAACGATGATCAGGATCGCAGCGGGGAGGCCCAGTCCTTCGCCGGCAAGCGAGGCAAGCTGATTGGTCGCCGCAGCGATTTCAACACTCGCCAGGCCCACGGCAAAGAGTCTCAAATAGCTCATGGTATCGGCGAAAGCGTTGATTCCGTCGAGTCCGGTCGAAATCAGCGTCGTAAAATTCAGCCCTTTTAACGCTCCGCGGAAAAAATTTCCTTCCTGATTGCTGAAAACAATTACCGCTCCAATACCGCCGATAATCAGATAAAGCGAGACCGGCAGAAATGGATACTGTTCGGCACTGACGACAAGCGTGAGCGCAAGATTGAACATCCCCACAAGTACGGCTAGCCACCCGAGCTCGGCGAACGCTTTGAGTTTATGCGGGCCGCGGAATTGCCGGACCGTATTCCAGATGCGGGCGAGCGAGAGGTGAATGAGCGCCAGCACGAAACACACCGCGATCACCGCCTCGATACTCCCTGGTTCGAACGCAAACAATTCCGGAATAACCCAGTTGCTGAACGGCTCCATTTCTGCGATCGGTTCATAACCGAACCACACACCACTCATCGCTCCCCAGATCACAGTGGCCGTGCCCATGACCATAAGAAGCAAAAGACCGAGCCCTGCTGTTTGCCCACGCACCTTATTTCGGATCGCGAGTACGCCGCCGGCAAGAACAAGGAGTACACCATAACCGGCGTCGCTGAGTATCATCGCAAAGAACACGGTGAGAAACAGAAGAAACGGAAAACTGATATCCCGTTCGCGGTATCCGGGGGTGGTATTTATAAGATTGAACACCGGTTCGATCAGCCGCGAGACCCCCCGTCGTTCGACGAGAACCGGCGGTTCTTCGTCGGGTTGGGGGTCGCGAACGAGAAGACCCCAGCCGTACTCTCTCGCCTGCGCGCGCAGCGCCGAGACTTTCGCTTTCGGTACCCAACCGGCAAACCAGAGCAACGTGCCTTCTTCGTTCATACCCGAACGGACCTGTTCGAACTCAATGTCGCGGTCAACCCGTTCAAGCTCCGCTACGATGGTGCCTCGCGAGGCGGAGAAGCTTTGAAGCTCATCGGCTATCTCGACTGAACGCTCCTTGAGCTCTCCCATTTCCGCTTCCACGTCGCTGAGCGTGCGCTCGGGACGAGGATAGTTGCCATCCGGAAATGCTTCATCGCTGCGTCCGACCGCGAGCTTATGAACGCGGTCCTTCGACTCATAAACCGTAAAGACGTGACCCGGGCCCGAAAACCCGGCGGCATCATCTTCCTTCAAGACGTATAGTTCAGCCCTGAAACCGGCGCTTTCCAACGCTGCGAGGTCTTCCGGCGAAACATCCTCCCAGGGAGAAACCTTTTCCGCCTCGAGTTCGAGACGCTGCTTCCGATCCCCGAGTTCTCTCGATTCTTCGGCAAGCTCAAGGATTCGGTCGACAAGCTCGGAAGCATCCCAATTATGTTTCGGCTTATCCTCGGCTCGCGCCTCCGGTAGCGTTCGCAAAGCCCGCTGTACGCGCTCGCGATGAGATCGTAGCTCCGAAAGTCGATCGGAATCGGCGGGCTCGACGGTGACATGCACCGTACCCAGGGTTCCGAGTTGTTTGGTGATCTCTTTTCGCTTGGAAGACAGGCCGAGAACATGAACCCGTTTCATCGGAACTATCATGACGACTCGCCCCTCGTGATTTTGTTTTTCGATATCTTTCCGCGAACAACCGCGGCGGTCTGCTGATCACCGAGATATATTCGGATTCTGCGAATGTTTTCCTGAGTTTCGGGAATCTTTATCTTTTCGAAGAGATTCACCCGTTGACTCGTGATACGCAATTCCTCGCCTATGATTTCGAGTTGCCGGTCGAGTACGCGAATCTCCGCATCCGCCGAGAGAAGGTCTTTCAAACGTTCGATACCCGTGTCGACCCACAAAGGATACGCGTACAAGTCGTAATCCGCGACTCCGAATTTCAGCTCCTTAAACACCGGTATATCGATACCAGCGATGTTTCCCGTCTCGGTTACAAGGCTTTCGACAGTAAGCAAACGCTCGATATGGAGATCCTCGGCAAACACGGCGATCCATGGTTCCAGATTCCTGCTCAGCTCCTCGCGTCGCCTCGCGACTTCCCGCTTTCTCTGTTCAACCTGACGGATTACCATCTGCAGTTGTTGCTTTTTGAGCTGCAGGGTCGGCAGATAGCGCTTGAAGCGCTTGAGCATATCGTTCTGACGTTTGAGCTCATTTTTTGTGAGCTTTACATCAGCCATAACTATGCAGACTCCTGTTCGTCGTCCGTTTTCTCCGGCCAGAACTTATTCAGAAGGTCGGTTTTGAGCCCTGTTTCATCAGGGTCGAAACACTCGGCGAGAATTTCCCATCCCCTATCGAGCGCCTCTTCAAGCGGAATATTAACGCTCAGATCCATCATTCGATTCTCGAATATCTCCCCGTACTTCAGGAGTTTATTATCCCACTCGCTCATGCGAAATCCCATCGACTGCTTCTCAACGCTTTCTTTGGAGTTCGCGTAGAGTCGAATCATACCATCCATAAGCGCACGATGATCCTCCCTCGTATCCTTATTGACCATCTGCTTAAGACGGCTGAGGGATCCGAAAGGTTCGATTCGACCATTTCGCAAGTAGTACTGCCCCTCGGTAATGTAACCGGTGTTATCGGGAACCGGGTGAGTCACATCGTCGCCGGGCATTGTGGTGACACCGAGCGTTGTAATCGATCCGGCGCCTTCGAAGTCGACAGCCTTTTCGTATCGCGAGGCGAGCTGGCTGTAGAGATCCCCCGGGTAGCCGCGATTAGACGGGACCTGCTCCATGGTGATAGCGATTTCCTTGAGGCTGTCGGCAAAGTTTGTCATATCCGAGAGAAGCACCAGGACCCGCTTACCCTTAAGGGCGAATCGTTCGGCAACCGCGAGAGCCATATCAGGAACCATAAGACACTCAACGATAGGGTCGCTTGCCGTGTGGACGAAGAAAATGGTTCGATCCATGGCCCCGCCTTCCTCGAGAACGTCGCGGAAATACAGATAATCATCGTGCTTAAGTCCCATTCCCCCAAGGATTATGAGGTCTACTTCCGCCTGCATCGCGATTCGCGATAAGAGCTGGTTATACGGTTCACCTGAGACCGAGAAAATGGGCAGCTTCTGGCTTTCGACAAGCGTGTTGAACAAATCGATCATAGGAATGCCTGTGCGAATCATATTGCTCGGCAGGACACGCTTGCTCGGATTAACCGACGGCGTTCCGATCTCGATCATATTATCCTCAAGCGCCGGACCGTTATCGCGCGGACGTCCGCTTCCGTCGAAGATTCTGCCCATAAGATGTTCACTGAAGCTCACCTGCATAGGGTGACCGAGAAACTGTACTTCATCACCAGTCGAAATACCACGACCACCGGAATAGACTTGGAGGCTCACCTGCTCGCCGTTGAGCCTGATAACCTCGGCGAGACTTCGCCCGTAGCGGCCCGTGACCATCGCGAGTTCCCCGTAGCGAACGTCGCGGGCGGTAACCGTGATAACATTTCCCGCGATTTTCTGTATCTGACTGTAGATCTTCTTCATACCTTCACTCGCCTTTTATTCTGCGTTACCCGGGTCCCGATTCAACCCGCGCTTGCCTGGGTCTCCGCCGTGCGACTGATCGCTTCGGCCTTCGGGTCTACACCCGTTTTCCGCCCGTCGAGAAGTTCCCTAACCTTTTGCTCCGCGTTCCGAAAGTCATCCGTATTCCATTCGGCACCGTTGTAATCGATAAAGCGCTGACGCATCTGGTTAAAGAATACCCGTGCCTCATCCTTACTCGGCAGGTCATATTCAGCCGCGAGGATCTCGAAGACGAGGCGGAATACATGGCGCTGACGCTCGATAGAAACTGCCCCGTCCACCGGATCAAAGCTGTTCTGTTGAATATAGACCGAATCGAGAAATTCGCTCTTCTGGAACAGGATGTAGTCGTCAAGGCTCGTGCCCTCCTCACCGACGACCTTCATCATCTGGTCCACTTCGTTACCCTGTTGGAGAATGGTCCGACAATACTCTGTCAACCCCGCGTCGATTGCCCCGGGATACTTGCTCCAGCTCTCGAGCGGGTGAATCGAGGGATACTTACGAGCGTCGCTTCGCTCCCGCGAGAGCCCATGAAAAGCCCCTACAACTTTGAGGGTTGCCTGCGTGACCGGTTCTTCGAAGTTTCCGCCGGCCGGACTGACGGTTCCGCCGATAGTAACCGAACCGGTACTGCCGTCCTTCAGTCGCACCAAACCGGCTCGCTCATAGAACGACGCGATAACGCTCTCGAGATACGCGGGGAATGCCTCTTCACCCGGAATTTCCTCGAGGCGACCGGACATCTCGCGCATAGCCTGCGCCCAACGGCTTGTGGAGTCGGCGAGCAGCAGTACGTTCAGCCCCATTTGCCTGTAGTACTCGGCGATTGTCACCCCGGTGTAGACGGACGCTTCGCGAGCCGCGACCGGCATGGAACTGGTATTAACAATAATGACGGTCCGCTCCATGAGCGTCCTGCCGGTCCTCGGGTCAGTGAGCTCGGGAAACTCCTGAAGCGTTTCAACAACCTCACCGGCACGCTCACCACAGGCGGCTACAATAACGATGTCCACATCGGCGTGTCGACTCGTGATCTGCTGAAGAACGGTCTTACCCGCACCGAACGGCCCGGGAATACAATACGTACCACCACGTGCCACCGGGAAAAAAGTGTCGATAAGTCGCACTTTGGTAACCATCGGCTCCTGCGGTTTAAGCCGCCTCTCGTAGCGCTGTATCGGGCGCTTAACCGGCCATTCGAAGACCATGGAACACGTATGCGTGTTGCCGTGTTCGTCTTCAATTTTCGCAACCGTGTCGTTCACTGTATATGACCCGGCCGATGCGATCTCTTTCACCGTAACGCTTCCGCGAAGTCCGAGCGGAACCATAATC
This sequence comes from Spirochaetales bacterium, assembly GCA_046545955.1. Classification (GTDB taxonomy): domain Bacteria; phylum Spirochaetota; class Spirochaetia; order DSM-27196; family SKKC01; genus SLAN01. The sequence goes on along the minus strand of JBKGYS010000007.1, from coordinate 12,185 downwards.
CGATGGTCAAAAATCCCCTCTTTAACCGTCCCGAGCGTATCGCCGCCGTCGAGCGTGTCTCCCTCTGAAGCGGTCGGGGTGAACTCCCACTCCCGTTTTGAGTCAAGCGGGTCAAGATAGACGCCGCGGTCGAGAAAGAATCCAAGCTTCTCGGCGAGCTGAGGAAGCGGATTCTGTAACCCGTCGTAGACCTGTCCGAGAAGCCCCGGCCCGAGCTTTACCGCTAAGAGTTCCCGCGAAAACGATACTTCGTCGCCTACTCCTATACCTGCGGTATCCTCAAAAACCTGCATCTCCGCCTTGTCACCGGTGATACGTATTACTTCGCTCTTGAGCGTCGTTTGCCCGAGCTGGATGTATCCTACCTCGTTAAGCGACACATCCCCATCGACGGTCACGGTAACCATGTTTCCGTTAACGCCAAGTACATGTCCTTTTGTTTCCGCCATGTTCACTTCACTCCGCTTGCGTTCGTTGTCGTCCGCGCGTTGGTCTATCGCGCCGAACAATCAGGTCAATGTTATTTCTCTCAGTCAAATATTCTGAATATCGCCCATTCGCGCGAGTATCGCTTCGTAACTGCGCTCGAACACCTCCCGACCAGCCTCATCGGTGCGGGAAGCCCGTCGCGCAACTATCTGCAGCTTCAAACAGTAGATTACGATATTCTCAAAGTCGAAATGATGACCAACTTCAAGCTCATTGAGAAAATCGAAACGCACTTTGTCGAGATACCGTTCAGCTTCGAGAGGATCGCTATTTACCGCCTCACGCGCTGCTTCTTCCGCCCGCGAAGCGTATCCGACATCGCCAGGCCTTGTACTCTTTTTTATCCGTTCCGGGTTATCGCTTCGTACGCGAACAAGAGCATTGCGCAGCTCCCTGTCGAAACTACGGAACTCTGCCGCAGCGGCGCCGAGCGATTCGGAGGATTCCTCCGAATCCGTTGACTCGGAATCGCCCGACTCCGAAAAATCCTCGTCCGTGGTAGTCGATTCTGCGCTCCGCGCCGCGTCGAGCACGAGCTGAACCGGCGGTTCCTCGAGATCGGCACCGCCGAGGCGCCGCAAATCCGAAGCCGATAGCTGACCGCGCAAAAAGGTAATGAGCTCGTCCCAATTTATAGGTGGCTCGGAATCGAGAAAAAGGGAAGGAAGGGAAGCAACCGCGTAGTAGTATCCGGCCAAGACCTACTCCTGTGCGTTCGCTGCTTCTCGGATAATCGAAGCCAGCTTCGGACTAACGTGCTCGCTCAGCGCTTCGGCCACGCCTTCGGCAGTAAAATCGTAGTACGCGTTGCCATTCTGCTCGGTAACACGAAATCCACTGCTGACCCGGCTCGAAGGGACAAGAGAAACGCCTTTCCTCAGTTCCGCACCGAGCGCACTGCGAAGCGTCTCTTCGACCGCATTCATCTGCTTCTCGGGAAGCGCGACCTCGAGATCGGTAATCCCCTGCTCCGCCCACGCCTTTACAACCGCGGCGATCGCCTCGGCGACTGTCTCCGGTTTGTACTGGCCGGCGACCTCACGCTCGATAACCCGGTGAAACAGCGTGGTAATTCGATTCTCCACATTCAGAACCAGGTCACGCGCGGCCTGTTTTAGCGCCGCTTCTCCCGACTGTCGGGCTTTTTCTGCGTCGCTTTGGGCCTGCTTTCGGGTTGTTTCCGCCTCCTGCTGTGCGGCTTTCACGATATCTTCAGCGCGGCTTTGCGCCTGATCGATAATTTCCTGAGCACGGGCCTCCGCACTCTCTACGCCCTCGGACTTAATGGTCTCGATGAGCTCCTTTAACTGCGCATCCATCGGCTATCCTCGTAAAAGATTGTGGTAGAACCCTTCCAGCACGAGCTAACGTGCTCACAACCAAAGAACACAGACCCGGACTCCCGGATTCACTGTACTGTAACGTGGCGGATTCAGCGATTGAATAAGATTTCCCGCAGAGCATCCGATACAAACGCCCCCGAGAGTACCAAACCAGCCTGATCTTTTTGGCTTCAACCGTAGCCGTAATGTAACCGCTACGGTGTGAATCTATCAAGGTAAAATCGATACGATATGAGCGGTTTCCCGCCGCGTTGCGTTACTCGAGCTCAATTTCCCAGTATTCGGAACCCGAATCGCCGATCACGTCTGTAAGCGACCTTTCGAGCGACGCGCTGGAATCACTTTCAACAGACCCTTCGCTGACCCCCGCGATACTCTCGGCGAATGAAACCGAGAACCGGATGTTGTCGTCCTCTTCGACGAAAACACCAAGCAATTCCGAAGCATCGTCGGAAATCCCGTCATCGAAGGCTTCGCCGATTCGTTGGCGATAGGTCTCACCCTCGAATCCGATAGCCTCGTCGCCGGGCACGGTCGCGTAAACCCGGTTGAGCGCCGCAATCGAATCAAAGCGAAAGGTAATCTCGATAACCTCGTGCTCACCATCCTGGGACCGGTCGTACGATTCGAGTTCGAGCCCATCGACGAGCCGTGCAGTACTCCTCGCGTCGGCCTGCGAGACCGGAAGAGGAAGCTCGCCCGAAGGACTTTCTACCGCGTCGTCGACAATGTAGTCGCTCTCGATACGGTACATATTGGTAATGGTACCGCTTTCACGATCTTCAAATGCAATATGGGTCTCGATCGATAGACAACCGGAGAGCAGCGCGGTAACCGCGAGCGATGCGAGCAAGAGGCGGACATTCATAATACCGGAAGCTTATGGATTGTCCGGGTGTTCGGCAAGATGTCTTCGCGGGACCAAAGGCGGGACGAACAGGCGATGCGCGAGCCGAAGCGCGTGATAACAAAAAACAACCGGACGGAACTCCCCCTACGGTCCCCCGTCGCAAGCACACACGGCAGTCTGCTCTCCGCCTCCGCGTAAGAAGACCAGGCTCGGTCCCCGGGGTGTTTGCGGGTATTACAGGAACATACACCACGGTGGTTGACAGCAAGCTACAATCGTAGCCGCACTACGGTCTTTCCGGTTCCGCCGTCTTCCGGCCGTGCGAACTCGGTTGACGCGATCTCCTCGCGCCCGGAAAGCAAATCGTGCACCCCTTTCTGGAGCGCCCCGGTACCCTTTCCATGGAGAATCGTAAAGCTCTCGAGGCCTTCGGAAAGGCATGCGTCGATCTGCCGCTCTACCCGATCGAGTGCCGCAGCGAGGCGCTCGCCGCGGATATCGAGTTCAAAGACCGGGCGACTCGTAGTTGTCTCGGTTCTCACCCTCGATTCCGCAGTCGAGCGGCTCTCGGCTTCGGGGAGCACTTCGAGCTCGGATTCATCCATCGTCATTCGAACCGATCCTGTCGCGACGACCCACTTGCCTTTCTTTGCCGCGCGCTCGACGACACCCTTGGTCCCGAAATCTTTGAGCCTGACCCTTACCCCTTCGTCGAGTTCGGGGATGGTCTCCTCTCGAGGTCGGGAAGACCGGTTTTCAGCTCGATGTTTGACCGCACCGGAATCCCTGCCCGACTCCGATGTCGGCGCCTGTGAGACGGTCTCTTCGGTGGCACCGGACCTCGCCCGGTCGAGCTCGTCATCGAGCTCAGAGATGAACTGCTTCACCTCCTTGCGCTTGTCCCGCGTTAATTCGCCTTCGCGAAGCTCCCGCACGAGATTCTCCAGCCGGCTCCTCGCCTTCGCAGCGAACCGGTCGAGCTCGCGAAGCTTCCCCTCTCTCAGCTCCCTCCGCTGCCGTTCTACTTTCTCTCTCTGCAGCCCGAAATCGTGCTCACGCCGCCGCATATCGGCGCGTTCGCGCTCTAGCTCCGCCCTGTCGCGCTCGAGCTCGGCCTGCGCTGTTTCGAGCGCTTTAAGCACTTCGGCAGTATCGCTCGTCCCGTCGGTAAGGTAGCCGCGGGCGATGTCGAGAATCTCGCTCGGTACACCGCTGCGCTCTGCAATGGAGATCGCGTGGGAACTGCCCGGAACTCCGACGAGCAGACGATAGGTCGGCGCAAGGCTCGAATCATCGAACTCCATGCTCGCATTGGAAACCGATTCGTGAGTGTAGCCGTATCGCTTCAGCGCGCCGTGGTGCGTGGTCACGAGCGCGTAGCTCTGCGTCTCGGTGATCCGGTCGAGGATCGCCATTGCAAGCGCTCCGCCTTCATGCGGGTCGGTGCCCGATCCTAATTCGTCGAGCAGCAGCAATGAGCGTGGACCAGCGCGGTCGATCATGCGGGATATGTTTCGCATATGTCCGCTGAACGTCGACAGATTCTGCTCGAGGCTCTGCTCGTCTCCGATATCGGCGAGCACCTCATCGAATACAGGCAACTCGCTGCCCGTTCCAACCGGCACCTCCATGCCCATTTGGAACATCAGCGAGATGAGGCCGGCTGTCTTTAACGCGACCGTCTTTCCCCCGGTGTTTGGACCGGTAATAATGAGACACCGAGTCGGTTCGTCCATGACAATATCGACCGGAACAACCTCGCGCCGCGAAATAAGCGGATGACGAGCCTGTCTGAGCCGGATTCGTGTTCCGATAGCCGGCCGCTCGCAGTCAAAGTCAAGGCTGTAGCGCGCTCGCGCCCGAACGGTATCGAGTGCGGCAAGCGCTGTCTCGCACTCGGCAATTTCGCTGCGCTTGTCGCGAACGGCTGAACTCAGTTCCCGGAGGATACGCAGAATAACGTTGCGGTATTCTGCCTCGCGTTCAGCCCGTTCGTTGTTCGCATCGACCACATCCAGCGGCTCCATAAACACGGTCTGGCCGGTGCCGCTCACGTCATGAACTATTCCCCGTATCCGGCCCTTGAAATCACTCTTCACCGGCAGAACGGTACGACCGTCCCGGTACGCGGGAGCGTCGCTTGAAAACACCTGATCGAGCGAACTGTCGTTAAACCAGGCGCGGATTTTTCGCCCGATTGTCGCCTGAATATCACGGATACGATCACGAATCCTCCTGAGCTCGGGGACTTTCTCCTCGCGAACCGATCCGGATTCGTCGATAAGACCGAGAATTCGCTCGCCTGTATCCGTTGGAGGGAGAACGCCCGACAGATCCTCGCGCAGTAACGGGGCTGTTTCGCGAGAGGAAAACCACTCACGGATAGTCTCGAACGACCGGAGGAACAGCCCGATTGCGTAGAGTTCGCTTCCCTCAAGCTGCGCTCCCTCCACCTCGAGCCGGTCGAGAGAGTCGCCGAAGTCGGGAAACACCAAAGACTGCGGTTCTTCGCCCTCTGCGAGTACGACCCGATATTCGCCGACACGATCGAGAAGCGCAGCGATTTCCGCGCCATCCTTCGCCGCGTGGATCTGTGCGCAAGCGCGCGCCCCGGCGGCTGATAGACAGCGGTCTGCTAATCGATCGAGGACAAGACCAAGATCGAGGAGCCCTGCCGTATGATCGTCGGTAGCCTGACGGCAGGCGATCGCCGTCGGCTTCGTGTCGTCTGTCACGCTCATGTTTTTGTCGGTGTTATGCATGAGATCGATTCGAGAAGCTATTCACCGAAAAGCTTATTGAACTTGGAACGCGCTTCGTCCGCCTGGGTTTGACCGGGGAGAGTACCACCAGCCGATCCCCCGCGATCCTTGCGGGGACGAAAGAAATCACAGAAATTGCCACGATCCTTGTCGCGGACGGGTTCGGAGATATGCTCCCGACACTGCCACTGGGCGGCTGGATCGTAGAACGTGCAATTCAGGCACACCCGAACGTCCGCTTTGCAGTTCGGGCACTGCTCCGAGCGGTAAAAGGGCTGGTCATCCGGAAGTTCGCTCCCGCAGGAAAAACAACGAGTCATAGTACGCCTCTAAACGCCATCGCTCCGTTCTCGACGGCACCATAAGTGTAGCCCGGTCGTGTGCTACCCGTCGAGGGTTCGCTTTCCAAGCTTTGCTTGCCCTTTCCGACGATCCCACGGTACCCTGCCCATGAGCGATTATGATAATGCGCCGCACATGCGAGAAAGATCAGTGTTCGGAACTGGCAGTGCTCGATTCCGACCTTTGCGCGATTCACTGCGAGCCGCAGCACAGTCGGCTCGTCTCCGACTTCTTCGCGAGGCGATCGGAGATCGAGCGTGTCGCGTTCGACGGAATGACCGTCTACGATGTGGTCTTCTCGTCGAAGGACTTGCACACCTGCAGTCTCAGTAATACCCGAATGGTCCGGTGCCACTTTGTAGATACCGTCATAGACCTATCGTTTCTCAACCACTCGGAGTTTATCGAATGTCTTTTCGAGCGCGTGCGAATACGCTCTTCGGTTTTCGCCTGCTCGTTTCTGCGAGATTGCAGGTTCAGCGAGTCGACACTGGTCCAGGTGAACTTTAACGCGGCCACAATGGGCAAGAGCGTGTTTTCCTCATCCGATTTACTCGACTGTCGATTCATCGCGGCATCGCTGAGCGATACCGATTTTTCCGATTGTAATATGAAGGGAAGCGATTTCACCAACTCTTCGAGAATGAACGTGCGTTATCCCTACTGCAACGTATTCCAGTCCAAGGGAATTCTCGGCAGCGATAAGTACGCCTCAATTCGGATTCCGTCGGCGGAGTTGTCCTGACCAATGAAGCTGTTTCATCATATTTCCCTCGAGGGTTTTTCGAATACCTACGTACTCGGAAACGAAGAGTCCAACGCCGCGCTTGTCATAGACCCGGGTAGTATGGACAAAGAGCTTCTCATGCTTATCGAGGATAGTGATCTCGTACCCGCCGCGATCCTCCTGACACGAAACGAACGGCACCACGCCGGCGGAGTTCGCACGTTTCAGCGCATTTACAATTGCCCTGTCTTCGGACGGAAACCACCGGAGGAACATCAGCATTCCCATGAAATCACCGACACCCAGTCATTTAGCGTCGGCGGATTCGAAGTACACGCGATTCGACTTCCCGGAAGCTGGATCGACGGTGTGATCTACCAGATCGGCGGGGCGCTTTTTCCCGGCCCCATGCTTTCCGCCGGAAAGACAAGCGACCTTCCCCCGGGCTTCGCGAAAGCGCTGCTCATCGAAGGACTTCAGACGGTGCTCGAAAGCATGCCCCCGAACACATACGTTTTTCCTGCGTACGGACCGCCGACTACCATTCAAGCAGAACTTCGTACAAACGAGGATCTTCGGAAATCTCCGGACCACCATATCGCTCGAGAGCGCTTCGAAGTCGCTCCGGAAACGGACTTGTGAAGGTTCTTCGCTCGGACTCTCCCGGCAGTTTCAGAGACAGAACGGCGGCGTGAAGCAAAAGTCCTTCACCCGGCGTTTTCGAAGACCCGCGCCCGTATACGGTATCGCCCACGACCGGGCAACCAAGGTGTTTCATGTGAACGCGCAGCTGATGCGTTCGTCCGGTCTTGGGTGCTAAGGCTACAAGGCTGGCCTCCGGAAAGCGTGCGAGGATTCGATATCCGCTATCCGCCGGCTTCCCCTCGTCAGCCGCCCACATGAAGCGTTTCCTGTGATGCGGGTCGCGGCGAATACATCCTTGCACCCGTCCCTCGCTCGCCGGCGGCGCGCCTTTGACCAACGCCACATAGCGCTTTCGAACCCGACCTGCGGCAAATTGTCGCTGCAGAATACCTGCGGATTCGGCGTCACGCGCGACGATCATAACGCCGGACGTATCCTTGTCGAGTCTGTGCACAATACCCGGTCTGTCGGAGTCGGGAAACCGCTCGGCGAGATCGGGATAGCGATAGAGTAAACCGCCCACGAGCGTCCCATGGCGATTGCCGCTTCCCGGATGAACGACAAGTCCCGACGGTTTGTCGAGAACAACCACTCGCTCGTTCTCAAAGATTATGTTTAAGTCGATGTTTTGCGCCGCGGGTTCAGGCGGGGTCTCGAAGGCAATCTCGCCGTCCACGCGGTCGTCCTCGTGCACGCGGTATGCCGGCGACACGTGACGCCCGTTCACCCGAAGCGAGACCAATCGATTGCGGAACTCGTTTCTCGAAAGCGCGAGAGCTTCGCGGGCGACAATCTCGTCAATACGCCGGCCGGTGTCTTCGGGCTCACAACGGCCGTCAAAGTGAATCGCTGCATCGCCGTCGTGCACCGAAACCTCAGTCATCGGAAAACACGCCCAGCATATAATCGAGAACTCCAACCCCGACGCTCAACGACAGCCCAATCGTCAGAACCCGGTCGCGCTGCTCCTGGGTGTACACGCCGCTGTCGCGCCAGGACAGTTCTGTCTCGTTTCCAATTCGCCATATTCTATACCCCAACGACGAAAAAAAAAGCGTAAGCGGAACGCTCCCGAGCGTTACAATCTGGAACCGGCGCAAATCCCGCGCAACCCGGGGAAACTCATCGGGCTCGTACGGCTGCGGCTCGGTGTCCTGGGAAGCGACCGGCTGAGCTACAAGCAAGACGGCAAGCAGAGCGATCACTGGAATACGCGAGAACATCATCTAACCCTTCAACAGCTGCTGCGTCAGCCCGGACGAGGACCGAACACCGCGGTTCCCGGACGCACCTGTGTGCTTCCTTCCTCGATTGCGATTTCCATATCACCACTCATTCCCATCGAGAGGGTGTCCCAGCATTCCGGATTGTAGCGCGAACCGATCCACTCGAACCAGCGTCGAAGCGACACGAACGATGCTCGAATCGCTTCCCGATCCTCGATAAACGGTGCAATAGTCATAACTCCACGAAGGCGTAGATTCGAGTGATCAAGCAGTCCCTCGATTACCGCGCGTATAGCGCGTTCGTCTTCGGGCAGGCCGAACTTGCTATCCTCGCCCGATGTGTTGATCTGCACGAGAACATCCATTGTCCTGGTAATCCGCTTCGCGAGCGCGTGGACGGTGGAGACCTTGTCAATGCTCGCAACAGCATCCACACGGTCAGCCACCTTCGATACTTTGTTGCTTTGCAGATGACCGACAAGACTTAAACGAACCGACGCACGCTCCGGTATACGGGGAAGAGACTGCGCCTTCTGCGGGAAGCTCAGCGCGGCGTTGTGCTCGTCGGACAGGGGGGACCATTTAGCCATTATTTCCTGCACCCGGTTTTCCCCGAACGATCGGGCCCCCGCAGCCATTACTTCGCTTATTTCAGCAAGCGACCTGGTCTTTGTCACAACCATGACCTCGACGTCTTCAGGGGTTCGGTATACTCGACGACACGCCGCGCTTACCCGCTCGAGTACCTGCATATAGCGGTCTCTTATTAGATTATCCTGCCTAGTATTACTCACCGAGTGCAATCTATCACAACAGATCGCTTCAGCAATAGCGGTTTGCTTCCGGCAACGCCTCAGGCGTTCAGACGAGCTCCATGCCGTAACATACGCGTAAAAAGGCATTGACCAAGTCGAACGCGCGGCGATAGCTTACGACACACACCCAAGATACACGAGGAAGTTAACGATACATGAACGAAACAGGCTGGTCGGAACGACAAAGCGGTGATTGGCGGACAAAAGTCGGTCTAGCCGAAATGCTCAAAGGCGGGGTGATTATGGACGTTGTCACGCCCGAGGAAGCGAAAATTGCTGCCGACGCCGGAGCACAGGCTGTCATGGCGCTCGAGCGGGTTCCGGCCGATATCCGGGCTCATGGCGGGGTCGCGAGAATGAGCGATCCGCGTATGATCGAAGGCATTCAAAACGCGGTGAGCATACCGGTAATGGCAAAATGCCGGATCGGGCACTTTGTCGAAGCACAGATTCTGCAAAGCCTCGGAGTGGACTTCATTGACGAAAGCGAGGTTCTCACCCCCGCCGACGACCAGTTCCACGTCGATAAAGAGCCTTTCAAAATTCCGTTCGTGTGTGGATGCCGGAATCTCGGTGAAGCGCTACGACGGATCGGCGAAGGCGCTGCAATGATTCGTACGAAGGGCGAAGCCGGCACCGGAGATATCGTCGAGGCGGTGCGGCACCTCAGAACCGTTATCGACGAAATGAGCAGAATCTCGGTTCTTCCGAAAGCCGAGCTCATGACAGTCGCTCGCGATCTCGGTGCCCCGTACGATCTTGTGCTCGAGGTCGCGCGTCGTAGAACGCTGCCGGTGCCGAACTTCTCCGCCGGTGGCGTAGCAACGCCAGCGGATGCGGCGTTCATGATGCAGCTCGGGGCCGAGGCGGTCTTCGTGGGCAGCGGTATTTTCAAGAGTGGCGACCCGCAGCGCCGTGCCAGGGCCATCGTCGAAGCGGTAGCCTTCTATAATGATCCCGATAAGCTCGCGAAGATTAGTGAAGACCTCGGGGACGCGATGAGCGGCCAATCCTCGGCTTCAATGGCCGAGGAACATCGTCTCGCGGGGCGAGGCTGGTAGACTGCACAAGCTCTTTAAGCGGGAACACGAATGCGTACGGGTGTATTATCGTTTCAAGGCGACTTCGCACGACACGAATCAACGCTTCTGCACGCCGGAGTGAACGTCGTCGGTGTGCGCACCCCCGAGCAACTCGCGAATATCGACGCGCTGATCATCCCTGGCGGTGAGAGTACGACGATCGGGATGCTATGCGAGCGGTTTGGTCTTCTCCGTGAAATCGTCGATCGTATCGATCACGGGATGCCGGTATTCGGAACGTGCGCCGGTGCCATTCTTCTCGCCGAGCATATCGAGGAAAGCGACCAACCGCGAATCGGCGGCCTCGAGATGCGAATCAGGCGAAACGCGTACGGTCGACAACGTGAGAGTTTCGAGCGGAATGTGAGCTTGTCCGCAGAATTCGCCACCGAAATGGCTGTCGCGACCGGGGAATCGGAAACCGACAGCTTCTCCGGGGTGTTCATCCGGGCACCCCGCATTACGGATGTATCCGATGAGGTGGAAGTACTCGCGAGGGATGGGGACGACCCTGTTCTTGTTCGGAAAGGACATATCTGGGCCTCTACATTCCACCCCGAGCTCACCGGCGACTCGCGAATCCACCGAACATTTCTTGCTCGCGCGAAAAGCATGTTTGTTACATCTGTCGATTAAGATTGTACTCGAGGAGTTGCTCGAGCATGGTCACTCCGCGATTTGGCATCCCCGAAAGCGAGCGGCGGATCTGTGATCTCGTCGCCTCAGCGTATTCATGCAGTTTTCGCGAAACGCGTGATGCCACGCCGAGTTCGCGCATCGTCGAAAGGACCGCTTGAATGTCGCCGTCGGAGGGATTCTCGCGGCCGAAGATTTCTTCCATGCGGCCCCTGGTGGGCTCGTCAGCAAGATCGAACAGTGCAATCCGATGCAGCGTTTTTTTATCGGAAGCGATATCGCTGCCGACCGTCTTTCCGATCGCATCCGAGCTGCCGAAAAGCCCTATTTCATCATCCTTTATCTGAAAGACAATTCCAAGACCTTCGCCGATCTGACCGAGCACTCTCTGATCCTCGACCGAGGCGCCGGCGAGGATCGCTCCGCACATCAAAGGAAGCGAGAATGTATACCGCCCCGTCTTGAAGCGATACACGTTGATAACGTCCGCCTCGCTTACGGCGTTCGCTGAGACTCCGTGGTATACATCTCCCATCTGGGCGATTCCGACACGGACAATTTCCCGTGAAACGGCCGCAAGGAGAGGGTTGCGATACTTGTCGGGCACCGACGCGTCTGCAATGAGGCTTGTCGCAAGAAAGATCGCAACGTCCCCGGCACAAATTCCCATGGCTTCGCCGAAGTGAAGGTGGTCATCAATCCCCTCGCTCTTCCCGAACTCGTCGTACTGTGCGTATATCGACGGACTTCCGCGCCGCACTCTGTCACGGTCCATAATGTCGTCATGAATGAGAAGAAAGCTCTGCAGCAGCTCCATAACCGCTGCCATTCGCACGAGCGCAGGGTCGCTCTCTTCGTGCTCATACAGCTCCGCCCCGAGAAAAACAAGGCTACCGCGGATCATTTTACCCCGAAGTGTGAAATCGAGAAGACGCTCGACCATATCGTGACCGAACTGCTGACCGGAAAGCAAATCGTGGCACTCTTCTTTCAGGTAATGGGTAAGATAGTCGGTGATCGTGGATTTACGTTTTTGCAAGTAGTCGATCATCTGCAGGTCAACTCCGGTTTTAAGGGTCGGCTAAACATATCAGAAACCTCCAGCGACCGCAGGGCCGGTGGCTCACGAAAACAGGGTGTTCGCGAAGACAGTGCGGTATATGCGTGGTTTTGTAGGTTTCACTTTTCGCTGGAAAACAACAAACGGATCTGCCTCAATACACTCGGCGGTCCAATTATACATGTCGCTCGCGGTCTTAACCGGAATA